>NZ_JBITJQ010000005.1:0-480716 GCF_044460125.1 Nonomuraea sp. NPDC050153
CTACCAGGAGCTCTGCTACGTCATGGGGCTAACACCGGACTTGCGATCATGCTGTGACCAGGGCACTCGCTGGGAAGCCTGAAATGGGTTCAGTGCCCGGTCGATCTCCAGCCGCAGCTCAGCCGTGCGGATCAGATCAATCCGGCAGGCGTCGCGGATCGTCTGGAGCGGGTCGGCAACCCGTGCTCTCGCTGCGCCGCTCCCCTGTACCGTGACCACCGTGGCGTGCCGCTCACGGCAATGCGCGATCTGCCCCCGCACCACCTCATGCGCCGTAGCGGCGTCCATAGACGACGGCGTCACCATCGGCAGCACTCCGATGGACTGGAGCTCGATCAGCAGCGACTCATGCACGAGCACGTCCAACACGTCGTCGATGTCTGTCAACCCAAACTCGGCGGCCCGATACTCGACCGACTCCTTCAGCACGTAGTAGCGCCACCGCCCGTCCGGAGACACCTCTTCCGGCACCTCGTACACGATCACCCAGTAAGGAGTACGGCCGTCGTCGCCCGTCGTCTCCTCAACGTCAACAATCGTCCACTGCTGCACCAGAACGCTCCCTCTTCGTGGCAAGCTACGCACGCCATGCCCAGATCATTGCCGTTGCCGAGCCGGATGCGCCGCTGCTGTCGCACCGGATGGTAAAGCCCGACGTGCTGCGCGCCGTCATGTAGGTGGTAACGACGCCCGGACCGGCGTAGTGCAAACTCATCACGGCGAACGGCACGGACGACATGACCGGGGCGCTCCACTGGACGGTGCCCAAGCTCGTGCCGATAGTGATCGTCACCGTCTTCATGATCAGCCCGGCTTCGGCGCCGCTATGGGTCCACATGCCCTTGTACTCGGCCGCCGCCGCAGTGAACCGGAACCGGTTCAACGCCGGGGTCGGGTCGTTGTAGCCGACTTCCAGCTCGTTCTTGTCCGCGAACAGATAGCCGCCGCTGCCCAGGCCCGACGTCGCGTCAAACAACTGCATCCGGTACTCATCGCCCCGCAGCCACGTCACGGCACGCCGATCCCCCTGCGGTGTTGAGGCCCGAACGGGACACAATCGCCCCATCGGTGTCAGCGTAGATCCTCGCGTAGTTCGAGCCGGAGCCCGGCATGAACCTGATCTCCGGATCTGCGGAGCCGCTGGGGTTGACAATGATGCGCCGGCCGACCACGCCCGTGGCGAGTTGGCCGACGATCGACACCGCGCCTGAGGCTGACGACACGGCCACCGTCTGCACGCTGGAAGCGTCGTAGGCTTCGAGCCCGCCGCCGTTGAGTTCCACGCGCGCCCCGGCCGGGTTGCCCGCCACGATGCGCGTCACCAACGCGAGCACGGCCGCCAGCTTGTCCGCCGTCACCGCATTGGCGGCAATGTGGCCAGCCTCGACCGCGCCCACCGCCAGCTTCGCGGCCGTGACCGCGTTGGCAACGAGGTTGCCGGTCGTGATGCTGTCGTCAGCAGCGTCTCCCACGACCAGTTGCGCGGGCTGGATGGTCGCGGTGGCGCTGCGGGCCGACTCGTTGCCGCTGTGGTCGATCGCGGAGAACGCGAACTCGCGGTCCTGCCCGTACGGAAGGCCGGGGATGACGATCGAGCCCGCGGACTCCAGGTACCCAATCTCGGACCAGCCGGGCGCGAGCGGGTCCTGCATCCAGACCCGTACCCGGACGAAGTCGGGAGGCATCGGCTCGCTGCCGCCACCGAGGCCGTCCCACTCGACGTGGACCACGCCGAGGCGAGTAGCGGGCAGGGGAGCGGTCGGCGCTGGCGGCGCGTCGGCGTCGTCCGGGATGGTCACCGCCAGCGAGGAGGAGAACGGCCCCTTCTTGCCCAGGTTGATCGCCCTGACTTTGAACTGGTACTGCTTCCCTACAGTGAGAGGGCTGTAGGTGGCATTCGTGTCGCCCGCCTCGGTGAGCGCAATCAGGAACCACAGCGCCCCGGCCTCGTTGACGCGGGCGTACACCTCGTAGCCGCCGACGTTCAAGGCGACGCCACCGATGTCCTGAGTAACGGCGTTCCAGCTCACCGATACCTGTCCCTGCGGGAAGCCGCTGGAGTCGATGTAGGCGTGCGGATCGACCAGCAGCCCGATCGGTGCCGTTGGAGTCCGAGGGCTGGGCGTCTCGGGTGCCGGGCGGGCACCGGAGCCGCCGTCCGCCGTACTGCCGCCGACGATGCCAGCAACGCGGCGCGACAATCTGATCTCACGTTCGAGCAGCCTGTCGTTGAGGACAACGTTGCCGCCGAGCACGCCCTTGGAGTCCCGCGTCACCGTCATCTGCCGAATGCGCAAGCTCTCCAGCGTCCCGTTCGCGCCCGGGGTGCGAATGCGGTCGCCGGGCCGGTAGTCACGCCACGGCAGCCACCGCGTGTCCGGGCCGATGACGAGGCTTCGGGTACGCTGCACCCGTTCCGCGCCCGAGCGGGCAAGCGCCGCGTCGGCGAGCAGGACCGCTGTTCCTGTGTCGGACACGCCGCCCTGGCCAACGTACGTCTCCCATTTGCCCCACGGCCCATGGTTGGAGCTGCTGACGGTGATCTGGAAACCGTTGTCGCCGCGAACCAACACCGAGCTGGCGCGATCCTCAAGCGTGCCCATCTCGGGCGCTTCGACGATGTCCCTGCCGTAGCGCAGATCAACCGGCGCTGGCCCGCTCGCAAGGTCTCGCGCGAGCTGGGTGTCCGGGTTGTAAAGCTGGACCGTCCGGCCGAGCGTGCGGAAGTCCACGACACCCTGCTCGGCCAAGTTGATCAGGCAGGTCAGCGCGTCGATGCCCGGCTCGTAGTAGATGGAGACGACCTTGCTCCACGCCTGGCCGGCGCTGTCCCACGTCGGCGTGAAGTCCCATGCGATACCGGGCACCACTCCCCTGGCCTGCGCCTCGACGAGGAACGTTTGCAGAATCTCGCCTGCGGTGGCCGTCAGGAAAGCGCGCTTACCGTCCACGAGCGGCTGACTGCCTGGATAGAGGACCACCTTACGGAGCTGCCAGATCCAGCCGGGCAGCTCGAACTGGGACACGCCCGTTCGGTCAGTGCCGTCGCTGCGCCGCTTGATCCGCAAGAATCGCGAGTCGTACGCCTCGGTCCACGTACTGCCGTCCTCGGACCGTTCGACAGCGACCTCACACGGCTGAGCAAGTAGCTCGGCGTTCGTCGCCTTGTCGCTGTAGCCCATCTTCAACGCAGGCACGTCATCGAGCGGGCATCCGACCTCCACGCTCAGCGGGTGCGGAAGCACGGCCAGACGACTGCCGTTTGGAGAGTGGACGACGAGACGTACCTCGAACATGCCTCACCCCTCTGAGGATCGGCCGGCCCTTGGACGTGCCCGTGCTTAAGGCGCGAGCTGTGTGAGCATGACAATGAGTTGAAGCATGCCGTAGGCAGCCGCCATGCTCTCGGTATCGAACACGATGGTGCGCCCGCTTGTGACAACGCCAGGCATGAGGGCGGCAATGTCCACAGTGCGAGGCTGATGCACGTCGACCTCGACGTGGAGCGGCCCCGAAGCCACAACCGGCGGATGGTCGTCGTACCGCCGCATCGCGTCGGTGGCGGCCTGCCGCAGGCGGTCTGCCGCCTCCTCTGGGTGCAGACTGTCGGCCGCGTGCTGGCCGAGGCCTCGCTTGACCGGCACAGTGACCGCGTGGGGCACCAGTGCGCTGAACTCTTCGCACGCGGCAGCGTCCCCGCTGGCGAGCACGACAGGCACGCCGTACGAACCCGCAAGCAGCGTGTTGACTCCGATCTCACCGTGCGAGCGGTCATTGATGCGGACGTCGAGGATGGCGTCAGCCATGGTGTGGGCGAGCACGGCGCTACTCGCTCCTGCGCGTGCGTGGTAACCCACGAACATCGCCACCTGGGCACCGGCCTGCAAGCCCGCCATCATGCCCAGCTCGCGGGGTTTGCCACGGATTAGCCGGGCTCGCCGGTCGAGTTCCTCAGGCAGGATGTTGCGGTACGGGCCGTGAGAGTCGGCCACCAGCACCTCGGCTGTCGGCTCGGCATCGATCACGCCTTCCACCACGGCGTTGGCCGCCGCTGTCATCAACCTCCGGCCGCGTTCGTACTCGTACCGCTCCGGGTTCGTCTCGGCGGGATGAACGATGCCAGCGATCCCCTCCATGTCTACGGAGATCAGTACCTTGATTGCCACGGCGGTGTTCTATCGCATGCACAGGGTGATGCCGCGGCGGCCGAAGAACGTCTCGAACACCTCGATGGGCAAGCTTGCCTGGCGCGCGTCGGGGGTGTGGCCGGAGGGATTGTGCAGGTGGATCAGGCCGTGGTCGTGGCCGGTAATGAGGACCAGATGGCCGCCCCGGCCGGGTGAGGGCAGTTCGGGGCGGCGGATCTCCCTGTGGACCGAGGCCATCACCATGTGCCCGTGCGCGAGCAGGTCAGGAATTTCGGCTGCGGCCAGGTGCGGATGCACGTCGGCGTGCAGGCCGTGCTCGGCGCGCACGTAGTCGGTGAACGGGGCGTAATACAGGCCCCGAATCTCGCCGCTTTCCTGCTCGACGTAGCCGCCGTAGGCGCGGCAGCCGTGCAACAGTTCCAGGAGGGGCGGGGCGTGGCCGTCGCGGTGGTCGAGGATCATTTGCAGGCAGGCCATGCCGCAGGCGTGCCGACACCAGCGGCCGTATTCGACGCGGGTGCGCGCCCCCGAGAGGTTCCATCGTGGATCGTCGGCGGGATCGGCACCGTCGTAGACGATGGCGCCGATCCGCTCTGCGCTCATGTACTGGGTATAAAGGGTGACACCGTCATGCAGTGCCTGCTGACTGCTGCCCGCCCCGGGCGTGCAGGCCAGGCACCCCACCATCTCCCCCAGCAGCGGCTGCGCGGCCGACCAGCGACCGGAACGGGTCCAGGGCGATGTTGCCCCCGGACAGGACCACGCCCATTGTGCCCGACGTGATCTCGATCCGCTCGCATATCGCCGCGGCGAGTCCGCAAGCCCCGCTCGGTTCGACGACGACCCTCAGGTAATTGAAGGCCACCGCCATGGCTTCGATGATCTCGGCGTCGCTGACGGTAACCACCTGGTCAAGGAATGCCCGGTTGATGTCGAACGGCAGCGGCGCCGGCGTGCGGTGCGTGAGCCCGTCCGCGATCGTGGCCGGGGTCGGGATGCTCACGCGGCGACCCTCACGCAGCGACAACGCGGTGTCTGCTCCGTACTCCGGCTCCACGCCGATCACCCGCACGTTCGGGTTGAGGGCCTTGGCCGCGACCGCGCAGCCGGCCGCCAAGCCGCCTCCGCCAATCGGCACCACGAGCGTGGTCACCTGATCGGTTTGAGCGAGGATTTCGGCTGCGACGGTGCCGCCGCCCGCGATCACCTCGTCGGAGTTCGCGGACGGCACGATCGCCAGGCCGCGCTCGCGAGCGATCTCGCCCACGATGGTGTCGCGGTCGTCGCCGCCGCGGGCGTAGTAGTACACCTCAGCACCCAGCATCTTCGCGGACAGCACCTTGGCTGGCGGGGCGTCGGAGGGGACGACGACGACCGCGTAGGTTCCGACCAGGCGCGCCGCCCATGCGAGCGCCTGGGCGTGGTTGCCGGAGGATGCGGCGATCACCCCGCCCGCGCGTTCGGCCGGGGAGAGGCTGAGTACGTGGTTGAGGGCGCCGCGCAGCTTGAACGAGCCGGTGCGTTGGAGGTTTTCTGCCTTGCACAACACGGGGACGCCGCACAGTTCGTCCAGCGCGTGAGAGGCCAGCAGCGGCGTGGCAGTGACGTATCCGGCCAGGCGAGCGGCGGCCGCACGCACGTCGTCGATCCCGATCATGACCTTCTCCTGCTGCGAGCTCACGGCCGGTAGCCGTGCGGAGTGAGCGCGGTGGACAGGATGAACGTGATCAGCGCGTCGTAGTCGAGGCCGGCGGCGTTCGCCATGGTGGCCATGTTCCCTGCGGCCGACAGCCCCGGCAGGGTGTTGGTTTCCAGCCACCAGACCTGATCGCCATCGGCGACGACGAAGTCGCTGCGCGAGTAGCCGTCGCAGCCGAGCGCGCGATGCGCGGTCTGCGCGTACTGCTTGACCCGTTCGGCGGCCTGCTCGGGGAGGTCGGCCGGGCAGTGGTTGATGAAGGCGGCGGGGTTGTTCTTGGTGGGGTAGTCGTAGAAGTCGCCGTTCGGCCGGGTCTCCAGCAGCGGCAGCACACGCAGTTGCTCGCCGTCGTCCAGCACTCCTGCGGTCACCGACAGGCCGGGCCGGAGCCGCTCGGCGAACAGCGCCTGTCCGGTCGGACGCAGCTCATCCACGGCGGCGGCGGGGTCGTCTTCGGTACGGCTCAGGCGCATGTCGATGGAGCCGCCCTCAGACACCGGCTTGACGATAATCGGCAGCGGGAGGGTCTCGGTCAGGTCCTTGGCGACCAGGTCTGCGGGCCTTTCGGTGTCGATGCCGCAGCCGGGCAGGACGGTGACGCCGTGGGCGGCCACCATCGTCTTGGCTGCGGTCTTGTGCATCGCCAAGGCGCTGGCCAGCACTCCCGAGCCGGTGTAGGGGATGTCGAGGTGTTCCAGGAGGCCCAGGAGCTTGCCGTCCTCGCCGTACTGGCCTGCGATGGCGAGCATGGCCACGTCGATCTCGCGCAGCTGATCGAGGAAGTCGGGGTCCTTGGTGTCGATCATGACGGCGGAAAGACCGAGACGGCGTAGCGCGGTGAGGGTGGTGTTGCCGGACAGCAGCGAGCGGGCGCGCTCGCGGGAGCGGCCACCGGTCAGGACGCCGATTCGGCCTCGGCCGGGGAGCGCGAGCTGTTGGGCGTCGATGAGCAGGGGATTGATGATCAGGGACACGGGAGTCTCCGATGATCGGGGGGTGGACTGGTCACCTGCCAGCAGACCCCGATCGCCGCTGGTGATGTCACGGTGAGTGCGGCTCATTCACGCTTCACTCACGCATTCACGCCCTGCTGGGGGAAGATGAGGACGTGGATACCCCCGGGAACGAACCGCGCGCTTTCGGCGACGTCCTGGCGTCCTGGCGGAAACGCCGCGAGATGACCAAGAAAGCCCTCGCCGAAGCGATGGATTACGACCCGTCGTACATCAGCCATGTCGAGTCGGGACGGTACCCGGCCAGCGAGGACTTCGCCCGCCGTGCAGAGGCGAAGCTGTCGGCTGGAGGCGAGGTATGGCAAGCATGGCAAGACAACTCGGCGAGCCCTGCCGCCTCGGCCGCTGCCCCCTCCAGCGCCCCTGGCGGGCTTGTAGTGGAGGACGACCACGCTGAGCTGCACTATGCGAACGGGATCTACACCGCGAACATGCGCCGCCGCCTGCGCAACGCCGGCCCCGACCCCGTGACGCGCTATTTGGCCCGCATCAGCGTTGATCGCTACCCCGGCGACCCGGCACGATCCAACGTCCACTACCGGCGCGATCCGCTCACCTGGGACGAGCTTGGCCTGACGGCACATTGCGATGGCGAGCCGATGGATTGGCAGGTCAAGCATGATCGGGACTCGTTCAAGGAGATCTGGTTGTGTTTTGAGAACTCGCGGGGCAAGTTCCCGCTCTACCCCGGCGAACGTGCCACGATCACGTACGCCTACACCGTCCCCGACACCAAGTGGGGGCCGTGGTTCCAGCGCGCGGTACGGCTGCCAACCCGCCACCTTGACGTGATGTTGAGCTTCCCCGCCGACCTGGAGCCGAAGGTGTGGGGCACCGAAACCTCCACCACCGCAGAGGCCGTCCCCCTCCACAACCCCATCACCCGCACGCAGCGCGGGTCAGATGTGCTGTTCGCCTGGGCACCGCCGATCCGCCCATGGGCGCCCGCTACCGGCTGGAATGGCGCCTTCGCGCCCGGCCGGACGAGACGGACTCGCCCCCGAGCTTGCGCACCAGCAGCGATCGGATGAAGGCGGCCGGGATCGTCCAGTCCGGAGATCCCCTCTTGGCCGCCGTCGCGCGCCCCTTCAACTTGCCCGCCGAGGCAGCGCAGGCGCGCGAGGTCATCGACGCGCTGTTCGCCGCGCTGCAACGGGTCCGCGAACACCACGTCTTCGGCAAGGGCATGGGCCTGGCCGCCCCGCAGATCGGCATCAGCCGGGCCGCCGCCGTGGTCGTCCCGCCAGACCCCGACGCCGACGCAATCGTGCTGCTCAACCCCCGCATCGCCGAGGCGTCCATCGAGGCCGATGAGCAGTACGAGGGCTGCCTGTCGTTCTTCGACGTGCGCGGCATGGTCCCCCGACCGCTCACCCTGGACGTGGAACACACCTGCCTGGACGGACAGCAGAAGATCACCGCCTTCCCGTACGGCCTGGCCCGCCTCGTCGCCCACGAGATCGACCACCTGAACGGCCGCCTCTACACCAGTCGCATGCGTGACGGCGTCAAGCCCATCCCTGTGGAGGAATACCGCGGCATCGGCCAGCCCTGGAGCCGCGCTTAAGGAGAGCACCTCCAGCATCACTTTTTGGGTGGAGGCGAGGGTGAGGAGTCAGCCGGGTCCAGCGCGTTTTGGGGTCGGGCCCGGAACGGCGGTCGAAACAGCTCAGCCACGGCGAGCACAAGTTCGGCGCGCTGGTGCGGCCGCGTTCCGCGAAGAACGATCAGCAGGGCAAGGACGCGCGTCACCGCATAGATCGCGGTGCACACGATGGTGCTGAGAACGAGCGAATTGGCGACCAGCCCCATAATGATCTCCGGTAGACGTAGTTCATCTCCGGAGGTCTCTCCATCGCGAGGGGGCTGGTCAAAGTCCGTCTCGCGACCGGGGCGCCGGGGGCCCTACGTTGGGCTCACCGTGATGACGACGCTGTTCCGCACAGGGGGATACTCCCCTCCTGGGCCGATGTTCGCACATGACGAAGGAATGGGGTAGGCCCTTCCGTCGAAGTCGTCACGTACACGGCGCTGAGCCAGCGCAGTTGACACCGGCACGCACGTGTGGCGAATCGAACAACCGTCTCCCACGACCGGCACGTGTTCCCGTTCACAGGTAGGAGCGGCGGGAGCGGATCTCCAGCCGGGACGCGCCCGTGGTGGAGGTGGCTGAACTGGTGACCATCACCGTGCGGGAGTGCGGATCCCCTACCGCGATCGAAGGAGTCAGATGCAACCATCTGAAGGCGCTTCCCGGGCCTGTCGCGCTGATCTGCCCAGTCGCGTCGGTGCCCGTGCTTAGGTCCCACGTGTCGGTGATGACGAGCCGGGCGCGCATCTGGCCGCAGTCAATCAGTAGCCGCTCCCCCGTGAGTAGCCCAGAGCCTCGGGCGACCGTGCCGCCCGTCGCCACATCGCTCACGCTGGGATTCACAGCGGGACCCGTGATCCGCACGATGGCATCGCTGATCGGGCCGGTACTTCCGGCCAGAGTGGTCACGGGCTGGTTCAGCGCGCTCGCCGAACCCGCCCACGTGGTCTCGACCTCGTCCCGCCACACGACGCCGGGAACCTTCACCACAGATGTGAACCGGGCGATGGCCGTGCCCACGTTGATCTCCACCTCGGACGCCGGATCCACTGTGACGTCGGCGATTCGGACGATGGATCCAGCCTCGTATCGGAGCTGCATCGGCCGATGGCGTACGCCGAGCAACGCGGTGATGGCCTCTAGGTTGCGTTCCATCTGCTCGTATCCGCCGAACGTCCCCGATGGGGTGTAGGCGTACACGGCGCACGCGAGCGGCAACATCGTCGCTTCCAAGTCGAGGCCGTGGATCGGGATCTCGCCGTGGCGGCCCGGCACCGTCAGCGACACCCCGCGTATCCCCGGCAGCGGGCGGCGCTTGGTGCCGAGTTTCAGCTGCCAGCAGCCGCCCGGGTGGTCAAGCGGTACCCCGTCAAGCGTGTACGTCGGCATCTATCACCCCCGGAAATTGTTGTCGCACTCGCCGGAAAGCCACCCGTGTACTTCTCTGTGGCCAAATCCGCTGACAAACCAGCCTCGAAATGCTTTCGGGCGCACTACCCAGATGGGAAGTGCGCCCGAAAGCTTCGCGGATGAATGGACCAGTGGCTGGCGTTACTGGTCCGTGGCGCAGGGGTTGGAACCCTGCGAGGGGGCAGCCCCCGTTAAGGGCGCCGCCGTGCGTAAAGAGTGCGAAAGATCGTCATCGCGGTACGCCGGCGATCCCGGTCCCGCGTGAACAGCGCGACCAGCACCACCAGGACACGAAGGCCGAGAAGGGCCACCGCGCTGATCGAACTGATGAGTAGAAGAGAATTGGTCATCCGGGCCGTGTTGCGGCACGGATCAGCCGGGACGAGCCACGCTTACCTCCTCGCCGGATGCTTGATAGATATGACGTCCCCCGTCCCCGAAAAGTTCGAAAGACTCTGGGCCTAATGCAATGAAAATGCAGCCAACTCACGGCCCTATCGAACCCCATACCCTCTACAGCACACCTAGCATCCCAGCGTAGGAGAGGCCCCTATTGACGGTCTCGCTTGTCGGCTCGGCTACCGGGTTGATCGAGGTGACTGTGATGTTCACCGGCCCCGCTGTCCGGGCCATCCCGGTCGCGGCCCGGCCGGTGGAGCCCAAGTGAACGCCCAGCTCGGGCGCGAACGCTCCGCTCAACCTCGGCGGTCGGCAGATACCTCGGCTGGGGTTTGTACTCGGTGAACCTCAGACCCGTCACGGGGTTGTCCGGGCGGATGGCCTCGTCGACGGCCTTGCGCATCATGCCGCCCATGAGGGTTCCGATGATGGTCTGAACTTCACCGGGCGAGATCTTCTGTTCCTCCAGTTCCCGTTGCCAGGCAAGCATGTTCGCTTGCGTTAAGGCTTTGACGCGCTGACCGCCCCAGCGGGGGATGATGTAGTTCTTGATTCGCCCTCGGTGCGCCCTGATGGTCGTGGGGGCCAGGTTCTCGTGTTCGGTCCGGTCGTTGAGGTAGCTCATCATGTAGTCGGCGACGGCCGGTCCTGCCCCTCGTGTGAGGTAGCCGGGGACTGCGCCGCGCCGGCGCTTGGCGTCGTCCACGGCCGTTTGGAAGTCTTGTGCCTCGCGCTTGGTCACGAACCGGCGCTCTCGCTGCCGACCGTCCTCGTCCTGGTACTGGAGCCGCCACTTGCAGGAGCATGCCTTGGCGGCGTGGGGACACGGCTTGCCGTTGCCCTGTACCTTCTTGATGGTTCCGCGGCCTCGCTGGGTCATGGGTTGAGTCCTTTCGCCGGGAAGGTGATCATTGTATGGTCATGGGCACGATACGCGGATTTCAACCACGACCTGCGAAAATGAGCTGCGCGTCAAGCATGACCGACAACATCACCGGCCTCCGCCACGTCCTCGACCGCCGGGGACAGTGGCATCCGCGCGGAATGGCGGCGTGACGCGCCATCCGGCGCGTTGTCGCAGCTTGACGAGGCTTCCCGATGGTCGCGAATCACATTCGTCCCGTGACGGCTCAGCTGGTCGTCGTCGGTGGATGCCCGGAGTAGGCGAGCCTCAGACAGGAGACGTCGTTGGCTCTCGGTATGCCGGCCCGGCACGCCGAGACGCGCCCCGTTCGGCTGATAGGCGATCAGACGCAGGCCGTACCGCAGCGGCTCACCGGGAGTGATCACCTGCACGACAAAGCCCTCTTTTTCGCGGTGTGGTGTGCTGTGATTGGAGGAGTGGGCCGACCTTCAACGGAGGGTTCTGGTGGGTAAGACGATCTCCTCTGTCCAGGCCGCAATTACCCAGTGGCTACCCGGCCGCCGCCCCGCCTCTCCACCGCCGCCACCGGGGCGAAGTGATCACGAGTCACTCGTGGCCGCCCTCGAACATGCCACACGCTGGTATGAGTACCGCATCAGCCAAGGACTCCAGGTCCTGAACTTCTACCTGGTCTCAACTGCTGTGATGTCCGCCGCTTACGTCGCGGCCCTTCAGGCGAAGCTCGACGCCGTAGCCGGCGCCGTTGGGCTGGTAGCGGCTCTGGTCTCCGTTGCGGCGTCACTTGCGGGGTGGCGCTTTCGTGGCCTTGCCCGATTGGCCTTACAGCCGATTGCGGAGATTCAGGATCGACTCGCCGCCACTCTGGACCTGGACTCGCTCCGCCTCGTACAGCGAAACCCCCACCGCACGTTCACCATGCCCATTTCCGTGATCATGTTCGTCTTCGCCTGCGTCATCTCGATCACGGGAGCCTTGTACGCGTGGCTTCGCTGATGCACGGCGGCCGCGGACGAGAACGGCCCCTTCTTGCCCAGGCTTTGAACTGGTACTGCTCGCCCACGGCGAGAGGGCCGTAGGTGGCGTTCGTGTCGCCCGTGACCCCGCTCCGTGGGTGTACATCCGGAGTCGGATGCCCTTGGTCGCCGCCTACCGGGGCCGTCGGGGCCGAGTGTGATCAGTATGGACACCATACTGACTGGTCGGTATTTTCGCTGGCATGACGCTGGAACGCCGGACCTGGCGCACCCTGGAGCCGTTGCACGGCATGATCTACTTCTCCCCCGAGGCTGGAGCCGCCTACAAGGGCCTCGGGCTGAGCGGCCGGATGGGGTATTTCGCCTCCCGAGCCGCCGCTCTCGGCCCGGTTCCCGCTGAAGCGGTGATCGCGACCTTCTACAACTTCAACCCTGATCTGGTACGGCAGGCGATCCCGGCCGCCTGGCAGATCGCCTCCCCCTCCGACATCCTGGCCGCCCGGCTCGAATCGGTCGACGCCACGCTACGCCGCGTGCTGGGCGATGCCGTGGGCTCCCCGGAGATGTCGCGAGCAGCGGCGCTGGCCCGCAAGGCGGCGGATACTGTCGCGGGCGAGCTCAGCGGGCGGCCGTTGTATGCCGCGCACGCGGCGCTGCCCTGGCCGGAGGCTCCCCACCTGGTGCTCTGGCACGCCCAGACCCTGCTGCGCGAATATCGCGGCGACGGCCACCTCGCCGCCCTCTTGTCCGCCGGCCTGAGCGGCATCGAAGCCCTCGTCACCCACGCGGCCACCGGCGCTGTCGCGTCTGAGACGCTGCGGAGTACGCGGGGGTGGCCCGAGGCCGACTGGGCTGCCGCCGTACAGGGCCTGGAGGAGCGTGGCTGGCTCTTCGAGGGATCTCTTACCGAGGAAGGCCGCAAGTGGCGTGAGGAGATCGAAGACGCGACGGATCGGATGGGGATGGCACCGTACACCGCGCTTGGCGCCGCAGGCTGCGAGGAACTGCGCTCTCTGGCCCGGCCATGGAGCAAGGCCCTGGTCGCCGAGCTGATGCCCTGGGCCGCAGGTCGTTAGCCGGGACGCACGAGGAGATCACCAAAGTCTGGTCGCCGCACCCGATGAACCCCGGGCCCAAGCCCCACCCACGAGACGCCCGGACACGCTGGTGTCGTACTCGATGCCGGGGTATGTCCGATTCACTTCACTGCCGCCGCTCGGGACGTTCTCGGCGCGCGCCTCGACGCCGCGGCCCGGGACAGGCCCACGTACGGACTCCAAATCTGCCAGGCGACCGGGCCTGGGCCCGGCATCGTCTACCCCATCCCGCGCCGGCTGGAGAGCATCGGTTGGATGCGCTCCCGCTGGGACGAGAGCGAGACCACTGCCGGCCCAGGTAAGCGTCTACTGGAGATGACCGCGCACGGCCGAGGCGAAGCCGTATCCGCGCTCACCGGCAGGCAATCCAAGACCCGTCACCGTCTGGGATCCATCGGCCCAGGAACAATGACAGCCCTTTTGGCTATCGAATGATGAGGACCTGACGGGTAACAGCTTTGCCAGGGATACGCCTTTTTTCTCTTCAAGCGCGCTGTGAGTCGGCGCTCTCGCTGTCGGCCGTTCTCGTCCTGGTACTGGAGCCGCCACTCATGGCGGCATCCCTTGGCGGCGCGGGGACACTGATTGCCGTTGCCCTGTACCTTCTTGAGGGTTCACGGCCTCAGTGGGTCTTGGGTTGAGTCCTTTCGCCGGGAAGGTGATCATTGTATGGTCATGGGCACGATACGCGGATTTCAACGACGACCTGCGAAAATGAGCTGCGCGTCAAGCATGACCGACACCGTCTCCGCCCTGCGCACCATCCTGGAGCGCCACGGCCGACGGCATCCCGGCAGCCTGGCCGCGTAACTCGACCCGACGGGCCGGGCCCCGCACCACGAGCAAGCACCGAGAGCCCGGCGCACCAGCCCCAAGAAGCCAAGAAAGCCCCCTAAGCCTGCAGGCCGGGCCCCCCGGCCGCATAGGAGCGACTCGACACCATGCCCGTACCCGCGCCCCCCGCGGCCCTCGACGACTCTCCCGCAGCCCGCAGGCGGGAGCAGCGCGGCTGGTACTTCTACGACTGGGCCAACTCCGCCTTCTACACCACGATCATCTCGGTCTTCCTCGGCCCGTACCTCATCCCGGTCGCCAAGACCGCGGCCTGCGCCAAGGACTTCCCGAACGTCGCCTCCGGCACATGTGTGGCCGACTTCGACAAGCTGGCCGGGACGAACCCGGGCCTGGGGTACGTCGACGTGCTCGGCGCCGACATCAGGCCGGCCGCGTTCTTCGGGCTGACGCTGACGATCGCGGTGTTCCTGCAGATCATGGTGCTACCGGTGGTGGGTGCGCTGGCCGACCACACCGGGCGCAAGCGGGAGATGCTCGGCGGCTTCGCCTACGTCGGGGCGCTGGCCACGATGGCCCTGTACTTCGTCGAGGGCGACCGCTACATGCTGGGCGGGGTGCTGTTCATCCTGGCCAACCTCGCGTACGGCTCCTCGGTCGTGGTCTACGACTCGTTCCTGCCGCAGATCTCCACCCCTGCCGAGCGCGACGGGGTGTCCTCGCGCGGCTGGGCCATCGGCTATCTGGGCGGCGGCCTGCTGCTGGCCCTCAACCTCGTCCTCTACCTGCAGCGCGACAGCCTGGGGCTGGCCGAGGGCATGGCGGTGCGCATCAGCATGATGTCGGCCGGTCTGTGGTGGGCGATCTTCACGATCGTCCCGCTGCTTCGGCTGCGCAACCGTCCCGTGCCCATCCACGAGACCACGGCGCTGCGCTCGGTCGGCGGCAGTTTCCGCCAGCTCGGCCGCACCCTGTCCGAGCTGCGCCGCTATCCGCTGACGCTGCTGTTTCTGGTGGCGTATCTGGTCTACAACGACGGCGTGCAGACGGTGATCGGCAACAGCGCGGCCTTCGCCTCCGAGGCTCTCAAGCTGGGCCAGACGGTGCAGATCACGGCCATCCTGATGGTGCAGTTCGTGGCGTTCTTCGGCGCGCTGCTGCTGGGCCGGCTGGCCCGCAGCTTCGGCACCAAGCGCACGGTGCTGGCCAGCCTGGTGCTGTGGACGGCGATCGTGGTGGCGGCGATGTTCGTCGGGGTGGGGCAGGAACTGCAGTTCTACCTGATGGCGTTCGCGATCGCGATCGTGCTGGGTGGCACGCAGGCGCTGTCGCGCTCGCTGTTCTCGCAGGTGATCCCGAAGGGGCGGGAGGCCGAGTATTTCAGCCTGCTGCAGATCAGCGACAAGGGGTCGGCGTTCATCGGCTCCTTGACGGTCACGATCGCGCTCCAGCTGACCAACAGCTACCGCATCGCCATCGTCTCCATGATCATCTTCTTTGTCATCGGCTTCGTGCTCCTGGCCCTGACCAACCTCCCCAAGGCGATCCGCCAGGCCGGCAACGAGGTCCCCGACCGCATCTGACCCCGGCCACCGGGCGGCCTGCGCGTCTCCCTTGCCCGGCAAGTCGGGCAAGGGAGCAGCATCACACGTGGACGGGTGCCGGCCCGGTCTGCGCCCTCCTGCCCCCATGGGAACCGGGTGCTTGGGTGCCCGATGTTCGGCGGCGTTACTCCCAGCGCGTTCTTGAACGAGCCGCCCGGCGGTACGTTCAGGGCCTCCTTGGGCGAGCGGCCACGCGGTACGTTCGGGGCGTTCTTGAACGAGCCGCCGAGCGCTTCGTTCAGGGTGTTTTTGGGCGAGCCGCCAGGCGGTACGTGAAGGGTGTTTTTGGGCGAGCCGCCAGGCGGCACGTACAGGATCTCCTTGGGCGAGCCGCCAGGCGGCACGACCGGGTGCTCGTTACGATCGCGGCGAATCGCCGCTGGTGTCCGGCGGTGGATGGCCGAGCGGGAGGGTTCAGTCGCTCGAGCCGCGTGGAGGATCGGGGCTTGAGTCGGGCAGGGGTGCATAGGTCGGGTCGGGCGGCGGGTCGGGGCGCGGACCGAGCTTGTGGGCGATCCAGAACGCCGCCCCCGCGAGGCCGGCCGTGACCACGATGGCGAGCAGCACCCACCACCCTCGGTGGACGTTCCCGAGTGAGTCGCCGGTGCGCCCGGCGTCGGGGTCCGGCGTGCCCGTGCCACCCGGCGGTGATCCGTCCGGGGCCGGCGAGCCGCCGTCGCCGGGTGAGCCCGCCGAGCCGGTGCCGGGCCGAGTGGACGGGCCGTCGACGTCGTCCGGGGGCGGCCACTTCTCGGCGTCCTCAGCGGGCGGCCAGTCTCCACGGCCCTCAACAGACCACCAGCCCACTGCATCGGACGGCCAGTCCACACCGTCAGGCGACCAGAGCACGCCATCAGGCGGCGGGTCTGCGCCGCCAGGCGACCGGCCCACACTGTCACGTGATGAGCCCACCTCGTCAGGTGACCAGCCCGTGGCGTTGGGCGGCGGGCCTCCGCCATCAGGTGACCAGCCCGCGGTGGCTGGAGGCGAGCCCGCACCCCCAGGTGCCGAGCCTGCACCGTCGGGCGCCGAACCTGCGCCAGTGGGTGGTGTGGCCGGGCCACTGGGAGGGACGGGCCCTTGGGAGAGCACCGTGCCGTCTCGGGGCGGCGAGTCCGTGCCAGAGGGCGAAGCCCCGTTTGGGGGCGTCCGCGAGCCTTCGGCGCCGCCGAGCGCAGGCCCGCCTTCGCTCTTCCCGGCTGATGAGGTGGCGCCAACCGACCCCTGCGGACCCGGACCGCCCCGGCGCTGTGAACCCGGCTCGCCCGGGGGCTGTGAACCCGGCTCACCCGAGGGCTGCGAACCTGGCCCACCTCGGCGCGGTGAGTCCGGACCGCCTCGCGCCGGTGAGCCTCCATCGTGCGGCTCACCGCCCGTACGCGGTGCAGGCGAACCTGTGGCGCCGGAGGTGCGTGTCCCGTCACCGGTGCCCGTGGGCTCGGTGACATGCGAGACGCCCGGTCCCTCGCCACCCCCCGGACCGGCGGGGCGGGAAGGTCGTGCCCCCGTGCCGCTCTGTGATCGCCCGCCGTCGGAGGAAGGCTGCGCGCCCTTGCCCGGTCGTGGGCCCTCGTCTGATCCGGCGCCAGGGCGGCCTCTCGCCGGGTTGTGGCGTGCCGCTCCGTCGTCCCCATCGTCATCCTTCCCGTCACCGCCACCGTCGCCATCGCCGCCGCCGTCATCCGCAGCGGCGGCTACGACGTGGAACATGCCGAACGGTGTCGCCACCTGGGCCTCCCGCCGCCCCGGCAGCGCCGCCGTGGTGCCCAGGACGAGCGCGATGGTGAGGGCCGGCAGGAGCCATCGTGGTCCCCGTCTCATCGGCGTCTCCCGTTCGTCGTCCCGTACGCTGCCGGCTCTCAGCCTGGGGGTCCGGGATGGCGTGATCGTGAGCGGCGGATGAGAGATCTCTCATCAAGAGGCGGACGTGGGCGCTCCGAGGCGATACTCCGGTCACGGCCGTCCGCGCGGCTCCGGTCACGACAGCGCGGCCGAGTCCGCTGAGCACGGGTGCCCACTCATCGTCGTGACAGCCAGGGATTCGCGATCACGACGATACGGCCAGGCGCCGGGCAACGACCACACGGCCGAGCGCCGGGTCGCGACCACACGGCTGGGCGTCGGGGTGCGACGATCGGGGGCGCCCTCCGGTTACGACGGTGCCCCGGCACGAACGTCCAGGGACTCACCCCGACCACGGCGGTACGACCGACGTCCTCATCTCGACGAACAGGGGCCCACCCCAGTCACGGCTGTGCGACCGGTGGACTGGTCACGACGGACGACGGTGCCGCCAGGAGCATGGTGCCGGGGCCCTGGGCCGCGCCTGGGCCGCCCACGGCTGTGACCGTGTCGGCGGTGGCCTCGCCGCCGCAGTGCGGGCAGGTGACGACCGGGGTGAAGCGCTCGCCGCAGGAGTGCACCAGGAGCGCGGGCGGGCCGCCCGGCGGCGTGGACCAGCGGTCGCCCCAGGCCATCAACGTCAGCAGAGCCGGCACGACGTCCCGTCCCGCCTCGGTGAGAACGTACTCGTGGCGCACAGGGCGCTCCTGGTACGGCCGCTTCTCCACCACGCCCGCCGTCACCAGATGCTCCAGGCGGCGGGTCAGGAGGTTGCGCGAGATGCCCAGATCCTCCGCCAGGTCGTCGAACCTGCGCAGGCCCAGGAACAGGTCTCGCAGGATCAGCGGCGTCCACGGCTCGGCGACCACGCCGACGGCCTGGGCGATGGAGCAGTGCATCTCACCGAACCTGTTCATGGACCCAGGATAGTGGGTTGATAAAGTGAACTCATGATAGTTCACATTCAGGACTCACCTGCGGCCGCGTACCGGCGGGCAGGCGAGGCACATGACGTCGACGCCCTCCTCGCCACGCTCGCCGACGACGTGGTCTTCCGCTCGCCGCTCAGCGCCAACGCCCCCTTCCACGGCAAGGAGCAGGTACGGGAGCTGTTCTCGGTCGTGTTCGACGTGCTGTCCGACCTGCGCTACCAGAAGGACGTCGGCGACGGACGCACGCGGGCCCTGACCGCGACCGCCCGGCTGGGCCGCCAGGAGATCCACGAGGCGGCACTGGTCGAGGTCGGCGAGGACGGGCTGATCACGGAGATCACGATGTGGATCCGGCCCCTGCCGGGGCTGACGGCGATGATGGCCGCGCTCGGCCCCGGCCTGGCCCGCGCCACCGGCAAGCCGGGCCTTCCCTGGCTCGTCGCCGCCGCCGTCAAGCCGCTGGCCGCGATGACCCGCCTCGGCGACAGGACCCTGGTCCCGCTCCTGACCCGTAGGCGCCCGAGCTAGCCCCAGCCGCCGCCCCTCCGTACCGAGAACCCCTTCACCCTTCCTCTCGACCCAGGAAGCCAAGTCCGTCCACATAGATCCCCTGGGGGTCACCGATCCAAAGAGAGAGCACTGCTCTTGACATCGCGGCTCCAAAGCGAGAGCATTGCTCTCGCTATAGAGCGACGCCCTCTTCAAGGAGCATTGATGGCCCCCAGACTCACCTCCGCGGCCTTCGCCGCCGCCGGCATCCTCTTCCTCGTCTATCCCGCGATCCGCCCGTCCGGCGACGACGCCACGGCGATGGCCTCCACGGCGTGGGTCGCCGGGCACGCGGCCGCCATGGTCGGTTTCGTGCTGCTCGGACTGGCCGTGCTGGGGCTGCACCAGGTGCTCGGCGACCGCCTCTCCCTGCGCGCCGCCGTTGTGACCTGGGTGGGCGCGGGCCTGACGCTCCCGTACTACGGCGCCGAGGACTTCGGCCTCAACGTGATCGCCCAGCGCTCCCTCCGCGACCAGGCGCCGGCGCTGATGGAGCTGGCCGAGGAGTTCAGGTACGGGCCCGTCGCGGTCACGATGTTCGCCGCCGGGCTCCTTCTGCTCGCCGTCGGCACGGTGATGGCCGCGATCTCCGTCTGGCGGTCCGGAACGCTGCCCAAGTGGAGCGGGACGGCTCTGGCCCTGGGGTTCGTGCTGTTCATCCCGCAGTTCTTCGGCCCGTACCCGCTGCGTGTCGCGCACGGCGCACTGATCATGATTGGCGGGCTCTGGCTGGCGGCGGCCCTGGCCACGGCCGGGACGCGGGCCCAATCGGCGACTGTGTGAAGAACCGACGCCCCAAGCGCGATTGGATCACCCCGCGGGTGGGAATCCCATCACGGTACCAAGCGTTAGACACCGTGGGAGACAGACCCCCCACGCAAGGGGGCCTTGTAGGAGGCATTTAGACATGGGCGAGCGCGCGCTTCGTGGCACCCGGCTCGGGGCAACCAGCTACGAGAACGACCGTAACACGGATCTGGCCCCGCGCCAGGAGGTGTCCTACACCTGTCCTAAGGGCCATCGCTTCGAGGTTCCGCTTGCAGCCGAAGCTGAGATTCCCGCGACCTGGGAGTGCCGCATGTGCGGCGCCACCGCGGTGCGGGTGGACGGCGAGCAGCCGGAGTCCAAGAAGGTCAAGCCCCCGCGGACACACTGGGACATGCTCCTGGAGCGGCGGTCGATCGAGGATCTTGAGGAGGTGCTCAACGAGCGGCTCGCGGTTCTGCGGGCCCAGCGTCGTAAGAGCGCCTGACCTCCTCTCACGGTGAAGCCCCCGGGCCACCGGCCCGGGGGCTTCTTCATGCCCGCCTACGGGCGGGGCGGAAACGCCGCGGAACTCAGTCGCGGTCCTCGCGGATGACCTCGCCGTGCACCACCCGGCCGCCGTTCGGCGCGGCGGCGTCCTGGTGGGGCTCGAAGGGCGGGAAGAGGTTCGAGTACGGGGAGCTCGCCGCCAGCCGCTTGACCCGGCGGTCGAAGAACCAGGCGCCCAGGCGGCGCATCAGAGGCCGCGTGAACGGCAGAATGCACACGAACCCGAGGACGTCCGTGAAGAAGCCCGGCGTCAGCAGCAGCGCGCCGCCCACCAGGACCAGGCCGCCGTCGGCCAGCTCGCGGTCGGGCATCCGGCCGGACCCGAGCGCCTCCTGCAGCGCCCGCCAGGCCCTGCGCCCCTCGCGGCGCACCAGCCAGGCGCCGAGCAGGCTGTCGGCGATGAGCAGGGCCACGGTGGCGGGCCCGCCGATCACCGAACCCACCTGGATGAGCAGCCAGATCTCCAGGACGGGGACGACCAGGAAGGCCAGGAAGAGCAGCAGCCGCATCGTTTCCTCGATTCCGCACCAGCGCGTTACAGCAGGAACAACGCCCGGCGGCCGCAAAGCGTTCCGCGCCGGCCCGGGCCGAGGCGCCTAGCCGCGACGACTGCCGCGCAGCCGCTTGGGCAGGCCCGTGACGCCCCACATGCCGATGCGCCACAGCGCCTCGGACATGACCTTGCCGCTCATCTTGCTCTTGCCCACCGTACGCTCCACGAACGTGATGGGCACCTCCGCCACCCGCAGCCCGTTCCTGGACGTGCGCAGCGTGAGGTCGACCTGGAAGCAGTAGCCCTGCGACTCCACGCCGGACAGGCCGATCTTCTCCAGGGTGGCGGCACGGTAGGCGCGGAACCCGGCGGTCGCGTCGCGTACGGGCAGGCCGAGCATCACCCGGGTGTAGAGGTTGGCGCCCTTGGACAGCAGCTCGCGCCGGTGCGGCCAGTTGACGACCTTGCCGCCGGGCACGTAACGCGACCCGATCGCCAGGTCGGCGCCGTCGGCCAGCGCCTCGAGCAGCTTGGGCAGCTCCTCGGGCTGGTGCGAGCCGTCGGCGTCCATCTCGACCAGGACGTCGTAGCCCTCGCGCAGTCCCCAGCGGAACCCGGCGATGTACGCGGCGCCGAGCCCATGCTTGGCGTCCCGGTGCAGGACGTGCACGTGGTCGTCGCCCTCGGCCAGCCCGTCGGCCACCTCGCCGGTGCCGTCAGGGCTGTTGTCGTCGGCCACGAGCACGTGGACGTCCGGCAGCGCCTTGCGAATCCGCTCCACGATCATGGGAAGGTTGTCGCGCTCGTTGTAGGTCGGCACGACGACGAGCACCCGTCCGAGAGTCTCCATCATCAGTCGTTCCTCATCCGATCGCCTCGCCGCCTGCCCCGCCACGCGGCGACTCCGGCCGCCGCCGCTCCCATCAACATCAATGCCCACTCGGGAAGCGCGCCCACCTTGGTGGCGATCGTTTCCTGGGTGCGTACCGGTACCTTGACCACGTTCATGTCCGCGACCAGTTCGCGGGTCTGCCAGGAGACCTTACCGTCAGGTCGGATATAGGCGGAGATCCCCGTGGTGGCGGCGGCCACGACCGCCCGGTTGTGCTCGACGGCGCGCAGCTTGTACATGGCCAGCTGTTGCGTCGGCAGATTCGACAGCGCGTACGTGGCGTTGTTGGCCTGCATCACCAAGGGAGTGCCGCCGGCGCGCACGGTGCCGCGCACGGTGTCGTCGTACGCCACCTCGTAGCAGTTGACCGCGCCGATCGTGACCGGGCCCAGCTTCAGGTCGCCCGGCTTGTCCCCCGGGACCGACTGCCGTCCGACCAGGCTCGCCCGCTCCCACAGAGCCAGGACGATCTCCTTGAACGGCGTGTACTCCCCGAACGGGACCAGGTGCTGCTTGTCGTAATAGGCGCCGGGCCCGGTCACCGGGTCCCAGACGAGGCTGCGGGTGGCGCGGTACTCCTCGCCGATCGAGGCCACGGCTCCGATCAGCGTGGGGACGCCGACATCCCGGACGGAGTCCTGGATGATCTCGCGGGCGTACGGGTCGCGGTAGGGGTCGAGGTCGGTGGAGTTCTCGGGGAGGACGACCGCGTCGGGCTTGGGGAGCTTTCCATCGCGTACGGCCTGGGCCAGACGTTTCGTCTCATTGGCATGATTTTTCAGGACAACGGCGGGCTCGTCGCCCAGGAAGCCCATGCCCCTTCCCGGGACGTTCCCCTGCACGATGCCGATGTTGACCGTCCGCCCCTCGTCGCCCGGCCTGGGGAGCGCCAGGGTCAGCGCCGGCACGGCCAGCGCGAGCGCCACCGGCACCGCCCTGCGCCACACGCCTTCGGCCCTGGGCCGGACCACGACCGCGTAGGCCAGCAGGGCCCCGCACCCGGCCACGGCGAACGACACCAGCGGCGCGCCGCCGAGCGCGGCGTACTGCGTGAACAGGGACTCACTCTGGCTGAAGGCCAGCCGCGCCCACGGGAACCCGCCGATGGGCACCTGGCTGCGCGCCCACTCCATGGCCACCCACAGCCCGCCGAACCACAACGGCCACGCGCGCAGCCTGAACACCAGCGCGGCCAGAGCGGCCATGACGGCGTAGAACACGCTCTCCGTGGCGACCAGCATCAGCCAGACGTCGTCGCCGATGGGCCGCACCCAGGCGAGGGCGGGCAGCAGGAACACCAGCGCGATCAGGTAACCGAGCCAGGCGGCCCGCCTGGGCCTGGTGCCATGGAGCGCCGCGACGATCAGCGCGATGCCGAGCGGGGCGGCCGGCCACCAGTCGAGCGACGGGAACGCGGCGTACAGCGCCAGCCCGCCGACCACACCCGCCACGACGCGGGCCAGGAGCACCCGCCCAGGCTCCCGCTTCGCGCCTCCCGCGCCGGCCGTCGTCGCCGACCCGCTTCCGGCGGCCGCGCCGGGCTCCGGCTCGGCGGTGGGTCCAGCGGGCACGGGCTCGGAGGGGGTCGAGGCGGACGCGACTTCGGTGGGCGAGGCGGACGCGGGCGCGACGTCGGTGGGCGAGGCCGCGCCGGGCGCGGACGCCGCCTCGGGCGCAGGCACGGCGTCGGGGACGGGCTGCGGCTGCGAAGCGGGCGCGGGCGCGGCGGCAGTGGACGATGCCCCCTGGGGCACGGGCGCCCCGTCAGACGCGGGTGCGAGGTCCGGCGCGGGAGCGGCGATCGGCGAGCCTTCGCGTGTGGGGGCGGCCGTGGCCGTTGCTGTGGACTCGGGTCCGTCCCCGAGCGCCTTATCCTCGAGCGGAGCGTCCGCCAGCGGCGTATCCGTATGCGCCTCGTCGTCAAGCGGGGCGTCCGCGAGCGGGGCGTTCGAAGGTTTCAGGTCAGGTGAGTGCGGGGTGTCGGCGCGAGCCGGGTCGCGCCCGGGGGTGGGCGGTAGGCTCGTTCTCTCCTGAACCACTCCGGGGTCTCCTCCGCCGAATCGCACACCTGCTTGCGAAAACGCTACCGCCCCGCAGGGGCGCTCGAAGCCAGCGCAGCACCGGAAGATCGAAAGAATCGGCGTTTCACGCGCGGAGGCGGCAGGGTGATCCCGCGACCTACGGGACCACCCGGCGCACATGTCGGCCCTGCGCACGGGAGCGGGAAGAGGGCCCGGAAACCCTTCGGACCGGACCCGTCTCGTCGGCGGCGAGCTCGGAATTCCGTTGTCTACTGGGCTCCCGGACCCGTCCCGGGTCCAACCCCCCGCCCGGTTGGGGTGCCCCGACTCGACGGACCGACGGCCCTGCACCTGGCTGTGTGGACGGAGTCACGCTCCGTCACGGACGCAGGATCCGACGATGTCAGAGACGGCCAACCGGCCAAGTCCCGTGCTGGACTGCGCAGCAAACTACCGACTCCACCTCAGATGTCAACCGTGTCCCGATCAGCAGAAACATCAAGTTTTCGCAGGTAGGACATGGTGCGTAAGCCGGTCAAAGGTCACTTGAGGACGCCGGGGAGCGGCTCGGCAGGCCCCTCAGAGCCTGCGACAGCGGCCGCTCGTGCACCACACCGAGCCGTTGCGTGGCGCGGGTGAGAGCAACATACAGGTCGCTCAGGCCTCGTGGCGACTGGGCGGCGATGAGGTCGGGCTCGGCCACGATCACCGAGTCGAACTCGAGCCCCTTCGCGTCGGCCACCCCCATGACGGCCACCGGCGCGTCAAGCGCCGCCGCCGCCCCGGCCCGTCCCACACCCGACGCCACCGCCTCCGACGTCACCGCACCCGGCTCCACCGCACCGGAAGGGCCCGTGCCGGATGCGACCGCCCCAGACTGGCCCGTGCCGGATGCCGTCGCCCGGCCGGTTGTCCGTCCGGCGCCGGAGCCCGGGTTCCCCCCGCGGCCCGACCCCGGCATGACCACCACCGCGCCCGCCACCGTGGCGGCCACCTCCGCGCCCAGCGGCTCCAGCAGCGCGTCCGGCACCACCACGGCGACCTTGCCGCCCTCCCCCACCTCGGCCTTGGCCAGCTCCGCCAGCGCCGACAGCGGCGCCGACCACGGCTCCACGCCGAGTTCGCGCACGGACGTGGGCGCCCGCAGGGCGGGGTCGATGGTGGCGAGCACCCGCGCGGCCACCGCCATCAGCTCCACCGGCGTGCGGTAGTTGACGGTCAGCCGCTCCTGGCGCCAGCGCCCGGCCACGTACGGGTCGAGGACCTCCTCCCACGACCGCGCCCCGGCAGCCGACCCGGTCTGCGCGATGTCCCCGACGATCGTCATCGACCGCGTCGGGCACCGCCGCATGACCGCCCGCCACGCCATGGGCGACAGCTCCTGCGCCTCGTCCACGATCACGTGCCCGTAGGCCCAGGTGCGGTCGGCCGCGGCGCGCTCGGCGGTGGTGAGGTACGGGCCCTCGCCCCGCTGCCGCTCGGCCAGCCGCTCGGCCTCCATGACGTCGGACAGCCCGGTCAGCTCCAGGACCTCGCGGGCGTAGGCGAGCTCGGCCTCGCGCTCGCGCTCCTCGGCCTGTCTGGCGGCGGCCAGCTCCTCCTCGGCCTGCATCGCGCTGGCGCGCAGCACCTGCTCGTCGATCTCGCCGAGCAGCTCGGCGGCCTCGTCCAGCAGCGGCACGTCCGACTCGGTCCACTCCCCGCCGTCGCGCCGCAGCAGGGCGCGTTCCTCGGGGCTCAGCTCGGAGGCGGCGTAGCCGAGGCGCTCCGGGGAGCCGTACAGGCCGAGCAGCAGCCGCTGCGGCGTCAGGTACGGCCAGAGCCGGTTGAGCGCGGACTTGACCACCGGCTCGGTACGCAGCTCCTCACGCAGGTCGGCCAGCTCGTCGTCGTCGATGAGCCCCTTGCCGATCTTGCGGGCCTGCTGCCTGGCCAGGGCGTTCAGCAGCGACCGGACGAACACGGCGCGCGCCTGGTTGTGCGGACGGCGCGAGCGGATGGCCTTGTTCCTGGCGCCGTCGAGCATGGAGCGGTCGATGGCGAGCGTGATGCGCCCGATGGTCAGCTCGACGGGTTTGCGCGGCACCCGCTGCCGGTCGCGCACGGCCTTGGCGATCACCTCGGCCATGCGCGCGTCGCCCTTGAGCGCGGCCACCTCGGGCCGCTCCCTGGCGGTGGCGGTCAGGCCCGGGTAGAGCTCCCCGACCGTGGACAGCAGCACGTCGGTCTCGCCGAGCGAGGGCAGGACCTGCTCGATGTAGCGCAGGAAGGTGAGGTTGGGCCCGAGGATGAGCACGCCGCGGCGCTCCAGCCGTTCGCGGTGGGTGTAGAGCAGGTACGCGGCACGGTGCAGCGCGACGACGGTCTTGCCGGTGCCGGGCCCGCCCTGGACGACCAGCACGCCGTTCAGGTCGCTGCGGATGACGCGGTCCTGCTCGCCCTGGATGGTGGCCACGATGTCGCGCATGCGGCCCGTGCGCCGCTCGTCGAGCGCGGCCAGCAGGGCCGCCTCGCCGTTGAGCGTGGCGCGGTCGTCGTCGGTGAGCGAGTCGAGGTCGAGCAGGTCGTCGTCCACGCCGACCACGACGCGGCCCTTGGTCTGCAGGTGGCGGCGCCTGGTCACGCCCATCGGAGCGGCCGGGGTGGCGCGGTAGAACGGCTGCGCGACCGGCGCCCGCCAGTCGATGAGCAGGCGCAGCTGCTCGTCGTCGGTCATGCCGAGCTTGCCGATGTACAGCCGGCCCTCGTCGACGTGATCGAGGCGACCGAAAATCAGGCCGCGCTCGACCGCCCAGAGCCGGGCGAGCCTGGAGGCGTACATGTCGGCGAACGTGTCGCGCTCCGACCGGTTCTGCATCGTGCCGACGGCCCCCGTGGCCAGCACCTCCTTGAGCCGGCGCTGGGTACGCTCGCGCAGCTCGTCGAGGCGGTCGTAGAGTCGGGTGACGTACGCCTGCTCCCGGGCGAGCTCTGTTTGACGAGTTGCCGCCTGACCGTTATTGTGGTTAATGGGACACTCCGGGCCATTCTGCTTGTTGTTACGACAAACGACGACATTAGCACGCCTGTTGAGGCACTCCCACCTGTCTTTCCTTCTCGGACCCTTTCCTTGTTACGTCTTGGTTTCACCTGGACCCGCCTCTTGACCCGCGGAGCCGGACTCCCTATGTTCCGAGTTAGGAAAGTTTCCTAACTCGCAAGGAGTCCATCCGTGAGCGGTCCGGTGCCTGGGACCCCCAGTCTGCTACGCGCCATCAATGATCGCGCCGCCCTGCAGGCACTTCTCGAACGCGGTCCGCTGACCCGTCCCGAGATCGGCACCCTCACCGGGCTGTCCAAGCCGACGGCGTCCCAGCTCCTGGCCCGGCTGCAGGAGGCCGGGCTGGTGGTGCTCGACGGCATCAGGGAGGGCCTGCCGGGGCGGACGGCGGAGGTCTACCGCATCAACCCGGCGGCGGCGTACGTGGCCGCGCTCGACGTCACGCCCGACCGCATCGAGGCCAAGGTGGCCGACATCACCGGCGCGATCGTGGGCGAGCACACGCTGCCCACCCCGCGCCGGCCGCACGGCGAGCTGGTGGACCGCCTCAACGCGGCCCTGGAGGGCGCGAGCCCGCCCGACAAGCTGCGCCGGGTCGTGATCGGCGTGCAGGCCGCGATCGACCCGTCCACCGGCCTGCTCGGGTACGCCGCCGCCAAGGACGTACCCGGCTGGCAGATCCCCGACCTGGTGCCCACGCTCGGCGCGGGCCTGGGCGTGCCGGTGGACGTGGAGAACAACGTCAACCTGGTCGCGGTGGCCGAGCAGGCGCGCGGGGCGGCCCAGGGCCATCAGGACTTCGTGCTCCTGTGGGCCGACGAGGGCATCGGCTCGGCCATCGTGCTGGGCGGCCGGATGCACAGGGGCGCCACGGGCGGCGCGGGCGAGGTGGGCTACATGCCGACCCCGGGCGCGCAGACGGCCCGCGAGGCCGGCCGCTACGCCAACCACGGCTACCAGGCGCTCACCGGCGGCCCGGCGGTGCTGAAGCTGCTGCGCTCGTACGGCGTGCGCGGCGCCGACTTCCGGCACGCGGTCGCCAACGCCGTGCGGGCGGCCGGGGGGAGCGGCCAGAAGGCCGACGACGCCAGGGCGGGGCTGCGCGACATCGCCGCCCGCCTGGCGGTGGGCCTGGCCGCGATCACGTCCGTCGTGGACCCCGGGCTGATCGTGCTGACCGGCGGCGTCGTGCTGTCGGGCGGCGAAACCCTGCGCGAGCTCGTCGAGCACGAGTTGCACGCGCTCACCATCCCGCAGCCCCGGGTCCGGCTGTCGAACGTCGAGGGCAACCCCGTCCTCGCCGGGGCCCTCGACCTGGCTCTCGCCACCGTGCGCGAAGAGGTTTTCAGCTCAACCGTTCCAACATGAACCACCATGGCAGGAGGCACCCCCCGTGCGCTTCGTCCCCTTGGCGGTCGCCGCGGCTCTCGCGCTGACCGCAAGCACTCTGACCGGGTGCACAGCCAACAAACAGGCAGGGCCCTCGCTGGGCGCCCAGCCCCGACCCTCAGGCTCGGCCTCGCAGGCGCTTCCCGCGGCCACGCTGGAGCTGTGGCACGGGTTCTCCACGGACGCCGAGGTCAAGGCGTTCGAGGAGGCCATCGCGGGCTTCAACAAGAAGTTCCCGCAGATCACCGTCAAGGCCGTCAAGAACGTGCAGGACGACCAGATCACCCAGGCCATCCGGGGTGGTAACGCGCCCGACGTGGCGGCCTCGTTCACCACCGACAGCGTGGCCCAATGGTGCAGGTCGGGATCGTTCCAGGATCTCACGCCGGTGATCAAGCAGGACGGCATCGACCTGTCGGTGCTGCCCGAGGTGGCGCGCTCGTACTCGGGCTTCGAGGGCAAGCAGTGCACGCTGCCGCTGCTGGCGGACGCGTACGGGCTCTACTACAACAAGAAGCTGATGAAGGGCGAGCAGCCGCCCAAGACGTTGAGCGAGCTGACGGCGCTGGCCAAGAAGCTCACCGTGCGCGACCCCGACGGGACGATCAAGGTGGCGGGGTTCATCCCGAGCGTCCAGTACTACGAGAACAGCCCCACCCACCTGGCCCCCATGGTGGGCGCCAAGTGGTACAACGACGACGGCACCTCGGCCATCGGCTCCGATCCGGCCTGGAAGCGGCTGCTGACCTGGCAGAAGGAGCTCGTCGACTGGTACGGCTACGCCAACCTGGAGAAGTTCCGCAAGAGCCTGGGCGACGAGTGGAGCGCCAAGCACCCGTTCTACCAGGGCAAGGTGGCCATGGTCCTGGACGGCGAGTGGCGTAACGCCATGATCGCCAACGAGGCGAAGGACCTCGACTACGGCACCGCTCCCCTGCCGGTCGCCGACGACCGCCCCGACCTGTACGGCAGCGGCTTCACCGCGGGCACCGTGATCGGCGTGCCGAAGGGCGCCAAGCACCCGCAGCAGGCGTGGGAGCTGGTCAAGCACCTGACGACCGACACCACCTCGCTGGTGACGCTGTCGAACGCGCTGCGCAACGTGCCCACCACGAAGGCGGCGATGGACTCCCCCGACCTGGCCAAGGACGCCAATTTCACGACGTTCCTGAACATCTTCGCCCACCCGAAGACCTCGACGATCCCCGCCAGCGTGAACAGCGTCTTCAACCAGGAGGTCATGGGCACGTTCATGACCAAGTGGGAGAAGGGCTCCGTACCCGACGTGGACGCCGGGCTGAAGGGCGTGGACAAGCAGATCGACGACAAGCTGAAGCTGTCCGGGGGCTGAGGTGACCGCGCTCGCTGAGGTGTGGCGGCGCCGCGAGGGCCTGCGGGCCCTCGTGTGGCTGTCGCCCTGGATCGCCGGGGTTTCGATCTTCTTCGTCTACCCGCTGCTGTCCACCGTGTACTTCTCCTTCCACCGCTACGACATGTACACCCTCGAGTTCGCCGGCCTGGACAACTACCGCTACCTGTTCCAGGACCCCAGGGTGCTGACCTCGGCGAAGAACACGCTGTGGCTGGTGGTCATCATGGTGCCGGCGACCGTGCTGTGCTCGCTGGCGCTGGCGCAGCTCGTGGTGCGGCTCAAGGCCGGCGTCGGGCTGTTCCGCACGATCTTCTACCTGCCGTCGCTGGTGCCGCTGGCGGCCGGCACGATCACGTTCGTCTTCCTGATGAACCCGGCCACCGGGCCGTGGAACCAGTTCCTGGCGCTGTTCGGCATCCAGGGGCCCGACTGGTTCGGCGACCCGGCCTGGTCGAAGCCGAGCCTGACGCTGCTGTCGCTGTGGAGCTGCGGCCAGCTGGTCGTGATCTTCATGGCGGCGCTGCTGGACGTGCCCAGGCACCTGTACGAGGCCGCCGCCATCGACGGGGCGGGCCCGTGGCGGCAGTTCCGCAGCGTGACGCTGCCCGCCATCGCGCCCGTGCTGATGTTCTCCCTGGTCACGAACGTCATCTACGCCCTGCAGTACTTCACGCAGGCGATGATCGCCTCCCGGGTGGCCTCGGGCCAGACCGACTCGCCGGGCAGCTCGTTCTCGCCCGGCTACCCGGACGAGTCGCTGCTGACGCTGCCGCAGTGGCTGTTCCAGGTCGGCTTCCGCGACTTCTCCATGGGGTACGCGTGCGTGCTCGCGCTGCTCCTGTTCGGCACCTCGATGATCTTCACGCTGATCCTGCTGCGGCAGTTCCGCAGGACCGAGGAGGGCGCATGAGCGCGACGATCACGGCGCCGCCCCGGCCGGTGGCCGCGCACGCCCGCCGCGACGGCGTCCGGGCCCGCAGGCGGCGGATCCTGGTGTGGATCGCCACGCACGCCCTGGCCATCGCGCTGGCGCTGATGTTCCTGGCGCCGGTGGTGTTCATCGGGCTGACCGCGCTGATGAGCGACCAGCAGGCGCTGACCAGCGACCTGTGGCCGCGCAGCTGGAACTGGGACAACTTCGCCGTGGTGTTCGAGAAGTCGATGCTGCTGCGGTGGCTGGCCAACACGCTCATGTACGCGGTGCTCGGGACCGTCTTCACCATCGTGTCGTCGGTCCCGGTGGCGTACGCGCTGGCCAAGTTCCGCTTTCCGGGGCGGCGGCTGGCGTTCCTGCTGGTGATCACCGCGATGATGCTGCCGCCGCAGGTCATCGCGGTGCCGATCTACCTGGTGTGGGCCCGGCTGGGGCTGACGGACAGCCTGTGGCCGCTGATCCTGCCGATGCTGTTCGGGGACGCGTTCTCGATCTTCCTGCTGCGGCAGTTCCTGGTCACGATCCCGCGCGACTACACCGACGCGGCCAGGGTGGACGGGTGCTCGGACTTCAAGACCCTCGTCAGGGTGGTCCTGCCGATGGCCCGCCCGGCCATCGCCGCGGTCGCCCTGTTCCAGTTCTTCTACTGCTGGAACGACTACTACGGGCCGCTGCTGTACGCCGGCGTCGAACAGGATCATCTGACGCTGTCGGTCGGCCTGGCCACGTTCAAGGCGTTCCACAGCGTGCAGTGGAACCTCACCATGGCCGCCACGCTGCTGGTGACCGCACCGGTGATCATCGTGTTCTTCTTCGCCCAGCGAGTGTTCATCGAGGGCGTTACTTTGACGGGAGTGAAGGGTTGAAACTGGCCGTGGTCGGGGGCGGCTCGACGTACACGCCTGAGCTGGTCGACGGCTTCGCGCGGTTGCGCGACGAGTTGCCGGTGACGGAGATCGCCCTCATAGATCCCGACGCCGCGCGTCTGGAGCTGGTGGCGGGCGTGTCGCGGCGGATGCTGGCGCACGCCGGGCACCCCGCGCGTGTGCTGGCCACCTCCTCGGTCGAGGAGGGGGTCGCGGGGGCGCGGGTGGTGCTGTTCCAGCTCAGGGTGGGCGGGCAGGCCGCGCGGGAGGTGGACGAGACGCTGCCGCTGCGCTGCGGGTGCGTGGGGCAGGAGACGACGGGCGCGGGCGGGCTGGCCAAGGCGCTGCGCACGGTGCCGGTCGTGCTGGAGATCGCCTCGGTGGTGCGCGCGCTCGCGCCGCAGGCGTGGATCGTGGACTTCACCAACCCCGTCGGCATCGTCACCCGAGCCCTGCTGGACGCCGGGCACCGGGCGATCGGGCTGTGCAACGTGGCGATCGGCTTCCAGCGCCATTTCGCCGCCGGGCTGGGGGTGGACCCCTCGCGGATCTCGCTCGGCCACGTCGGGCTGAACCACCTGACCTGGGAGCGGGCCGTCTACCTGGACGGCGAGGACGTCCTGCCGTCGATCCTGCGCTCGCAGGGGCAGGAGATCGCCGACAGCCTCGGGCTGCGGCTCGGGCTGCTGGAGCGGCTGCGCTCGATCCCCTCCTACTACCTGCGCTACTTCTACGCGCACGACGCCGTGGTGCGCGAGCAGCGCGCCAAGCCGTCGAGGGCGGCCGAGGTCGCGGCGCTGGAGCGGCGGCTGCTGGAGATGTACGCGGACCCGGCCGTGGTGACCAAGCCGGAGCTGCTGTCGGAGCGCGGCGGGGCCTTCTACTCGGAGGCGGCGGTGGCGCTGATCGCGTCGTTGCTCGGGGACCGGGGCGACGTCCAGATTGTGAACGTTCGCAACGGCGGCACGCTGCCGTTCCTCGACGACGCGGCGGTGATCGAGGTACCCGCGACGGTCGGCGCCCAGGGCGCGGCGCCGCTGCCGGTGCCGCCGGTCGAGCCGCTGTACGCCGGGCTGATCGCGCACGTGTCCGCGTACGAGAGCCTCGCCCTGGAGGCGGCGCTGCACGGCGGCGCGGACCGGGTGCGGGACGCCCTGCTCGCCCATCCGCTGGTCGGGCAGGACGAGATCGCCGAGGAGCTGACGAGTCTGCTTCTTGAGGCGAACCGCGCGCACCTGCCGTGGACGGTGGGCTAGTGGCGCGCCCGCGGCTCGTGCTGGCGGTCGACGGCGGCAACAGCAAGACCGATGTGGCGGTGGTCTCGGAGCACGGCGAGGTGCTGGCCACGGGGCGCTCGGGCCCGTTCGTGCCGCAGCGCGACGGGGTCGCGGCGGCGGTGGGCGTGGTGCGGGACGCGCTCACCACCTTGGGGCCGGGTCAGGTGCCCGAGGGCGGGTTCGACCACGTGTCGGCCTGCCTGGCGGGGGCGGACATGCCCGTCGAGGAGGAGGCGCTGGCGCGGGAGTTCGCGGCCGGGGGGTTCGGCGCGGACGTGGTGGTGCGCAACGACACGTTCGCGCTGCTGCGGGCCGGCGCGTCCGCCTCGTGGGGGGTGGCGGTCGTGTGCGGGGCCGGCATCAACGCGGTCGGCGTCTCCCCCACCGGCAAGGTGGCCCGCTTCCCCGCCCTCGGGCGGATCAGCGGCGACTGGGGCGGCGGCCAGGGCCTGGCGGAGGAGGCGCTGTGGCACGCGGTCCGCGCCGAGGACGGGCGCGGCGTGCCGACCGCGCTGACCGGGCTGATCACGTCCTACTTCGGCACGGCGACGGTCGAGGAGTTCGTGCTGGAGATGCACTTCGGCCGCCTGAGCGAGGAGCGCCTGCACGAGCTGTCGCCGGGGGTGCTCGCCGCGGCCGCGGGCGGGGACGCGGTGGCCAGGTCGCTGGTGGAGCGGCAGGCCGAGGAGGTGACGGTGATGGCTGAGGTGTGCCTGCGCCGCCTGGGCCTGCTGGAGACGCCGACGGAGGTGGTGCTGGGCGGGGGGCTGCTGACGGCCCGCGACCCGCTGCTGACGTCGCTGCTGGACTCCTCCTTCGCGGTACGGACGCCGCGGGCCAAGCCGGTGCTGGCCGACATGCCCCCGATCGTGGGCGCGGCCCTGCTCGGCCTGGAGCACCTGGACGCCGCGGAGACCGCCAAGACCCGCCTGCGTGCCCGCTACGAGCCGCCTGGCACGGGCTGAGCCCCGCCCTGGCGGCCCGCGCCGGGGCACGGCGACGTCGCGCCGAGCGGGTGCCTCGGCGCGGCGTCACGGCGGCTGGGGGCCCGGGGCGGGCGGGTGGTCAGGTGTCCGAGGTGGCGGGGGCCTCGTCGGCCACCTCGGGGGCGCGGTGCTCGTACGGGGTGCTGAGCACGACCGTGGTGCGGGTCGAGACGTTGGCCGAGGCGCGGATCTGCTGCAGCAGGTCCTCCAGGGCCGTCGGCGAGGCGACGCGGACCTTGAGGATGTAGCTCTCGTCGCCCGCCACGCTGTGGCACGCCTCGATGGCCGTCAGGTGGGCCAGCCGCTCGGGGGCGTCGTCGGGCGCGGCCGGGTCGATCGGCTTGATCGACACGAACGCGGTCAGCGGCAGCCCCACCGCCTCATGGTCGATGATCGCGGCGTATCCGCGCACGACCCCGCGCTTTTCCAGGCGGCGTACGCGCTGGTGCACCGCCGAGACCGAGAGCCCGGTCTCCCTGGCCAGATCGGTGAAGCTCATGCGGCCGTCGCGGGCCAGCAGCGTGACGATCCGGCGGTCGATCTCCTCCATCGCCAAAAGGTTAGCCGGTCATGGTCACGACATGGTCCCGACGGGCGAGGCTCCCATGCGCATCGCGTGCTCGACGAGCGTGATGAGCACCTCCCTGCCGGAGTCCTTCTTGCGGGCGTCGCAGCGCACGATGGGGATCTCCGGCTCCAGGCCGATCGCCGAGCGCACCTCGCCGACCGTGAACGGCCTCGATCCGTCGAAGCAGTTGAGCGCCACGATGAACGGCTGTTCGCGCTTCTCGAAGTAGTCGACGGCCGGGAAGCAGTCGTCGAGGCGGCGGGTGTCGGCCAGCACGACGGCGCCGAGGGCGCCCATGGCCAGCTCGTCCCACACGAACCAGAACCGTTCCTGGCCGGGCGTGCCGAACAGGTAGAGCATGTAGTCGTTGGCTATGGTGATGCGGCCGAAGTCCATGGCCACGGTCGTGGTGAGCTTCCGCTCGACGCCCGACAGGTCGTCGATGTGCGTGCCTACCTGGGTGAGCGCCTCTTCCGTACGCAATGGCCGGGTTTCGGACACGGCGCCGACCATGGTGGTCTTGCCCACGCCGAAACCCCCGGCGATCAAGATCTTGATCGCTGTCGGCAGCCGCCAACGGTCAGAGCGACCGAATTCCATCCAGCACCGCCTGTACATCTCCCGCGCATGCACAACCCCGCCCCTGAGGTGCCTTGGTCAGTGGTACCTGTCAAGGTGCATCGAGAAGGTCGCTCCACATGCCTGGCATCCAGACACCCTAGCAACGCCACATTTTCCACTCAAGCCGCAATCTTTTACAAGAATCAAAATGTCACGGTTTGTCGTGGGGCGCGCCCTTATTGCCAGATCTAACAGTCAATATGTCAAGCCTGTCTGTCAGGTAATCCGACAAGCACCTTAGCTTGTCGCACTTTAGCCCGAAATGCCAACGAAACCCGCGTTGAAGCCGATCCGTCTTCGCAGGTAGACGGCGGTTCGGGGGCTCCCGGCGCGTACCGGCGCGATGAGCCCGGCCGCCTCGCGGGCCAGGGCGGCCATCGCCTCGTTCACCTCGGCGCGGCTGACGCCGAGCGCCAGGACGTTGAGGTCGCCCCAGCTCATGTCCTTGCGGTAGGAGGCCACGTCGCCGAGCAGGTGCAGGTAGCGCTGGACCTTCCCGCTGACCGCCCGCAGGTCCTCCAGGTGCGCCCTGGCCCAGTCGTCGGCGGTGTAGATCCAGTGCGAGACGTCCACGAAGCACGAGCCGCGGCTGTCGGCGTTGTCGAGGAAGCGCTCCAGCGTCGGAACGGCCCCCGTGTCCCGCCACGCCCACGCCCTGGCCATGCCCGCCAGCGTCCGGGCGAGCTGGTCGCGCCAGATCCACCGCAGGTCGTCGAACTCCTTGACCGTGCCCAGCTCGTCACGCAGGTCGGCCAGGAACCGGGTCGCCGCCGAACGGGGCACGGCGCCGTCGGCGACCGACAGGCACTCGCGGATCAGGCCGTCGACCTGCCCCCGGGTGGTCGCGGTGTGGTCCACGAGGCGTTCCACGGCCATGACCCACAGAGCGGCCCGGTTGGCGACCTTCAGGAGCTCGGCGCCGGCCCAGGGGGCGCTGAAGGCCGTGGAGAGGGTCAGGGCGGTGTAGGACTCGGCGCCGAAGGCGGCCGAGGGGAACAGCCCGCTGTACATCTGGGCGCAGCGCCGCAGGTCCCTGCCGCATTCGGCGGCCAGCGCGCATGTCCTGCCGAGCTCGAACGCCTCGTCCAGCTCGTCGTCCGGCACCCTAGGGCCGCTCGATCAGCTCGCGGATCATGGACAACCGTCCCCCACTACGCGGAAATCCATCTGTCAGGGAATTGTTTCATGATCGCGCGCCTCCGATCAATGGCCGATCAGCCTGCCCCGATGGCGATGAACGACACGTCGTCGCCCCTGGCCCGGCACAGCGCCTCGGCCAGCCCGAGCCCGCGGCGCAGGCCGTCGTGCAGGCCGAGCATGACGGGCACGGCGGTCTCGTCGTTCACGGGGACGACGCTGGCCACGATCCCGGCGGTGCCGAGACGGAGCAGGGCCGTGGCCAGGCCCAGCAGCTCGTCGGCGCCGACGGCGGCCATCTGGCCGGAGTCGCAGCTGGACAGGACGAGGTGGTGGGGGGCGCGGCGCAGGCGTTCGAGGTCGTAGCCGGTCAGGGGGCCGTCGTCGAGGTGGAGGGAGGAGAACAGCGGGCTGTCGGCCCTGAACGTGCCGTGCGCGGCCAGGTGGGCGAGCAGGCTGCCGTCGATGGCCGCCAGCACCGCGGGCGCGGTGGCCCGCCCCTCCGCCAGGACGGAGACGTCGTGGTCGCTTCCGGCGTACAGGCGGGCGATCTCGCGTACCTCGCCATCGGCGTGGGCGACTCCCGGACCGCGGACGAGGGCGATGCGGCCGCCGTCGGGGCGCGGCGCGGACCCGGCGCGCAGCCACGCCCCCGCGGAGGGGGCGACGGTGAAGGGCCGGCGGCGCAGGGACGGCAGCAGGCCCCAGGGGGTGGTGTGCAGGGTGCTGGGCGGAACCACGACCAGCGGCTGCTCGCCGAGCAGGCCCGCGACCGGGCCGAGCACCGCCGCCTCCAGCCGGGCGCCCAGGTCGTGGAGCTCGCCCTGGTCGGGATGGCGTTCGTAGGCGAGGCGGCGCAGCCGGGAGCGGGCGAACTCGACCTCGGCGACGGCCCGGTCCATGGGCCCGGCGGTGTGGCGGCGCACGGTGCCGTCGCCGCAGAGCAGGACGTGCAACGTGCCGTCCACCGCGACCAGCTCGGCCAGCCGGCCCCCGCCCAGGGCTTCCAGGAGCCGTCCGGTCCGGTCGCCGTCCGGGCGCTCACGCCCGCTATAGGTGCGCCCCGTGGTGTGCCCGGTGATGTGCAGCGTGGCCGACCGTACGCGGGACTCCAGGCGGCTCCGGTCGCGCTCCAGGGCCGCGGCCGAGGCGGCGCCCTCCTGGCGGGCCTGGGCGAGCAGGTGCTCGGCCTGCCGCAGGGCGGCGAGCTGGGCGAGGAGCTCGTCGTCCGCCGGCGGGCTCACGGCGGGCACGGCGAGCGAGGTGGCCCGCCACCGCTCCGTCCAGGCCAGCAGCCGGCGGGGCCGGCCGACGCGCAGCAGGTGCCGCTGGGCGAGCGTGACCAGCTCCGCGCCCTGGGCCGTGGCCAGCGCGTGCAGCTCGGACGAGCCGAACGTGAGCCGGTGCTCCTCGATGAGCGCCAGCCCGGCCCGGCAGGCGTGCAGCAGGCGGCGCGGCTCCCCCGCCGCCTCGGCCCTGAGCGCCTCCGCCAGCCAGCCGCCCGCCCGGGACGTGGCGGGTCCCTTGTGCCGGACGCCGGCGGCCCTGGCGAGATGCCGCTCGGCCACGCCCGGTTCGCCCAGGGCGAGCGCGATGCGCCCCGCCAGCAGGTGCGCCTGCCACACCTCCGGCGACCCCAGCCCGGCCAGCCGCGCGGCCAGCCGCCGGGCCTCGCCCAGCGAGGTGCGCCGCGCCGGGCCGTCCGGGGTGGCGTGTTCGGCCTGGAGGACGATCAGGCGGGCGTGCTCGGACCACCACGCGCGGTGCTGGCGGGCGAACAGCCGCCGGGCCTCTCCCGCCCGCTCCCCGGCCGTGGCCGGGTCGCCGCTCTGGAGGGCGGCGCGGGCGGCGATGAGCAGCAGTTCGGCGCGCCGGGTCGCCTGGCCGCGCAGCCGGGCCAGCAGCCGCAGCCCTCCGTCGGCGTGGTCGAGGGCGTCCCTGGCGAGCCCGGCGGCCAGCAGGACCGCGCACCGGTCGCCGACCAGGTCGAACATCGGCGTGCCGAGCGTGCCGAACCGCCGCTCCGCCTCGTCCAGCAGGGCCAGCGCCGCGGGCAGGTCACCGGTCCTGAACGCCGCCACCCCCCGGTTCTGCACGGCCACCGCCGAGTCGTGCTCCTGCCGGGTCGGGCCCAGCATGTCCTGCGCCGTGCGGAAGTCCGCGTCGGCGGGCTGGACGGCGCCCAGGGCGAGCTGGACGTGCCCGCGCAGGGTCAGCGCCCGCGCCGCCCACACCGTGTCGCGGGCGGCCAGCAGCGCGGGCACCGCGTCTTTCAGGTCGTCGAGCGCCGGCCCGTGCCGGCCCAGGATCCACCGGGCCCCCGCGCGGCGGAACAGCACCCGCGCCCGCGTCGTGCCGTCCGCCCGCGTGGCGGCCCGGTCGAGCGCCGACAGGCCCGCCCGCGTACGCCCGGACTGCAGCAGCGCGATGCCCAGCGTGGCCAGCACGTCGGTCTCGCGGTCGGCCGAGCCGGAGCGCCGCGCCAGGCGCACGGCGTGCCGCAGCTCCGCGATGGCCGCCTCGAGGTCGCCGAACTCACGGTGCAGGATCCCGAGCGCCTGCCTGGCGATCGAGGACTCGTACGGCCCGCTCCCGCCGGCCAGCAGCGCCCTGGCGGCCGCCAGGGCCTCCCGGGGTCTCGCGAAGACCATGGCCAGCAGGTCATGCGGATCTTCCCGGGACACGGCACGATCGTAGACCTCTGTTGTATCAGCCGGCCCGGTGATGGCTCATACACACGTACACCGCAAGGAGGGACGCAGAGGATGACCCCATCGGACACCCGGTTCTGGGAGCAGCTGGAGATACTCAACGCGGCGCTGCCGGACGGCATGCGCGCGGTCGCCGGTCCCGAGGGGGCCGCGCCGGGATCCGCGGTCCAGCCGCGCTTCGCCCACCTCGACGGGCACATCCTGGTGCGCGACGCCGACGCGGGCCGGGCCGCCGCCGCCGTACAGCGCCTGCAGCCGGGGCCCGACACGGTCCGCGTGGTCGGGGCGAGGAGCGCCGGCCGGAGCTCCATGCGCCGGCTCTGCGTCGGCTCCAGGGACCCGCACCGGACCGTCGAGCACCTGGCCCGCGAGGACATCGCGTCGAGCCTCGTCCACTTCGTCACCGTCGCGGGCGTCAACCTGTGCCCCGGGGACGAGCCGGTCCCGAGCGCCGGGCCGCTCAACCCGCCGCTCTCCGGCCGCGACCGGGGGGCGGGGGTGAGCGTCGCCGTCCTCGACACCGGTCTCGTCCACGACTACCTCGACCACCAGTGGCTGGCCCAGAGCTCCGGCATCCCGAACATCCCCAAGGTCGACGGCGACGTCACCGCCCCCGGCGACGAGCTCGACCCCGACGGCCTCATCAAGCCGTACGTGGGCCACGGCACCTTCATCGCCGGCGTGCTGCGCTGCGTGGCGCCCGCCGCGGACGTGCGCGTCTACAACGCCTTCCCGTACGCGGGCGCCGCGCTGGAGGACGAGCTGGGTCACACCCTGCTGCGGATCCTCGACGAGCACGGCTGGCCGGACATCGTCTCCCTGTCGGCCGGCACCAGGACCGCCGACGCGAGCGCGCTGCTCGGCCTGGCCGACTTCGTGGACGAGCTGGCCGCCCACCCGGGCACGCTGCTGGTGGCCGCGGCGGGCAACGACGGCGAGACGCTGCCGTTCTGGCCGGCCGCGTTCTCCACGGAGCCGGTCAACGCCTCCGGCGACGTGGTGCTGTCGGTGGGCGCGCTGCGCGAGGACGGGCTCGGCCGGGCCTGCTTCAGCAACCATGGCGACTGGGTCACGGTGTACGCGCCGGGCGAGCGCCTGGTCAACGCCTTCACCTCCGGCCCCTACCAGTACGGCTACCCGCACCGCACCACCTGCCGCTTCGCCGACCCGGCCCACTACCCCGGCTGCACCTGCGTGGCGATCCTCCAGGAGGGCGACAAGGCCGGTTTCACCGGACTGGCGGCCTGGAGCGGCACGTCGTTCGCCACGCCGATCGTGGCCGGGATGATCGCGGCCCGGATGTCGCAGGAGCAGGTGTCCGCGCGCGTGGCCGCGGCGCAGCTCCTGGCGGGGCGGCTGGCCGTACCGGATCTGAGCGGTTTTCTCCGATGATGATGAGTTGCCCGCCCAGCGGCGGTATGCGAAATATATTGGGCTTCCCGCCCAGATATAGGGAGCTACCGCCGTGGACGACACCGCAACCCTGGTCGCGGCTGCCGGGGACGGCGACGCGGGGGCGTGGAAGGAGCTCTACCAGCGCTACAGCGGCCTGGTGTGGGCCGTGGCGCGAGGCTACCTCGTGAACGACTCCGACGCCCAGGACGTGTGCCAGACGACGTGGTACCGCTTCGCCGAGCACCTGACCAGGCTCCGCGAGCCCGAGCGGGCCGGCTCCTGGCTGGCCACCACCGCCAGGCACGAGGCGCTGCGGGTCCTGCGCACCAGCGGCAGGGCCCTGCCGGTCGGCGACCTGGAGCTGATGGGCCTCGACGCCGACGCGCGCTCGCCCGAGTTCCTGCTGCTGGAGGCCGAGGAGGCGGGCGAGCAGGCCGAGCGCGAGCGGGAGCTGTGGAACGCGTTCGAGGAGCTGCCGGAGCGCTGCAGGCGGCTGCTGCGCCTCCTCATCGCCGATCCCCGGCCGAGCTATCAGGAGATCGCGGACGGGCTGGACATGCCGGTCGGCGGCATCGGCCCCAATAGAGGGCGGTGCCTCAAGCGCCTGGCCGTCCTGATGAACCGGCGCGGCGTGAACGGCATCCGGGGGTGAGCGGCATGGACGACGCCATCGACGAGAGGGACATGGAGCTGGAGGAGCGGCTGCGGGCGGCGGCCGGGCGGCTCGACCCGGTCCCGGACGCGCTGTTCGAGGAGGCGATGCTGGCCTACGCGCTCAGGTCCCTGGACGCGGAGCTGGCCGAGCTGACGTTCGACTCGTGGGAGGAGCTGTCGGCCACCCGGGTGCGCGGCGGGGGGCGGGCGCGGCTGCTGACGTTCGCCACCGGGGAGGTCGTCGTGGAGCTGGAGGTGACCGGCAGGCGGCTGGTGGGGCGGGTGACGGGCGGCAGGCCCGCCGAGATCGTCGTGCAGCGGCGGGACGGCGGCACGCCGGTGCGCGCGGACGAGCTGGGCCGCTTCACCACGGGCGAGCTCGCGCCGGGCCCGCTCCGGCTCCGGGTCAGCCCCGACCGCGGCGGCCCCGTGGTGACCACCTGGATCCTCATCTGACCGTGGTCAGGCCGGCCGCCCGTGAGGCCGTCCGTGCGCCGCGAGCTTGGCGGCCAGCGCGGCCCGTGAGCCGATCCCGAGCTTGGTGTAGATCTTGCCGAGGTGGTACTCGACGGTCTTGACGCTGATGAGCAGTTCCCTGGCGATCTGCCGGTTCGTCAGGCCGTCGGCCGCCAGCGTGGCGGTGCTGAGCTCCTGGGGCGTGAGCCCGAGCCGTACCGTCGCCGGCGGCTCCAGCCCGCACGCCTCCAGCTCCCGCGCGCAGCGGTCCACGAGCGGGCGGGCCCCGAGCCGCTGGAAGATCGCGCGGGCCGCGCCAAGCCGGTCAGCGGCCGCCCTGCGCCGGCCCGTGCGGCGCAGCAGCCGGCCCAGGTCGAGCAGCACCCGTGCCTCCTCCAGCGGGCACGCCCCCGCCGCCAGCGCGAGCGCGCGGGCGAAGCGCTCCTCGGCCTCGTCTGGAACGTTCCTGGCGGCGAGCAGCAGGCCCGCCAGCCTGAGCCGGCCGGCCTGTCCCGCCGGGCCGCTCTCACCGAACAAGGCCAGCGTCCGCTCCGCCTCCTCCAGCCGCCCGTCGGCCACCAGCGCCTCGATCCGCCCCGGCCTCGGGTCGGGCACGAACACCTCGCCCGCCCCGTCCACCGTCCCGGCGGGCTCGGTGCCGATGAGCGCCAGTGCCTGGTCCGCCTGCCGCTCCCCCATCGCGTGGCGCAGGCGGCGGGCGGTGGCGCGGGCGGCCATGGCGTGCGCGAGTGCCCGCTCGTGCTCGCCGCGTGCCGCCAGCGGTGCCACGCAGGCGACCTCCAGGCACGGCAGCAGCCACTGCTGCCCGAGCGTCCTGGCCTCGGCGAGGGCCTGTTCGGCGCGGGCGGCTGCTTCGTCCCAGCGCGCGCTCCGGTGCTCGGCGACGGCCAGCAGCGCGGCGGCCAGCAGCCGGTGGTGCGGCAGCCCGGCCTTGGCCGCCGCGCCCACGACCGTCCTGAGCACCGCGCACGCCTGCTCGGGCGCGCCCCGTGCCAGGTGCGCGAGCGCCGCCGCGAGGCCGCCGGGCGCGGTGCCGGGCGCCTCTCCCCGCGCGAGCGCGAGGCCGTCGGGCGGCGCGGCGCCAGGCGCCCCTCCCGGCACCGGCGCGAGGCCGTCGGGCGGCGTGCCGGCGCCGGGTGCCCCGCCCAGCGCCAGCACGTCGTACGGCCTGGCGACCGCGCCCGCGATGGGCTGTTCGATCGCCAGGCGGGCCCAGCTCACCGCCGCCTCCCGGTCTCCGCCGACCAGGCGCAGCCAGGCGAGCTGCTCGGCCACGTCGGCGGCAAACCCGGGCTCCCGGTGCCGCCACGCCTGCGCCAGCAGCTCGCCCGCCTCGTCGAAGCGTCCCGAGGCCAGCGCGAGCCGTCCCAGCACGTACCGGCGCACCGGGCGCGGGTCGGCGTTTCGGGCGGCGGCGAGTTCGGTGGCGCGGATCACGTCGCCCCCGACGAGGACGTGTTCCAGCACGGCCGTGGACAGCTCGTCGCGGCGGGCCGCCGACTCGGTCAGCCCGGCGGCCAGGTCGAGGTGGGCGGCGGCCTCCTGCCACTGCCCGTGCTGGGCGGCCTTGGCGGCGAACCCGGCCAGCTCCTCGGCCAGCGCCTCGTCGGGCCCGCCGGCCGCCGCGGCCCGGTGGCGCAGGGCCGTACCGGTGTCCTCGGTCAGGCGGGAGGCGGCCAGGTGCAGCCGCGACCGGACGCCGGCCCCGAGCCCGTCGTAGGCGGCCGCCCGCGCCAGCGGCTCGGCGCAGCCGACCAGGCGTCCGGGCAGCTCGCGAAGCAGCCCGGCGCCGACGGCCTCCTCCAGCGCGTCCAGCGGCTCGTCCAGGCCGCCCGCGCCCGCGTCGGCCGCCATGTCAGCCACAGCGCCGCCCGCCGTGTCAGCCACCGTGCCGCCCACCGTGCCGCCCACGGCGCCGCCCACAGCGCCGGCCATTGCGGCTGCCACGTGCAGCGGGCAGCCCTCGCCCAGGACGGCGCACGCGGCGACGAGCGCGCGGGCGGCGGGGGCGCAGGCGTGCAGGCGGCGGGCGAAGGAGCGCAGGTACGTGCCCGGGGCGGGCAGTCGCGAGCCGGGATCGGCCAGGACCCGGACGGGGAGCGCGGCCAAGAGGGCGCGGGCGTGCAGCGGGTTGCCGAGCGTGTGCTCGCGCAACCGCGCGGCGGCCCGGCGGAGGCCGGGCGCGCCCGCCGTGCGCGCGGTGTCGTCCCCGGCCGAGATCAGCTCGGCCAGGTCGGCCGCGCCCAGGCCGTCCAGCGTGACGTGGAGCGTGCCGTCGCAGGTCAGGAGCCGGCGCAGCCCCTCGGGCAGCCACGGGCCTGTGACGTCGCGGCAGGCCAGCAGCACGAGCACGCGCCCGGCCCGCACCCGCCGCAGCACGTAGGACAGGGCGCGCAGCGACGGGGCGTCCGCCCACTGCACGTCGTCGACCAGCACCACCAGAGGAGCCTGCGCCTGGAGCGCGTCGATCGCCCCGCGGAGCACCTGCCCGGCGGCGCACGGGCCCTGCCCCGCGGGCGCGGGCACAGGTGCTCCCAGATACGCCGCCTCGTCCAGGAGCTGGCGCACGACGCCGAGCTCAAGCGCCTGTTCGCTCTCCTCGCCGCTGGCCGCCAGCACCCGCGCGCCGCCGGTCGCGAGGAGCCGGTGGACGAGCGCCGTCTTGCCGATCCCCTCGGGCCCCTCGACGAGCGCCCTCCTGGCGGATCCCCCGTCCGCCGCGCGCAGTTCGGCGCCCAACAGGGCGAGCTCCGCTGTCCTGCCGACGAACATGAGCGCTCCCTCCGCCCCCCTCGCATTCCCAGAGGGCGGGCGGCGGCCCCTGATACACCTCAGACGCGGGTCCAGGCGGCGGTGGCGTCGTCGTGCCGTTTCCCGTGCGCGGGCGGCCGGCGCCTCTCCAGCTCCCTGACCGCCGCGATCACCGCCTCGGGGCCCTCCCCGTCCAGCGCCGCCACGAGGTCGCGCCAGCTCCAGCCGTACCACTCGACGAGCCGCGACACCCCGTCGGTGAGCGCGCCCACGCCGCGCGCGTCCGCCACGACCCCGCACCGCCCCTGCCGAGCCGCCTCCGGGCGGCTGCCCGCCACCCAGAACCCGCCGGGCGCGTTGCGCATGCGCCGCACCAGCTCCACCGTGTACGGCCGCCCGCCCGGCAGCCGGTCCAGCCGGTCGTCGCTCTCCACCCGGACGCCGCCGCCCGCCAGCGAGAAGACCACGGGCGAATCGCCCAGCACGAGATATTCGACGCCGTCACGACCGGCGCGCACCAGGGCCACCGTCGAGGACGGCGAGTCGGGGTTGTCCAGGTCGCAGGTGCCGGAGTGGGCGGCCATCGTCGTCTCGATGGCCGCCTCCAGGATCTCCGCCAGCGGCGAGTCACGATCGGCGCTCAGGCCCGCCGCCAGCGCGCCCCCGAGCCGTCCCACCAGCCACGGCACGTCGTGCGCGCACCCGCTGGCGACGTCTTGGGCGGCCGTCGCCCCGTCGAGCACGACGATCCACGACGGCCCCGCGATCACCAGGTCCTCGTTGGGCCGCCCGGACCCCGGCCTGCTGGCGCAGGCGATCTCCGCGAACACGACCTCCTACACGATGACGAGGTCGCGCGGGGTGTTGTTGAGGCGCTCGGCGCCCGTGTCGGTGCAGACCACGATGTCCTCGATCCGCGCCCCGTGGCGGCCGGGCAGGTAGATGCCGGGCTCCACGGAGAAGGCGAAGCCGGGCTCCATCGGCTCGCCGTTGCCGGAGACGATGTACGGCTCCTCGTGCGTCTCGATCCCGATGCCGTGGCCGGTGCGGTGGATGAAGTACTCGCCGTAGCCCGCCTCGGCGATGATGTCGCGAGCGGCCGCGTCGATCGACTCGCACGAGACCCCCGGCCGCACCGCCGCGCAGGCCGCGTCCTGCGCCCTGCGCAGCACCTCGTAGTAGGCGGCGAACTCCGCCGGCGGCTCCCCGACGCTGTACGTGCGCGTCGAGTCGGAGCAGTAGCCGTTGTGCAGCTGCCCGCCGATGTCCACCACGACCGGCTCCCCGGCCTGGATCACCCGGTCGGACACGTCGTGGTGCGGGCTGGCGCCGTTGGGCCCGGAGGCGACGATGACGAAGTCGACGGTCGCGTGGCCCGTCGCCAGGATCGCCTCCGCGATGTCCCGGCCCACCTCGCGCTCCGTGCGCCCGGCGCGCAGGAACTCCGGCACCCGCCGGTGCACCGCGTCGATCGCCTCCCCGGCCTCGCGCAGCGCCGCCACCTCCGCGGCCGACTTGCGCATCCGCAGCTCCCGCAGCACGGTCCCGGCCAGCACCTGCTCCGCCTCCGGCAGCACCTCGCGGAAGCGCAGCGAGGACATGGCCCACATCCGGTCGGCCAGGCCCACCTTCTCGACCTGCCCGAGCCGCGCCGCCGCGATGGCGTACGGGTCGTCGGTCTCGTCCCACGCCACGAACTCCAGCCCCAGCCGCGAGGCGGGCGACGCCTGCGCCGCGGGCAGCTCCAGGCGGGGCACCATCATGTACGGCTCACCGGAGGCGGGCACCACGAGACACGTCAGCCGCTCCAGCGGCTTGGCCTCATATCCGCTCACGTAGCGCAAGTCGGGGCCGGGCGTGAGCAGAAGGGCGTCGAGACCGGCCTTGGCGGTGGCCTCCTGGACGGCGGCGAGACGGGACACGGGATACAGATCTGAGGACGTCACAGCCCATAATCTACTCGGACCGCGCCGCCTAAAATCCGCGAAAAGCTCTCACAACACGGCAAGCCACCGCTACACTCCGTTCAAGGTTGATCACGTATTGTGGGGTCAATTGTCCAGTCTTTGAAAGTGGGACCATGGTCGACGTCGCAGGCGCGGCCGACGCCGAGATGCACGCCGTACGACTGGCGCACGCACAGCGGCTCGGCAACATGGGCTGGGCGGAATGGCACATGCACACCGGCGAGACGATCTGGTCCGACCAGGTCTACCTGATCTTCGGCCGCAACCCGGCCGACGGCCCGATCGCCCTGCCCGACCTGGCCAAACATGTCGAGAAGGCGGACATGGGCACGCTCGACCGGCTCCTGTGGTCGGCCGTGGAGAGCGTCGAGCCGGTCCAGGCCGAGTTCCGCATCCGCCGCCGCGGCGAGCTGCGCGACCTGCGCGTCGTCCTCGAACCCCTCATGGCCCCCGGCGGCCCCATCGGCCTGCACGGCGTCATCCAGGACATCACCGGCCGCCGCCGCGCCGAGCGCCTGATGTCGGAGTCGCGCCGCCAGCTCCTCGAAGCCCGCGAGCAGGCCGCCGAGGAGCGCCACGTCATGCTCGCCCTGCGCGAGGCCATCCTGCCCGAGCACCCCGGATGCCTCGACCTGCCGCACACCACGATCGCGGTCCGGTACGTGCCCGCCGAGAAGACCGCCAGCCTCGGAGGCGACTGGTTCGAGGCCGCGCCCGCGCCCGACGGCCGGCTGCTGCTGGCCATCGGCGACGTCTCCGGCCACGGCCTGCCCGCCATCGCCCACATGGCCCAGCTCCGCCACGCCCTCGTCGGCCTCGCCATGACCGGCCAGCCCGCCCACCGGCTGCTCACCTGGCTCAACGACCTCGTCATGCACCAGCTGAAGGAGACCACCGCCACCGCGATCATCGGCCATCTGGACCCGGAGACCCGCGTGTTCGCCTGGGGTCAGGCGGGCAACCTGGCGCCCATCCTCGTGCGCGACGGGGTCGCCAGCCAGCTCGACCAGCCCCGCGGCGTGCTGCTCGGGGCCGCCTCGGGCCGCCCGTACGAGCTGGCCACCACCCGGCTGCTGCCCGGGGACCTGCTGCTGCTGTTCACCGACGGGCTGGTCGAGCGGCGCACCCGCGACATCGACGTCGGCCTCGACCTGGTGCTCGCCGCCGCCCGCGACGTGCCCACCCGCCACCTGGACGCCGGGCTCGACCGTCTCCTGGCCGACATCGGCGGCCCGAACCCCGAGGACGACGCCTGCCTGCTGGCGGTGTCGATACCGGCGTCCATACCGGCCCGGATACCGGCCCGGATACCGGCGCAGAGCGAGGAACCGCTCGTCAAGGGTGCGACCATAGACCCGTGCTGATGCTTCTCGACACTCCGTCGCTCTACTTCCGCGCCTTCTTCGGCGTGCCGGAGTCGATCAAGGGCCCCGACGGCTCTCCGGTCAACGCCGTGCGCGGCCTCATCGACATGATCGCCACCCTTGTCCGCCAGCACTCCCCCACCGAGCTCGCGGCCACGATGGACGCCGACTGGCGGCCCGCCTTCCGCGTCCAGGCGATCCCCACGTACAAGGCGCACCGGGTCGCCCACGGCAACACCGAGGAGGTCCCCGAGGCGCTCGTCCCGCAGATCGCCGTCATCCACGACGTGCTCGACGCGCTCGGCATCGCCCGCCCGGAGTCGCCCGGCTACGAGGCCGACGACGTCATCGGCACCCTCACCCACCGGGCCCCCGGCGCCGTGGACATCGTGACCGGCGACCGCGACCTGTTCCAGCTCGTCGACGACGCCCGCCCCGTACGCGTCCTCTACACCGCCCGCGGCATCCGCAACCTGCAGATCGTGGACGAGGCGTTCGTCACCGCCAAGTACGGCATCCCCGGGCGCGCCTACGCCGACTTCGCCACCCTGCGCGGCGACCCCAGCGACGGCCTGCCCGGCGTGGCCGGCGTCGGCGAGAAGACCGCCGCCGCCCTCATCACCCGCTTCGGCTCGCTCGACGCCCTGCTCCAGGCCCTCGACGCGGGCGTCACCGACGGCTTCCCTGCGGGCAGCCGCACCAAGCTGGCCGCCGCCCGCGACTACCTGCGCGCCGCCCCCGCCGTCGTCGAGGTGGCCTCCGACGCGCCGCTCCCCGACACCGACCTCACCCTGCCCGCCAAGCCGCGCGACCCCGAGGCCCTCGTGGCCCTGGCCGACCGCCACGGCCTCGACGGCCCGCTCAACCGCCTGCTCGACGTGCTGGGCGGCTAGCCGTCGAGGTAGGAACGGACGGCCTCCTGCGCGGCCTCGCGCAGGCGGGCGTGCACGATCACGTTCTCCTCGCGGTCGGTGCGCACCTCCACCACGCGCGGCCCCTCGCCACGCAGCGCCTTGGGCAGGTCGGAGATGTCCTCCACCAGCGTGTACGGGGTCCGCGTGGCCGCCGCCACGTACGCGAGGTCCACCCCGTGCGGCGTGCCGAAGACCCGCTCGAACGGGTCGCGCACCGCCGCCTGGGGCAGCAGCGAGAAGATGCCGCCCCCGTCGTTGTTGACGACCACGAAGCACAGGTCGGGCCGGGGCTCGCGGGGCCCGAGGATCAGCCCGTTCTGGTCGTGCAGGAACGACAGGTCGCCGATCAGCGCATAGGAGGGGCCGTTGTGCGCCAGCGCCGCCCCCATCGCCGCGGACACCACCCCGTCGATGCCGGAGGCGCCCCTGCTGGCCATCAGCCTGATGCCGCGCCGGGGCCGCATCGACTGGTCCAGGTCGCGGATCGGCATCGAGGAGCCGCAGAACAGCAGCGCGCCGTTGGGCAGCGAGTCGACCAGATCTCTCGCCAGGCGCGGCTCGCTCGTGCCCGACGCGTCCAGCACCGCGTCCGTGGCCGACCTGACCGCCGCGTCCGCCTGCCGCCAGGCGTGCAGCCACGAATCGTCACCGGCCGCCACCGGGATCTCCACGGCCTGCGCCACCTGCGTGGCCGAACGGGTCGGGTCGGGCCAGCGGCCCAGGTCGGGGGCCACCACGATGTGCTCCCCTGCCCGCTTCAGCCACGACAGCAGCGGCCTCGACAGCCCCGGCCGCCCCAGCGTCACCACCACGTCGGGCCGGTGCGTGTCGGCGAACTCCGGCATGCCCAGCAGGTAGTGGTAGGTGGAGATCGCGTGGTCGCCATAGCGGCCGCCGCCGTTCGGCTCCGACAGCACCGGCCAGCCCGCCATGCCCGCCGCCGCCACGTACCGGCGCACGTTGGCCGCGCCGTCGCCGACCACCAGCACGCCGCGCCTGGTCGGCGCGATGTGCAGGGCGACCGGCGGGGGCGCGACCCTGGCCCGCACCCACGGGCCGTTCGCGCCGCCGTCGAGCGGCTCGGACCAGGAGGTGTCGCCGTCGGGGATCAGCGGCTCCCTGAAGGCCAGGTTGAGGTGGACGGGCCCAGGATCGGACGGGCCCGAGGCGCGCTGGTAGGCGCGGCAGGCCAGCGAGCGCCAGTAGGCCACCTGCCCGGGACGGTCCTCCGGCACCCCCACCTCGGCGAACCAGCGGGTCGCCGAGCCGAACAGCTTGATCTGGTCGATCGTCTGGTTGGCGCCCGTGCCACGCAGCTCGGGCGGCCGGTCGGCGGTCAGCAGCAGCAGCGGCACGCCCGACTCGCTCGCCTCGATCACCGCGGGGTGGAAGTTCGCCACGGCGGTGCCGGACGAGCAGATCAGCGCCACCGGCCGCTCGCCACGCTTGGCCAGCCCCAGCGCCAGGTACGACGCCGACCGCTCGTCGATGCGCACGTGCAGGCGCACCCGCGACTCGGCGTGCAGGGCCAGCGCCAGCGGGGCGGAGCGCGAGCCGGGGGCCACCACCACGTCGGTGAGGCCGCAGCGCACCAGCTCGTCGACCAGCACCGTGGCCAGCGCCGTAGCGGGGTTCAAAGTGACGCCTCCTGCATCCGGCGAAGCCACTGGGGAGATTCAATCTCAAAATCCGACAAAAGCCTAAAATCCACCGAAGGGCGCCGTACCGTCAGAGCTCCGTTCACCGGCGCCAGAGAGTCGTCCACCACGTCACCCGCCAGTAACGCCATCGTGCCCAGCCCGCACGCATACGGCAACGCCGGCAGCGCCGCCGCCAGCGCCAGCCCCGCGGCCAGCCCCACGGACGTCTCCACGGCACTGGAGACCACGGCGGGCAGCCCGCACGCCTCCACCACCTTGAGCGCCGCGCGCACCCCGCCGAGCGGCTGCACCTTGACCACCGCGATGTCGGCCGCCTCGGCCGCCCGCACCCGCAGCGGGTCCTCCGCCCTGCGGATGGACTCGTCGGCCGCGATCGGCACGTCGCACGCCCGCCGCACCGCCGCCAGCTCCTCCAGCGTGGCGCACGGCTGCTCGGCGTATTCCAGGTCGAACCGGTCGAGCCGCTTCAGCCGCCGCACCGCCTCGTCCACGTCCCAGGCGCCGTTGGCGTCGACCCGCAGCCGGCCGCCCGGCCCGAGCGCGTCGCGTACGGCCTCCACCCGGGCCACGTCGTCGTCGAACGTCTGGCCCCGCTCGGCCACCTTGACCTTGGCCGTGCCGCAGCCCGACCGCCGGACGATGTCGTGGGCCTGCTCGGGCCCCACGGCGGGCACGGTCGCGTTGACGGGGACGCTGTCGCGCACCGGCTGCGGCCACCCCTCGAAGGCCGCCTCGCGGGCGCATGCCAGCCAGCGGGCGCACTCGCGCGGGCCGTACTCCGGGAACGGGGAGAACTCCCCCCATCCGGCGGGACCGTGCAGCAGCACGCCTTCCCTGACGGTCTGTCCACGGAACCGGGTGCGCATGGGGATGCGGAAGACCACGGGAGAACGCGTCACGACCCTCCCTGCGCCGCTGTCCGACCTGTCGCCACTAACCTTACGAGCATGTGGAGGAACCCGTCGCATCCGGACCGTCCGCTGCATGCCATTGTGCAGCCTCCCGGCCCCGACCTGTTCGCGGCGATCCGCGACGCGCTGTCCGGCGCGGGCCCGGCGGTGCTCCCCCTGGCCCCGGGCCACTCCGAAGCCGCCGTGACCGCGCTGCGCCCCACGCACGTCAACGGCGCGCTCCGGAGCGACGGCGAGGGCGTCCCCTCCGACGTGGCGGTCGTGATCGCCACCAGCGGCAGCACCGGCGCCCCCAAGGGCGTGATGCTCTCGGCCACCGCCCTGCGCGCCTCGGCCGCCGCCTCCCTGCGCCGCGTGGCGGCCTCCAAGGGCGAGCGCTGGCTGTGCTGCCTGCCCGTCGCCCACATCTCGGGCCTCCAGGTCCTGGTACGCGCCCTGCTGTCGGACAGCGAGCCGATCATCCACGCCCGGTTCGACCCGCAAGAGGTGCTCACCTCGGGGGCCGACCACGTCTCCCTCGTCCCCACCCAGCTCCACCGGCTGGTCGAGCTGGGGGCGGACCTGTCGGTGTTCCGCACGATCGTGCTCGGCGGCGCCGCGCCCCGGCCGGGGCTGCTGGAGCAGGCGCGGGAGCTCGGCGCGCGGATCGTCACGACGTACGGGATGAGCGAGACGTGCGGCGGCTGCGTCTACGACGGCCAGCCCCTTTACAATGTAGATCTCAAGATCGGCGATGACGGGCTGATCAGGATCACCGGTCCCGTGCTGTTCTCCGGCTACCGCTTCGGCGATTCCGACCCGTTCGACGGCGACTGGTTCCGCACCTCCGACCTGGGCGAGCTGACCGGCGGCCGGCTGCGCGTGCTGGGCCGGGCCGACGACGTGATCAACACCGGCGGCGAGAAGGTCGTGGCCGCCGCCGTGACCGCGGTGCTCTGCACCCATCCGGAGGTGGCCGACGCCGCCGTGATCGGCACGCCCGATGCGGAGTGGGGCGAAGTGGTCACCGCCATCGTGGTGCCGGCCAATCCCGACACGCCACTCACTCTTCGCCAATTGCGGGCGTTCTGCCGCGATAGGCTTCCCCCTCACGCCGCCCCGCGCAGCCTGCGCCTGGTGTCCCAGCTGCCGCTACTTCCGAATGGGAAGACCGATTTGGTACGGCTCCGGGCAGGAACCTGACGAGTTGCGGCTGCGTCATAGTTGGGGAGAGGGAGGGAGCCTTCATGGATCAGACCCGCAAGATGTGGGCATCCGCGGCCGTCGTCGGCGTCATCGTCGTCGGAGGCGCCTCAGTCGCGGCGGCCGCCTCGGCGGGCAAGCTCGATCAGGTCGCGAAGGAGACCCGAGCCGTGGTGGAGAAGCAACCGCTGCCGGCGTCGTCCCCGACGCCCACGACCAGCGACGACGGCACCGTGGTGTCCCACGAGGTCAACCCCGACCCTGACGCGGTCGTCGACTACTGGACGGACCAGCGCCTGCAGGACGCCCAGCCGATGCCCATGCCCGAGGTCTCGGCCGGGGAGATCAAGATCGGGGAATAAGACCCGCAGGAGGGGCGGTTCGTCCATTGGGGCGTTCCGCCCCTTTTTCATCCCAGCGGGAACAAATGACGGCGATTGGCGTTATTGATACTGGTGCGCCGTGCGGACAGAAGCCGCCCCACCACAACCTGCCTGATCGCTTCGACTCCGTACGGAGGAGGTGTCCTCATGCCCAGAACCGCCGTAGCGACCCCACCTGCGACTCTCGACCAATTGATTGAACGAGGGCGAGCCCAGGGTCACCTTTCTCTCGCGGAGCTGCGTGACGCGTTCGCGGACGCCGGTATCAGCCCCTCTGAAGGCCGCACGATCCTGCGCGAGCTCTCGGAGAGCGGTGTGAGCCTGGCCGCCGAGAACGAACCGTCTCTCAGCAAGACCGCCCCGAGGAAGACCTCCAGGAAGCCCGCGCGTGCAAAGACTACCGGCCGCAAGGCTGCGGAGGCAAAAACCGCCACGGAGGTCGCGGCCAAGGCCGTGACCCGCCCCGAGCCCAAGCCGGAGCACGAGGAGGACGTGCCGGAGGACCTCGCGCTGAGCGCCGAGGACGCCGACCTCGACAACGACGGCGAGCAGATCGACCTGGACGACAACCAGTCGGTCATGGGCGACTCCGTGCACACCTACCTCAAGTCCATCGGCCGCCGCACGCTGCTCACCGCGGCGCAGGAGGTCGAACTGGCCCGGCGGATCGAGGCGGGCCTGTACGCCGAGTACAAGCTGGAGACCGAGCCCGACCTGCCCGCCGCCGCCAAGGAGGACCTCCACCTGGTGATCGAGGACGGCAAGCAGGCCAAGGACCACATGCTGGAGGCCAACCTGCGGCTCGTGGTGTCGGTCGCCAAGAAGTACACCGACCGCGGCATGTCGCTCCTGGACGTGGTCCAGGAGGGCAACCTGGGCCTGATCAGGGCCGTGGAGAAGTTCGACTACACCAAGGGGTTCAAGTTCTCCACGTACGCCATGTGGTGGATCAGGCAGGCCATCCAGCGTGGTTTCGCCGACTCGGCCCGTACGATCCGGCTGCCCGTGCACGTGCTGGAGATGCTGTCCAAGCTGTCGCGCGTCGAGCGTGACATGCACCAGCGCCTGGGGCGCGAGCCCACGCCCGAGGAGCTGGCCGTCGAGCTGGACAAGACGCCCGACCAGATCGAGGAGCTGCTGCGCACCAGCCGCCAGCCGATCTCGCTCAACGCCACGATCGGCGAGGACGGGGAGACCACGATCGGCGACCTCATCGAGGACGTGGACTCGCCGGAGGCTTCGGAGATCGTCGACCGCCAGCTGCTGGGCGACCAGCTGCGTGGCGTCCTCGACAACCTCTCGCCCCGGGAGTCGAAGATCATGGCGCTCCGCTTCGGCCTGGTGGACGGCAAGCCCCACACGCTGGACGAGATCGGCAAGCACCTGGGACTGACCCGGGAGCGGATCCGCCAGCTGGAGAAGGAGTCGCTGTCCAAGCTCCGCCACCCCAGCAACACCCGCCCGCTGCTGGACTGGGCGAGCTGAGAACCCGAAGCCCCGGCACAACGAGGGAGGCTGTGCCGGGGCTTCTTCATGCGCCCGCCCATGGCGACGCGCCCGGGGAACGCGACCGCCCCGAAGCCCGGCGTGGGGCCTCGGGGCGGAAAAGTCCTGAGGTCAGAGGGTCGCGGGCAGCGGACGGGGCACGCGCGGGATCCCCCACATCCGGTTGTCCTCGCGCAGCGTGCGCAGCCGGTCGACCTCGGCCGTCCACATCGCCCCGGTGGGCGTGGCCTTGGCCTTGCGACGGGCGATCCGGTCGTCGTAGGCCTTGACCCCGAACGTGGCCCGCTGCCCCGCCTCGGCGGCCCGCAGGGCGTCGGTCAGCGCCCGGTCGAAGAACCGCCCGGCCGCCAGCAGCTCGACCTCGTCCGCCGCCGCGGCCCGCAGCTCGCGCAGCGTCTCCTCGGCCTCCCTGGCCTTGTCGAGCAACTCGGGGAAGCTCTTGGAGATCTCCTGGTCCGCGTGGTAGCGAACCTCGGCCTCCCGGCTCACCCGCGGACGGAAAAACGCCATCGAACCTGCCCCTTCACCCAGCCGGTACTCGTTCAACCGCCAAGGGTACGCCGTCCTGCGACACAGCGGGAAATCGACCCGGCGCGACCGGCTTTACGAAGTAAGATGATCTCCATGCCCGCCAAGAGACCGCCGGTCCCGCTCTCCCGCGAGCGGATCATCGAGGCCGCGCTCCACATCGCCGACAGCCAGGGCCTGCGGCGGCTCACCATGCGCCGGCTGGGCGACGCCCTGCAGGTGGAGGCCATGGCCATCTACCACCACCTGCCCAGGGGCAAGGAGGCGCTGATGGACGCCCTGGCCGAGCACGTCACCTCGGTCCGCGTCGAGCAGGCGCCCACCTGGCAGGAGACCGCCAAGGCCTGGTGCCGGGCGGGGCGGGAGCTGCTGCGCGAGCATCCGGGCGTGCTCGCGCTGGCCCTGACCAAACCCCCCAAAGGCGCCACCGCCCTGGCCATCAGGGAGCAGACGGAGCAACTCGCCGACGGCGGGCTGAGCGACGCGGCGGAGGCCGTGCGAGCGCTGCGGGCCTTCGTCTTCGGGAGCGTGGCCGTCGAGGTGCAGCAGTCAGGCTGGGCCGATCCCGAGGTTGACGAATGGGTCAGGAGGGACGAAAGAGCAGATATCGATTTCGAGCGCGGGCTCGACGCTCTGCTCAAGGGATTGCAAACGTAGTGCGCGTGTCACGCTTGGCCCGTTATCCTGCATACGGCACGCTGTGTCGAAGGTCACACGAACGGGGATCTCTCCTGTAACAGTCCTGATGGACTATGTCCGGGAGTGTGACTTCTGTCGCACACTTGCCACGACAACAACCCGAGCCGGCTCCCGACCCTCCAAACGGGAGCATCCCACGAGATATCGGAGGCACGCCGATGTGCCCGCACGACCCGGCCTGTCCGGATGCCGAGGCGCCCGACCGCGAGAAGGCACGCACTCTCGCCTGCCACCCCGAGCAGGGGTGGAGCCTGCTCTGCAACGGTGTCGTCCTGTTCGAGGACACCGGAGAGCTCCTGCCCAGCGGTGCCGCCATCGCGCCGCACCGGCCCGTGGTCGGCGCGGCGTGAGCTAGGACTAGGCGTAGTGAACTATCCACTCCGCCACGACCTCGCCCACTCGGGCGGGGTCCTTCTTGAGGTCGTGTCCCTCCCCCGGCAGCACCACCAGGCGTGCCGCGTCAGCGGCGTCCGGCACGCCGAACGGATCCCGGTCCCCGTTGACCACCAGCACGTCGACCCCGGCGCCGCGTAGCTCGTCGGCCCTGGAGCGTTCCGGCTTCCCCGGCGGGTGCAGCGGAAAGGCCAGCGCCACCACGGCCGCCGCGCCGACCGCCCCGGCCGTACGACAGGCGACCCGCGCCCCGTTGCTCCGGCCGCCCTGCACCAGAGGCAGCCCCGGCCAGAGCGTGCGCACCTCCTTGAGGACGATCTCCCACGCCTCGTCCTGCTTGACCGCCGATCCCGGCGCCCGTGCCCCCGCTACCCTGAACGCCTGCGTCACCCTGGCCACGACGGCCCCGGCCTCGATCGCGGCGTCCCGTACGGCCAGCAGGTCGGGAGCCTCCACTCCCCCGGCCGAACCGTGGGTGAGCACCAGCAGCAGGCGCGGGTCCGCGACCTCGTCCACCTGGACGAGCGCGGGCCCCCGCGGGGTCATGACCTCCATGCCAGCACCGTACCTGGGGAGGATCGCACCTTAGCCCTCAGGTCGGATGACGGCGTGGCGCCGGCGATGGATGATTGCTGTCATGCCAGATAAGCGCCCCATCCGGGATGATCTCCAGGCCACCCTGGACGCCCGCCGGGACCTCGGTCCCGAGTACGAAGCCGCGCTCGTCGAGTCGTTCGTGGAGCGGCTCGACGCCACGATCTCCGCCCGCGTACGGGCCGAGCTGGACCACCACGGCGCCACGCCGCACCGCCAGAAGAGCCCTCCCGGCGCGGCGATGATCCCGATCGCGCTGGGCTCGATGGGCATCGGCATCCCCTTGACGGCCATCGCGGCCGGCAACGCGGGGCTGGTGGGGCTGACGATCACGTGGATCGCGATCGTGGTCATCAACGTGGCCTCGGCCGCGGCCATCATGCGCCGCAACTACTGACCCCTGCGAGCGATCGGCAGGCACCCGGCGGAGGCCACGGGAGCGCCCCCGCCCCCTTCCGCTGCCCGTTCCCGGGCCGCGGTGGTGTTTCAGGCGTCGCTGTGTTTCAGGCGTCGCGGTGGTAGCGCAGGCGGACCTCGGCGGCGAGGGTCTCGTTCTCGTGCTCCAGCCCGTACGACCACACCCGCCCAGCGTCGTCGGCGCGCCCGCGCAGCGGCAGCGTCCTGGCCAGGAGCTCGATGGCCAGGGCGCTGGTCTGCGGGTCCATCCCGTACTCGACGCTCTCGGCGAACTCCGCGCAGGCCAGCTCCAGATGCGCGATCCCGAGCTGGACCCGCAGCCCCGCCACCTCCTCGTCCGGGGCCATCTCCAGCGCGTCCAGGAGCACGTCGGCCGCCGCCCCCGGCTCTCCGTGCTCCAGCAGCAGGTCGGCCAGCTGCTGGGCCGCATGCGCGCCGACGCCCGGGTCGCCGCTCTCCATCGCGGCGCGCAGCTCCTTCTCGGTCTCGTCCAGGTCGCCGGCGCCCATCGCCAGCCGGGCCAGCGCGAGATGGGCCAGCGGCACGTAGGCGGCCGTGCCGACCCCCAGGACGGCCTGCCAGGCGGCCCTGGCCTGCTCGGCGCGCCCCTCCCGCTCGAAGCCCTGAGCCAGGTGGCAGGCGGCCTGGGCGGCGTACTCGGGGTGTCCGGTGGCCAGCGCGGTCCTGGCGGCGTTCCTGGCGGCCTCCACGTCGCCGCGCTCCTCCAGCACCACGGCGAGCCCCACCGCGGCCTGGGCCCGGTCCGGGTCGCGAGGGTCGGCGACCAGCTCGGCGAGGATGGCGGCGGCGCCGTCGAGATCACCGCGTTCGGCCAGGCGGCGGGCGGCGTCTAGGGGCGGGGTCTCCAGCTCTGAGGACGTCAAGAGAGCTCCTTCTGGCGACGGTCGCACCGAGCCTAACCATTTCTGGCGATCATGTCTGCTCAGTTGACGCGGAAGGAATGACCGGCTTCGGACCCCGGCGCACCAGCGGGCGCGGCGGCCCCCCGCACACCACCGCCCGCGCCCGCTCGGGGAGCTTCTAGTCCTCGTATGCCTCCAGCGGCGGGCAGGAGCAGACCAGGTTGCGGTCTCCGTAAGCCTGGTCGATCCGGCGCACCGGCACCCAGTACTTGCCGTCCCGCAGCGACGCCAGCGGGTAGGCGGCCTCGCTGCGCGGGTACGGGTGGGTCCACTCGTCGGCGCTGACCGACTCGGCCGTGTGGGGGGCGTTCCGCAGCGGGTTGTCCACCCGGTCGTAGGCCCCCGACGCCACCTTGTCGATCTCGCCGCGGATGGCGATCAGCGCGTCCACGAACCGGTCGAGCTCCCCGAGGTCCTCGCTCTCGGTCGGCTCGATCATCAGCGTCCCCGCCACGGGGAACGACATGGTCGGCGCGTGGAAGCCGTAGTCGATGAGCCGCTTGGCCACGTCGTCCACGGTGACCCCGGTCTCCTTGGTGATCTGCCGCAGGTCGACGATGCACTCGTGGGCCACCAGCCCGCCGCGCCCCGTGTAGAGCACGGGGTAGTGCGGGGCGAGCCGCCTGGCCAGGTAGTTCGCCGACAGGATGGCCTGCTCGGTGGCCGCCGTGAGCCCCTCGGAGCCCATCATCCTGATGTACGCCCACGAGATCGGCAAGATCCCGGCCGAGCCGTACGGGGCCGCGGAGACGGGCCCCACCGGCGTGCCGTCGTGCAGCGGGTGGCCGGGCAGGAACGCCGACAGGTGGCCGCGCACCGCGACCGGGCCGACCCCCGGGCCGCCGCCCCCGTGCGGGATGCAGAACGTCTTGTGCAGGTTGAGGTGGGACACGTCGGCCCCGAACTCGCCCGGCTTGGCCAGCCCGACCAGCGCGTTGAGGTTGGCCCCGTCCACGTAGACCTGGCCGCCGGCGTCGTGCACCTTGGCGCACACCTCGGTGATCGTCTCCTCGTACACGCCGTGCGTCGAGGGGTAGGTCACCATGATCGCGGCCAGCGCGTCGCGGTGCTTGTCGATCTTGGCGTCGAGGTCGGCCAGGTCCACGTTGCCGTCGTCGTCGCAGGCCACGACCACGACCCGCATGCCCGCCATGACCGCGCTGGCGGCGTTGGTGCCGTGGGCGGAGGACGGGATGAGGCAGACGTCGCGCTCGCCGTGGCCGGCCGCGCGGTGGTAGGCGCGGATGGCCAGCAGTCCGGCGAACTCTCCTTGCGAGCCGGCGTTCGGCTGGATGGAGACGCTGTCGTAGCCGGTCACCTCGGCCAGCCAGTCCTCCAGCGTGCCGATCAGCTCGCGGTAGCCCTCGGCCTGGTCCTCGGGCGCGTACGGGTGGATCGCGGCGAACTCGGGCCAGGTGATCGGCTCCATCTCGGTGGTCGCGTTCAGCTTCATCGTGCAGGAGCCGAGCGGGATCATGGAGCGGTCGAGCGCGATGTCCTTGTCCTGCAGCTTGCGCAGGTAGCGCAGCATGGCGGTCTCGGAGCGGTGGCTGTGGAAGACCGGGTGGGTGAGGTAGCCGGACTCGCGCTCCAGCGAGGCGGGCAGCGCGTCCGCGTCCAGGGCCACGTCGGTGCGGTCGACGCCGAAGGCGGCCCACACCTTGGCGACCTCGGCGGCGCCGGTCTTCTCGTCGCAGGAGATCGACACGTGGTCGTCGCCGGCCCGCCAGAGGTTCACGCCCCGCTCGGCGGCGGCGGCGACCACCTCGGCGGCCCGGCCGGGCACGCGGACGAGCACGGTGTCGAAGAAGTCGCCGTGCACGACCTCCAGGCCCGCCTCGCGCAGCCCGCCGGCCAGGGCCACGGCGTGCCGGTGCACCCGGTGGGCGATCCGGCGCAGGCCCTCGGGGCCGTGGTAGACGGCGTACATGCTCGCGATGACGGCGAGCAGGACCTGCGCGGTGCAGATGTTGCTGGTGGCCTTCTCGCGGCGGATGTGCTGCTCGCGGGTCTGCAGGGCCAGCCGGTAGGCGGGGTCGCCGTCGGCGTCCACCGACACGCCGACCAGGCGCCCCGGGATCTGGCGCTGCAGGCCCTCGCGTACGGACATGTAGGCGGCGTGCGGCCCGCCGAACCCGAACGGCACCCCGAACCGCTGCGAGGACCCGATCGCGATGTCGGCGCCCAGCTCGCCGGGCGCGGCCACGAGGGTGAGGGCCAGCAGGTCGGCGGCGGCCACGACGAGCGCGCCCGCCTCGTGCGCGGCGGCGGCCACGGCGCGGAAATCGCGCAGCCGCCCGGACGCGCCCGGGTACTGGACGAGCACGCCGAAGCACTCGGGCAGCTCGCCGTCGAGGGAGTGCTCCACCAGCGTGATGCCCAGGGGCTCGGCCCTGGTGGCGAGCACGGCCTTGGTCTGCGGCAGCGCGTCGGCGTCCACCACGAACACGCTGCTCTTGGACCTGCCCGCGCGGCGGGCCAGGGTCATCGCCTCGGCGGCGGCCGTGCCCTCGTCGAGGAGGGAGGCGCCCGCGACGGGCAGGCCCGTCAGGTCGGAGACGACGGTCTGGAAGTTCAGCAGCGCCTCCAGGCGCCCCTGCGAGATCTCCGGCTGGTACGGGGTGTAGGCGGTGTACCAGCCCGGGTTCTCCAGCAGGTTGCGGCGGATGACGGCGGGCGTGATCGTGTCGTGGTAGCCCAGGCCGATCATGGAGGTGAGCACGCGGTTGCGCCCGGCCAGGGCGCGCAACTCGGCGATGGCCTCGGCCTCGCCGACGGCGGCGGGCAGCTTGAGCCGGTCCTTGGCCCTGATGGCCTCGGGGACGGCCACGGCCACCAGATCCGCCACGGACGCGAAGCCCACGGCCTCGAGCATGCGCTGCTGCTCGGACTCAGACGGGCCGATGTGCCGGGACGAGAACGGCGGGGCTGACAGGTCGGTCATGGACAGTGCCTCCCGAGGCTTTTGGAGACCGGCGCCGTGGCGCGGGCGAGTGCCGGGTCTCCCCCTCTGTCAGTGCGGCGGCGCCGCGACCTGAGAGCTTCACCCCGGGACTGGGGCTTGCACCGTCGGTGAGGCGCGCCTGGCAGGTGCGCCTGCTTTCCAGAGTTGCCTCACCCGAGCGGTACAGGGTGCCTGAGAGATTCCGGGGAGGGTTGCTCCTTCGGCGCCCCGAGACCCGAGGGCCTCAGGGACTCTCCCGCACGGGGTCGTCAGCCTTGCTGTCCTAGATTACAACCATCCGCGTTACACCAGAATTTCCCCGTTGGCGCGTTATGCGCGGATTGCCCGATGGGCCGCATCCCGCGGCCCATGGCAGAAGGGGTTCTACGCTAGCTGAGGCCCCGCGCGCGGCGGCGGCGGGCCAGTTCGTCAGCGGGATGGTCGGCCGGGACGGTGTCCTCGACCGCCGCTCGTTCCCCCGGCAGCTCCGCGAGGGAGCCCTCGACCTCTCGCCAGACCCGGCCGAGCGCGATGCCGAACACGCCCTGACCGCCCTGGAGCAGGTCGATCACCTCGTCGGCCGAGGTGCACTCGTAGACGCTGACGCCGTCGCTCATGAGCGTGATCTGCGCGAGGTCGGCGACCCCGCGGTCACGCAGATGCTGCACGGCCGTGCGGATCTGCTGGAGCGACACCCCTGTGTCGAGGAGCCGCTTGACGACCTTGAGCACCAGGATGTCGCGGAAGCTGTAGAGCCGCTGGGAGCCCGAGCCCTGCGCCGCTCTTATCGTGGGCTCCACGAGGCCCGTGCGCGCCCAGTAGTCGAGCTGCCTGTAGGTGATGCCGGCCGCCGCGCAGGCCGTCGGCCCGCGGTATCCGATGTCCGCCGGCAGCGACGCCGGCTGCTCGTCGAAGAGCAGGCCCTGCTCCCCGGCACGCTGCCGCGCGCTCTCGCGCCGAACCGGATCTTCCTGGCCGGCCGTCTTTCCCTCGCCGCTGCTGACCGCCACGCGGACCTCCGGCTTTCTCTCATCCCGCGGCCTGATCTGGGGGTTCGTAAAGGGCGACCACGGGTTTCACTTGCACCGTAGGACCGTGACCATGCCCAGTCAACGATCCGGCTCGGCGCGTCGTGAAGCGTAAATGCACCGAAATACCTACCCCGCCCTGCCGAAGTCTTCGGGAGTGATCGTGTCAAGGAACTCCCTGAACTTCTCCACCTCGTCTTCCTGGTCGTCCGGGATGATCACCCCGGCCTCCTGGACGACCTCCTCGCTGGCGAAGATGCGCGCTCCGGTGCGCAGGGCGAGCGCGATCGAGTCGGACGGCCGCGCGCTCACCTCCACGCCGTTGGAGAACACCAGGTCGGCGAAGAAGATGCCGTCACGCAGGGCGACGATGTTGACCGCTCGCAGGCCGACGCCCAGAGCGCTCAGCACGTCCCGGAAGAGGTCGTGCGTGAGCGGCCGCGGTGGTGGCTCCTCCGCCTGGGCCAGGGCGATGGCCGTCGCCTCGGTCATGCCAATCCATATAGGAAGGAACCGCTCCCCGTGTGCCTCCTTGAGCAAGACGATCGGCTGATTTGTGGGCATTTCAACTCGAACGCCCACGACCTCCATCTGCAACACGGGCTGCTCCGTATTCCTGACCGGTCACCCGGCACAGCTATTTGCTGGTCGCTTCTGCTGACTGGCTACTGCAATTCAACGTAACACCCAGCGGGCGTGGAATGCGCCTCCGCCTCCCAGCTCGCCAGGGTCTCAACGCCCCAGGACGGACCGGATCCCCGACCGTACAAGGGATGCGTGCAGGTCGAGCAGGAGCGTGGAAAGCTCCCTGGCGACCTCATCGGCCTCCCCGATGGCACCGGGGGCCCGTCGTTTGAGTATGGGCGCGACGGCCTGCTCGACGAGCCCGCACTCGCGCTCGGCCGCGGCCTTGACCGCGCGCAGGTGGCGGGCGCGCAGGCCGAAGCGGGCCAGCGCGCCGACGCTGCGGGCCACGTTGAGCGCCTCTTCGTCGTAGCGCCTGGCCACCGGGGCGAGCAGGCCGTAGTCCTCCAGCTCGGTGAGCGTCTCGTCGTCGATCCCCGCGGCCTCGATCAGCTCGGCCCGGCTGAGCCGGATCTCCTGCTTCTCCTGGACGGCGCGCGGGCGGCCGAAGCTCTCGGCCATCCTGTCCTTGATCACCCGCAGCGGCAGGTAATGGTCACGCTGCTCGCGCAGGATGAAGCGCAGCTGCTCCACATGCAGATGGGTGAACTTGCGGTAGCCGGACGGGCTGCGCTCCGGCTCGATCAGCCCCTCGCCCTCGAGGAAGCGGATCTTGGAGATCGTCACATCGGGGAACTCGCCCTGAAGGAGCGCGAGCACTTCCCCGATGCTCATGTGAGAGCGTGCCGCCTGGGAGGTCATGCGACCTCCCGGGAAGGTGCGTCCACGAGTCGCTCTCTCGGCTCGCTCATACGCCGGCGTTGGCCCGCATCAGGAAGACGAGGCGGAACTTGCCGATCTGCACCTCGTCTCCGGAGTGCAGGGGAACCTCCTCGATGCGCTCCCTGTTGACGTAGGTGCCGTTGAGGCTGCCCACGTCGCGCACGGAGAACTGGCCGCCGGGGTGGCGGTAGAACTCCACGTGGCGGCGGGAGACCGTGATGTCGTCGAGGAAGATGTCACTCTCGGGATGGCGCCCGGTCGTGGTGAGGTTTTTGTCCAGCCGGAAACGGCTCCCCTGGTTGGGGCCTCTGGTCACCGTGAGCAGCGCCGTGCCGGGCGGCAGCTGCTCGACCAGAGCCCGCTCCGCCAGGAGCATGTCGCCTGCCTCAGCCTCGTATGCCTCGATTCCCGCGATGGAGATCGTCGACGTGGTGTCCCCGGAGACCTCGGGTCTGGCCAGCGGTGACCCACAGCGGGAACAGAAACGGGCATCCTCGGGGTTGGCGTGCCCGCACTGCGTGCAGTAGACGCTCGGCATCGATCGGCTCGGCCTCCTACCGCGAAGACGCGGCGACGGTGCTCAAAGACGCGCCTCGCTTCGCTTTTTCAAGTTTGCGAATGCCGCAACATACGCTGATCAGCGGCAAAGGTCAAGGCGGGGCACTGGACTGTGGTTTGGACGCAGACAAAGTTACCGCCGCTTCCGCCCCGTGGTCCATGCCGCCGCGCGTTTCTACATTACGATCTTGCGGCACTGTCTGGGCACGTCAAGTGCAAAGGCTTTTTCGTCACTCTCCGCGACCATTGTTCACATGGCGGCCTGCTCCACGATGCGGGCCCACCGTTCGAGCAGAGCCTGGGCGCCGTCCATGTCGCCCGCCTCGGCCCACAGGTCGGTCACCGGCTCGGTGGCGGCGGGCAGCACGAGCACCCAGCTCCCGTCGTCGTGGGCCACCCGCACGCCGTCGGTGGTGTCGATGCGGTGGCCCTCGTGCTCCGCCTCCGCCGCCTCGATGACCGAGCGCATGACGGCGCCCTTGGCCGCCCACGGCGTGGGGACGGTGCGCTTGAGCATCTTCACCTCGGGGATCCTGGCGTCGATCTGGCTGAGCGACAGGCGGGTGCGGGCCACCAGCCCGAGCAGGCGCATGAACGAGGCCAGCCCGTCGATGGCGGGGCTGAACTCCGGCACGACGAAACCGCCGCGCCCGTCCGCCGCGAAGATCATGTCGGGGCCGGCGGCGGCCGAGGTGAGGGCGTCGAGCGCGGTGGAGGTCCACTGCACCTGCACGCCGTGGAAGCGGCAGACCTGCTCGGCGACCCTGGTCGTGGTGACCGGCAGGGCCACCTGGCCGCCCCTGCGCTCGGCGGCGACCAGGTCGAGCACGACGAGCAGGGAGCGTTCGTCGTTGATGAGCTGGCCCATCTCGTCCACCAGGGCGATCCGCTCGCCGACCGGGTCGAACCGGACCCCGAACGCCGCCCGCGACGAGCTGACCAGCTCCGACAGTCGCTGCAGGTCGCGGCGGCGCTCGGCGAGCGTCTCGGTGGGCGAGACGTCGTCGAGGCGGGCGTTGACGGTGAGCACCTCGACCCCGACGCGGCCGAGCAGCGTGGGCAGCACCAGCGAGGAGGTGCCTCCCGCGCAGTCCACGACGACCTTCATGTCCCTGACGTCGCCCACGTTCACGTGGCGCAGGAGCTCCTGGGTGTAGTCCTCGACGGCCCTGGCCGGATAGGTCAGCTCGGCGATCTCGCCAGGGAACGCCCGGCGGAACTCCTGCCGGGAGAAGACCCGCTCCAGCTTGCGCTGCGCGGCCGGGGGCAGGTCGGCGCCGCGGCCGTCCATGATCACGATGTCCACGCTCTGCGGGTCGCCCGGGGTGGTGCGCAGCGTGATGCCGCCGGCGGCCGACTCGCGGGCCGTGTGGAAGCGGGTGACGGGCAGCGGGGCGGCCTCCAGGTCCAGGACGTTGATCGCGCCCGCGGTGAGCGCGCCGATGACGGCCCGCTTGAGCGCCCTGGCGGCCAGGGAGCAGTCGCGGGAGGTGACGACGTACTCGCCCTTCTTCAGGGTGGTGGCGTACGCGCTGGCCAGCCGGACGCACAGCTCGGCGGTGATCTCGACGTTGACCAGGCCGCTGACGCCCCTGGGGCCGAACAGGTTGCGCTGGCCGCGCGACTCCCAGATGACGCTGGTGTTGACGACCGCGCCGGCCTCGATGGTCTTGAACGGGTAGACCTTGACGCCGCTGGAGACGTACGCCTCTGGCTCGATGACGCACTCGTCGCCGATGACGGCGTTCTCCTCGATGCGGGCGCCGGTCATGACGTCGGTGCTCTTGCCGATGACGCAGCCGCGCAGGTGGGCACCGGGGCCGAGGTAGACGTTGTCGTGGACGACCGCGCGGTGCAGGAAGGCGCCCTCGCGGACGACGGCGTTGTTGCCGAGCACGGTGTACTCGCGCAGTTCGGCGCCGGCCTCGACCTTGGCGTAGTCGCCGATGAGCAGCGGGCCCTTGAGCACGGCGTCGGGGTCGACCGAGGCCGAGTCGGCGACCCAGACGCCCGGCGAGAGCTCGAACCCCCCGATCTCCAGGTTGACCCTGCCGGACAGGGCGTCGGCCTGGGCCTTGAGGTAGCTGTCGTGGGTGCCGACGTCCTCCCAGTAGCCGTCGGCCACGTAGCCGTAGATGGCGGCGCCGCGGTCGAGGAGGGCGGGGAAGACGTCGGCGGACCAGTCGACGGGCTCGCCCGAGGCGACGGCGTCGAGGACCTCGGGCTCCATGATGTAGATGCCGGTGTTGACGGTGTCGGAGAAGACCTGGCCCCAGGTGGGCTTCTCGAGGAACCGCTGAACGCGGCCCCCGTCGTCCACGATGATGATGCCGAACTCGAGGGGGTTCGGCACCCGCTTCAGACCGATTGTCACAAGTGCCGAATTTTCACGATGAAACCGGACCATGTCGGTTAAATCGATATCTGTCAGGGCGTCGCCGGAGATCACCAGGAAACGGTCGTCACGGAGGCGGTCCTCGGCGTTCTTGACGCTGCCCGCCGTGCCTAGCGGCAGGTCCTCGGTGGCGTACTGGAGGTTCATGCCCAGTTCGTCGCCGTCACCGAAGTAGTTGCGCACCAGAGCCGCCAGGAACTGGAGCGTGACCACCGTCTCGGTGATGCCGTGGCGCTTCAGCAGGCGCAGCACGTGCTCCATGATCGGGCGGTTGACCACGGGCAGCAGGGGCTTGGGCTGGTTGGCGGTCATGGGACGCAGCCGAGTTCCCTCTCCGCCTGCCATGACGACCGCCTTCACCCGATCACTCCTTTTTGGCCGAGGTTACGAGTTGGAGCACCTGTACCGCATACAGCACACCTGCCCACCAGTACAGGCCTGTTCCCCAGAGCGCGAATGCCCACCCGACAATTCGTGCTATTTCGGCATACCACCCCGTATGGGAGGCAAGGAAGAGGAGAGGGAAGGCGTACATGAGGTTGAACATGGCTGCCTTGCCCAGGTAATGCACCTGGAGTGCCTTGTAGCCGTGTTTGCGAAGTACGGGGAAGAAACAGGCGACGAAGAGTTCGCGTCCGACGATGACCGCGACCAGCCACCACGGGATCACGTCGCGTAGCAGCAGGCCGGCGATGGTGGCGAAGACGTAGAGCTTGTCGGCCGCGGGGTCGATGAGCCGGCCGAGCCTGCTGGTCTGGTTGAAGGCGCGAGCGATCTTCCCGTCGAGCCAGTCCGTGAATCCGGCCACCGCCAGGACCGCGATGGCCCACCCGTCCGCCTTGGGCCCGAGAACCAGCCAGAGGAACACGGGGACGCCGAGGAGTCGCAGGAAGCTCAGCAGGTTGGGAACCGTCCAGATCCGGTCCTCGGCGGAAGTTTCGCTCACGAGCAGACCCTACTGCGTGGAACTCCAACGCAGCGGCCCCGCCGGTGGCGCTCCGGTTACCGCCGGCCCCACCCGCACCGGGCGTCTCCTCCCACCGCCCTGACGCCCCGACCACATCCAGGACTCGGAGCCTCTCGGACGCCTCCCACCCCCGCGCGGCCCCTCCCGCGTAGGCGGCGCGGGCCCCGCGGGCGGTGGTTCGTGCCGAGCCGCCGCCCGAGCAGCCGAGCCCAGCGCTCTGGCGGGAGGCGGTCAGGTGCGGAGGAAGGCGTGGGTGCGGCCCACTTCCGCGAAGCCGAGCTTGGCGTAGAAGTCCTTCGGCCAGTCGGCCGCGTCGGTCACCAGGAAGATCAGCTCGGCCGGCGCCGAGTGCGCGAGCAGCGCGGTCATCAGGGCACGCGCGTGCCCCATCCCCCGATGCTCCGCGCCGGTGAAGACGCTCTCGATCTGGGCGACGCCCGCGTGCTCGTACAGGTCGGCCCTGGCGGCGATCTCCCCGTCGGAGGCGCGCACCCCCCAGAAGCTCACCGCGTCGGCCCCGCGCAGCCGGCCCTCCACGCGGCGGGCGAGCCGGTCGATCACCTCGTCCGGCGCCTGCGGCAGCGTGTGGCGCCAGTCGCGCCGCAGCACGGGCAGCAGCTCGGCGAAGGAGAGCCGCTCAGCCGCCACGGAGCCGGGCGGGCCGGACGGGGCCGGGCCGCGGAAGGCCATGATCAGGTTGGTCTCGTGCTCGTAGCCCGCGGCGACGAACGTGGGCGCGAGCACCGCCCCGAGCCGGTCGTCGTCCACGCACACCAGCCGGTGCCCCCGCGCCGCGAGCACCTCGTCGGCCGCCCGCAGCAGCCGCTCCGCCGCGTCCCGGGCCTGCCCGTACGCCTCCGGGACCGGCCCGAACTCGGCGCCGACGATGAGCTTGTTGTCGTCGTGCGAGCCGGGATAGCGGTCGTCCAGCACCGCGAACCCGCCCGGGACGGCCGCCTCCCGCGGCGCCCTGCGGCGGGCGAAAGCGTGCTGGAAGGCCACCGCGCGAGCCAGGTCCGCCGCGGCGGCGTCCAGGTCGGGGGCGAGCTCAGCCGACATGGCGCACCGCCTCGATGAACGCCCGGATGAGCGCCGAGTCCTTCACCCCGGGCGAGGTCTCCAGGCCGCTGGACACGTCGACGCCCCACGGGCCGGCGGCCGCGATGGCCTCCGTCACGTTCGACGGGCTGAGCCCGCCGGCCAGCAGCCACTGGCCGGTCGGGCGGCCGCGCACGGCCGCCCAGTCCCACGGCTGCCCGGAGCCGGCGTGCGGCGCGTCCACGAGGAGCAGGTCCTCGTCGTAGGCCCCGCAGCGCAGGTCGGCCTCCGCGTCGACGGCCCTGATCAGCCGGAGCCCGAGGTCCTTGAGCGCGGTGAAGTCGCCGTGCGGGTGCCGGCCGTGCAGCTGGATCGCCCGTACGCCGGACGCCAGCGCCGCCGCGCGCACCGTGTCCGGGTCCTCGCCGCGGAACACCCCGACGGTCAGCACATGGCCGGGCACCAGCGCGGCCAGCTCCGCCGCCCGCTCGGGCGCGATCCTGCGGGGACTCCGGGTCATGACGAACCCGATCGCGTCCGCGCCCGCCTCGACGGCGGTGCTCACGTGCTCGGGCTCGCTCAGCCCGCAGATCTTCACATACACCACACCCCTGACCTTAGCGGCGGCGGGGGCCGCCGGTGACCATGCCGGGCCGGTACGCCGGAGGCTGAGCGGGCGGCCCCCGCCCGGCGGGCCGGCGGGGGCGAGGTCAGGAGCGCGGCGGGCGTACCGGGCGGAAGGAGGCGTCCACGAGACCGGTGCGGTGGGCCACGACGGCGGCCTGGATGCGGTTGCGCAGCCCCAGCTTCTCCATGGCAGCCGCGATGTGCGTCTTGACCGTCGTCACTCCCACGTGCAGCTCCTCCGCGATCTCCGCGTTGGACAGCCCGGTGCCGACCAGGGCGAGCACCTCCAGCTCGCGTTCGGTCAGCCCGGCGGGCGGGGGCGGGGCGGCCTGCTCCTCGGCGGCCAGGAACCGCTCCACGACCCGCCGCAACACCGACGGCGCCAGGAGCTGCTCCCCCGCCGCGGCCCGGCGCACGGCGTCCACCATGCGCTCCGGTTCGTCGTCCTTGACCAGGAATCCGACCGCGCCGGCCCGCAGCGCCGCGTACACGTTGGCGTCCTCCGCGAACGTCGTCAGCACCACGATCCGGGTGCCCGGCCGGGCGGCGAGCACGCGTTTGATGGCCTCCAGCCCGTCCACCCGGGGCATGCGCAGGTCCATGAGGATCACGTCGGGCAGGTGGCGCTCGGCCAGGCGGACCGCCTCGGCCCCGTCCACGGCCTCCCCCACGACCTCCATGTCGCCCGTGGCCTGCAGCAGCATCCGTACGCCCGCCCGTACGAGCGCCTGGTCGTCGGCCACCAGCACGCGGATCACGCGGCGTTCCTGGCCGGGAGGCTGGCGGACAGGAGCCAGCCGCCCTCGCCGTCGGGCCCGGCGGTGAGGGTGCCGCCGAGGGTGCGGACGCGTTCGCGCATGCCGGCCAGGCCGCGCCCGGACGAGGGCAGGCGTTCGACGACGGTGGGCGGGCGGCCGTTGCTGACCCGTACGGACAACCCCTCCGCCGAGGGGGTGACGGTGACCCGGACCCGGGTGCCGGGGCCGGCGTGTTTGAGCACGTTCGTGAGTCCTTCCTGGACGATGCGGGCGGCGGAGGCCCGGGCGATGAGGGGCGCCTGGTCGGTGGCGGGGTCGAGGTCGAGGTCCACGACGAGGCCGGCGGCGGCCATGCGCTCGGCGGACTCGCGGACCACGTCGGCGGGATTGGCCAGCAGGTCGGGCTGGCGTTCGGGGTCGCGCAGCAGGTCGAGCAGGTCACGCAGGTCCTGCAGCACCTGGTGGCCCGTCTCGCGGATGTCGGTGAGCGCGTCGGCGACGGGCCCGTCGGGGGCGGTGTAGCGGGCGGCGCTGGCCCGCAGGACCATGGCGCCCACGTGGTGGGCCACGATGTCGTGCACGTCGCGGGCGATGCGCTCGCGTTCGGCGAGCTGGTCGGCGCGCACCTGGGCGACGGCCGCGCGGGCCGCCTCCTCGGCGCGCAGCCGCTCGGCGGCCGCCGCGGACTGCCGCATGCCGAGGTAGCGGCCGATCGCGATCGGCGTGGCCACCAGCGTCATGAGGATCCCGACGCGGAACGGCGTGGTCTGGGTCTCCTGGCCGACGACGGCGATCGCGGTCAGCAGGCAGCCGGTGGCGTACGCGACGATCGTCCACGCCCAGGAGGTCACCCGCATGGCGAACACGCCGATCGCGATGAGCGTGAGGATCACGCAGGTGTTGACGACCTGGGTCAGGTAGGTGTCGGCGGAGACGAGCAGCGCGCCCTGCAGCAGGAAGACCACCCCGGGCAGCCGTCTGGCGATGCCCAGCGACAAGCCTCCGACCACGGCGAGCAGGCCGACCACCCAGACGGGCTGGCTGCCCGAGTGCCAGGAGGTCCAGGTGCTGAGCACGGTGATCGCCACCCCGCCGGCCGCCAGCAGCGCGTCGGGGGTGACGTCGCGTTCCTCCAGCGGCCCCGCCGAGCCGCGCAGGTACGCCCCGAGCACGGCCGGGAAGATCGCCAGGAAGACCGCGTACACCCAGGTGTTCGTGACGACCGGGATGCCGGGGTCGACGATGTTCATCGCGGTGGCGACGATCCCGGCGGCCACGGCGGCCACCGTGGCCCGCCAGCCCGAGCGGTATCCCACGACTCCGAGCGCCACGCAGACCAGGATCTGCGCCGTGTTGGACGTGAACGACTCCAGCTGGTCGGTCACCACCAGGAGCCCGGCCAGGTAGAGCGCGACGGGCACCGGGCGGCGGCGGACGAGCCCCATGGGCAGGCCCACCAGCAGCGCCATGGGGATGTTCATCTCGGCGGGCAGGTATCTGGTGTCGCCCGCGTGTGCCGTCGTCAACAGGTCCAGGCCCACACCCGAGACCGCCAGCAGGACATCCAGCGGCAAACCACGCCAACGCATGGACCCACGGTATCCGCCGGCCTTCTCGGCGGAAGTCCTCCTCGCGGAGGACCCCGCCTCCTCCAAGTGGCCGGAGGTCCGTCCGGAGGGCGGAGCGGCCACACGGGATCTTGCCTTAGGTTCGGGGCATGCCCAATGACACCGCACTTTTTCTCGGCCAGTTCCTCCGGGCGCCGACCACGATCGGAGCGGTGGCGCCCAGCTCGCGGCGTTTGGCCTCGGCCGTCTGCGCCCCGATCCCGGAGCGCGGCGAGCCTACGGTGGTCGAGCTCGGCCCCGGCACGGGTCCGTTCACGGAGGAGATCCAGCAGCGGCTGGGCGGGCGTGGCCACCACCTGGCGGTGGAGCTCAACGAACCCATGGCGCGGCTCCTGGCGGCCCGGTTCCCGGCGGTGGACGTGGTGAACGCGGATGCGGCGCGGCTGGGTGAGTTGCTGGCCGAGCGCGGGTTGCAGCAGGCGGACGTGGTGGTGAGCGGGTTGCCGTGGGCGGCGTTCCCCGAGGAGTTGCAGCATTCGCTGCTGAGTGCGGTGACGTCGGTGATGAGCCCGGGGGCGGCGTTCACGACGTTCTCCTATATTCACGCCATCCCGCTGAGCTCGGCCCGCCGGTTCCGGGCGCTGCTGGCCGAGCGGTTCGAGGAGGTCGTGCCGGGGCGTACGGTGTGGCGCAACACTCCTCCCGCCTTCGTGTTCAACGCGCGCCGGCCCCGCCCGTAGAAGGGCCCGTAGAGGGCAGCAAAGGGCTCGTAAAAGTGTCATAAAGAATGCGGCGGAAGCGGCCGTGGTGCGCGCAGGCCGGGGTGAGCCTCTGCCTCGTCCCCGGAGCAACGTTCTCGGCCTCGGTGAACTGGCCCTCGACATCCGCGCGGCTACCAGGCCGCCCCGTCCACCTCCCGCTACCCGAGTGCGGGGGAAGCACACCCGCAGGTCAGCCGAACGACGGCGGCCGCTTCTCCCGCACCGCGCGCACGCCCTCGACCACGTCGGGGCCGGTGAAGCCGAGGAACTCCATGGCGAGCGAGGCGTCGAACGAGGGCCCCGCCAGGCGCAGCCAGTTGTTGAGCGAGTATTTGGTCAGCCTGATCGCCTCCTGGGCGCCGGAGGCGAGCCTGACCGCGATCTCCATGGCCTTGTCGTGCACCTGGTCGTCGTCCACGCACAGGCTGACCAGCCCCATCCGCTCGGCCTGCTCGCCCGTGACGGGCTCGCAGAGCAGCAGGTGGTATTTCGCCTTGGCCAGCCCGCACAGCAGCGGCCACACGATGGCCGCGTGGTCGCCGGCCGCGACGCCGAGCCGGGTGTGCCCGTCGATGATCCGCGCCGTACGGCCCGCGACGGAGATGTCGGCCAGCAGGGCCACGGCCAGCCCCGCGCCGACCGCCGGGCCCTGGATCGCCGAGACGATCGGCTTGGAGCAGTTGAGCACGTTGTAAACGATGTCGCGGGCCTCGGCGAACACGCGCAGTCTGGTGGCGTGGTCGCGGGTCATGTCCTCGATCATGGACAGGTCGCCGCCCGCCGAGAACGCCCCGTCCTGTCCCCTGACGACGACGGCCCGGACGCTGTCGTCCCGGTCGGCGTCGCGCCAGATCTCGCCCAGCTCGCGGTGGGCGGTCGCGTCCACGGCGTTGAGCCGGCCCGGCTCGCTGATCGTCACTCGCAGGACGCCGTCGGCCGGGGTGTCGATCTTGAGCTTGTCGTACGTCACCACGACTCCCGCAGCCGCTCCGCGACGTAGTCACGGGCCTCAAGGGCCTGGTCGAACAGGCCGGGCAGGCCGAAGAAGCCGTGCACGGCGCCGTCCCACCTGCGGCTGCGCGCGGGCACACCCGCTTCGGCCAGGCGCCGGGCGTACTGCTCGCCCTCGTCTCTCAGCACGTCGTACTCGGCCGTCACCACGGTCGCGGGCGCCAGGCCGGCGACGTCGGGCAGCCGCAGCGGGGACAACCTCGGGTCGGCGGGGTCGGCGTCACCGGCGTACTGCCGGGCGAACCAGGCCATCTCGGCGGCCGTCAGCGCGTAGCCCTTGGCGTGTTCGCGGTAGCTGGGCGTGTCCATGGCCAGGTCGAGCACCGGGCAGAGGAGCGCCTGGTGCGTGAGGCCCAGCCCGGCGTCGCGGGCCTGCCAGGCGGCGACGGCGGCCAGGTGGCCGCCCGCGCCCTCGCCGACGACCGCCACACCGCCGTTGCCCTGATAGAAGGCGGGCCTGGCGAACAGGTCGCGCACCACGGTCCACGCGTCGTCGGCGGCGGCCGGGAACGGGTGCTCGGGAGCGAGCCGGTAGTCCACGGACACCACCACCGCGCCCGTGCGGATCGCCAGGTCGCGGCAGAGCCGGTCGCTCCGTTTGACGCCGCCGTAGACCCAGCCGCCGCCGTGGAAGAAGACCGCGACGGGCAGCGCGCCGTCGCCCGGGTCGGCGCGGTAGATCCTGATGGGCACGCCCTCTGCCTGCTCGTCGCGGACGAAGGGGAGCTTGGTGAGCGGGCCCCGGTGGATCGCCAACCGGTCGGGCTGCGCGCGCGTCTCCTGGATCTCTGCCGGGCCGAACGCGTCGTAGTCGGTGACCGCGTCCGGCACGTATCGGGCGAGATAATCCCGCGCCTGAGGGTGCAGCGGCATGATCGCAGCCTAGCGGGCCGCCTCGATGAACGCATCGAAGATCCGCGTATCTCCGTCACGCTCCGGATGCCATTGAACACCCACGCCGAACCTGTGCCCCTGCAGCTCGATCCCCTCGACGATCTGGTCCTCGGCCCAGGCCACGGCCAGCAGGCCGCTGCCGAGACGGCGTACGGACTGGTGGTGGGGGGCGGTGACCTCGATCCGGTCCCCCACGGCCTTGCCGAGCTTGCTGGAGACGCTGACCTGGATGGTGTGGGTGCCCGGCTCGCTGTGCCGGTCGTTGTCGAGCACCTCGGGCAGCCAGGGGATCAGCGTGCCGCCCTGGGCGACGTTGAGCACGTGCATGCCCCTGGCGATGGCCAGGATCGGCAGGTCGGCCCGTACGGCGGCCCTGGCCAGGGCCAGCTCGAACCGGTCGCGGTGCTGCTGCGGCTCGGCCACCCGCTCGTCGGGCTCGCCGCCGTAGGCGCCCGCGCCCAGCTCCACGCCTCCGGCCAGGACGATGCCCTGTAGGCCGCTGACGTAGTCCTCGATGGCGGGGGTGCCGATCGGCGGGAGCACCACGGGAGCGCCTCCGGCCCGCCCGACCGCCCTGGCGTAGGTGGGAGGCGACAGTACGGCCTCGCGTACGTAGTCGCTCCAGCGGGCGGCTTCGAAGTAGGCGGTGATACCGATCAGCGGTCGGGACATGCGATCTCCAGGGGGCAAGGTGGAGTCCGTGCCGCCATCAGCCTGTCAAGATGACGGCCGCACGCCCCATCATGGCGCAAGGTCTTTCCGATATGTCAGGTCTCCCAAAGATCTACCACTTCTGTCCGCACCTGGAACCACGCACCCCCCTCCATCGGGGCTCCCGCCCAAGCCGAACACCCACGCCTTCGGCCCTCTCGGGGCGCGATCCCTCGGGGACGGGGCTTCACGGGACGGGCGACGCACGATGCGCAGGCCCGTGTGCTCCCGGCCCCACAGCGGCACGGGGCGGGGCGGCGCGGTGGGCGGCTGGGGCGGTCCAGGCGGGCAGCCCCCAGCACCGAGTGTGGCCCCAGCCTGGAGGTCGTCCCAGTATGGGCGGTGGCCCCAGTTTGGGGGTGGGGTCAGGTGAGGGCGGGGGTTACGTAGATCTCGGCGCCCGGTGGGAGGGCGCAGTCGAGGTCGCCGAGTCCTCGGGCGTTCTCGCCGCACACGATCATGTTGATGTGCCGCCGGATCAGCCCGTACTCGTCGCGCAGCCGCTCCTCCAGCAGCGGATGCGTACGCCGGAGCGTGTCGAGTGCCGCTCCCAGGGTGGGCGGCGAGTCGCGGTCGGAGGCGACGGCGAAGACCTTGACCTCCGACCGACCGCTCACCCATCGCCGCAGCATGCCCGGGAGCACGAAGACCACCATCGTGACCATCGGCTACAGCACCGCCGCACGCACGGTGAGGACGTCGGGCAGGTGGCGGGCGACCCGCGACCAGGTCTCGCCGCCGTCGCGCGAGCCATGGACCTCGCCGTCGCGCGTGCCGAAGAAGATCCCGGCCTCCGAGGCCGTCAGCGCGTCGCGCAGCACGGCCGCGTGCACGGGCCCATCGGGCAGGCCCGAGCCGAACGGCTGCCACGTGCCGCCCGCGTCGTCGCTGCGGAAGACGCGATAGCGGTGGCCGACCGGGGTGCGGTCGACGTCGGCCGTCAGCGGCAGCACGAAGACCGTGTCGGGCCGCGAGGGGTGCACCGCGATCGGGAAGCCGAAGTCGGAGGGCAGCGCGGCGCCGATGTCGTGCCAGACTCCGCCGAAGTCGTCGCTGCGGTAGACGCCGAAGTGGTGCTGGAGGTAGAGGCGCTCGGGCCGGGAGGGATGCATGGCGACCTTGTGCACGCACTGCCCGAACTCCGGATATTGCGCCCCCTCGGGCAGGAACGGGGCCCGGATGTCGCGGTTGGCGGCCTCCCACGACAACCCGCCGTCGAAGGAGCGGTAGAAGCCGCCGGTGGAGATCGCGACGCCCATGATCCGCGGGTCGGCCGGGTGCAGGACGATGGTGTGCAGGCACAGGCCGCCGCCGCCCGGCTGCCACTGCGACCGGTGCGGGTGCTCCCACAGGCCCTCGACGAGCCGGTAGGTGACGCCGCCGTCCTCCGAGCGGAACAGCGCGCCCGGCTCGACGCCGGCCCAGACCACGCCGGGCTCGGACGGCGAGGGCGCGAGCTGCCACACCCTCGTCAGGGTCGCCCCGGTCTTGTCCGGGAAGGCGATGGGCGGCTGCTCCGCCTCCTTCCACGTCTTCCCGAGGTCATCCGAATACATGACGGACGGACCGAAATGACCGTATTCGATGCCCGCGAGGAGCCGCGGCGAGGGGCCTCGCGGGTCGATCGCCACCGCGGACACCCCGACCGTCGAGAACTGGATCGGCTCGACGTCGAACGGGCCGCCGCCGGTGGAGCGGGCGAGGAAGAGGCCCTTGCGGGTGCCGATCGCGAGCAGTGTGTCACTCATGGCAAGCTCCCTTGTTGGTCTGCGGCCATCGTGCCACGCAGGGACGACAGTCTCAGAGGACTGGGAGTTTTCCGTCCACGAAGCCGCATTACCCGGGAGGTAATCGTGACGCTTCCCTCCAGTCGCTACTGTGCCGGATATGGGAGCAGTGGCCGTAAATGAAGAGACATTTGGTGAGTTGTTGCGCTCGTGGCGGCAGCGGCGGCGGGTGAGCCAGCTGGACCTGGCCATCGAGGCCGGCGTTTCGGCCCGCCACATCAGCTTCATGGAGACCGGGCGCGCCCGGCCGAGCCGCGAGATGGTGATGAAACTGGCCGAGGAGCTGGGAGTGCCGCTGCGGCACCGCAACAGGCTGCTGGTGTCCGCCGGGTTCGCCCCGGTATATCCGGAACGCGAGGTCCGTGCCCCGGAGATGGAGGTCGTGCGCCAGGCGCTGGACAAGATCCTGGCCGGGCACGAGCCGTACCCGGCGGTCGTGGTGGACGCGGTGTGGAACCTGGTGGCGGCCAACTCCGCGGCCGCGATGTTCATGGACGGGGTGCCCGCCGAGCTGCTGAAGGAGCCGATCAACGTGATGCGGCTCTCGCTGCACCCCGACGCGATGGGCGGCCGGCTGCTGAACCTGGCCGAGGTCCGGGCGCACCTGCTCTACCAGCTGCGCCGGCAGGCCGAGGGCTCGGGCGACGGGCGGCTGGCCGAGCTGCACGACGAGCTGGCCTCGTACACCTACCCGGGGGTGGACCTGAACGTGGCGCACGTGCCGGGCCCCGCCGACATCCTGGTGCCGCTGCGGATCGCGGCCGGCGACCGGGTGCTGTCGATGTTCACGACGATCGCGACGTTCGGGACGCCGGTGGACGTGACGGTCTCCGAGCTGGCCATCGAGACGTTCTGGCCGAACGACGAGGAGACCGCCGCCGCGTTCCACCAGGGCCTGCTGGGTTAGCGGGCGGGGGCGGGCGGGCCGGGCACCTCCTCGCCGGCGGCGACGGGCGCCTCGATGGCGATCGTGGGACGGCCGCCGCCGATGATCGGCAGCCCGCCCGTGACGGTGTAGGTCCGCATGTCCAGCGCCGCGCCCGCGGGCGCCCCGGCGGCGGTGAAGGCCACGTACGCGTTGCCGCCGGGCACGACCGAGGTGGAGAGGTAGTCGCCCACCATGCGGCCCTGCGCGGAGTCGGCGAGCCGGCCGAGCTCCATCGGCCCGTGCAGCTCGACGGGGGCGGACCAGGTCGCGCCGCCGTTGGCGGAGGAGGTGTAGCCGACCGTGAGGCGGCAGGTGGCGGCCGTGCAGCCGGCGGACGGGTAGCGGTAGTAGACCAGCGCCAGCCGGGCCGTCTCGCCCGCGCTGCCGGGGTCGACGCCGAGACCGGGGATGAAGTGGTCGCCGCCGTCGTCGGTGACGCGCAGGACGTGGCTCCACTCCGCGCCGGTGGCCGAGGTGCTCATGACGATGTCGTTGCCGCCGCAGCTGAGCTGGAAGCGGCAGTCGGGCCAGGCGACGTACACGGTGCCGGCCGCGTCCACCTCCGCCGACGGGAGCGGCGCGGCCCGCAGCCCGCCCGCGACCACGTGCCGCTGCACGGTGGAGACGAGCGCGCCGCGGCCCCAGCTCGTGCCGCCGTCGCGGGAGCGCAGGGCGCGGATCTGGCCCTCGTCGCTCAGGTACGGCACGACGACGGCGCCGTTCGGCCGCACGACCGGCTGCCCGCCGAGCCCGGTCGCGGACGTGCCGGTCTCGGCCCAGGTCAGGCCGCCGTCGGCGGAGCGGGCCACCTTGATCGCGAGGCCCGAGGCAATGTCGTCGAAGACGACGTAGCAGCGGCCGTAGTACGGGCTGCGGGAGCCGTTGTCGCAGACGACCCAGCTCTTGTCCAGGTCGCCGCCGCCCGCGACGGCCGTCGTGACGGGGGCGTCCCAGGTCAGGCCGCCGTCGGCGGAGCGGCTGGTGAGCACCGCCGCCCCGATGACCCCGCCCCTGTCGGTGGGCGCGTCGGTGGGCGCGTCGGTGGGCGCGTCGGTGGGCGCGTCGGTGAGCGCCAGCGAGGAGATCAGCCAGACGCCGTGCCGGGCGTCGTAGGCCACCGACGGGTCGCTCACCCGCTGGTAGGACCCGCCGCCGGACGTGGTGATGCCCGGCAGCGCGCCCTTCGTCCACGTGGCGCCGCTGTCGGTCGAGGTCGCGAAGGCGATGCCGGACGCCCCGCCGTCGAAGAACCGGCCCACCTGGTGGGCGGTCACGATGGTCGTGCCCGCCTGGAAAGTGTCGGGCCCAGTTTGGGTGCCGGCCTCGGCGCCAGGCTGGCCGGTGGCGTTCGCGTACGCGCCGGTCCCCAGCTCCGTCAGCGGGATGGCCTCCGATGACGCCTGGGCGGGAAGGGGGATCAGGAGGAGCAGTACGGTCAGCAGCCCGCCGATTCGTCGGCGCCTGGCGGGGGATGGCACAGTCCACCTCCACGTTGGCGTGTCATCCTCCACCTCGCACCTTTCGACCCGAAGTGTCAAGATCTGTCAGCGTTCGCTATGGATGATGTCCCGGTGGATACGCGACAGGGGCACCCCGTCGATCTGGAGGCGGCGTACGGTCTCGTTGACCATGCCGGGCGGGCCGCACACGTACACGTCGTGCTCCGCCCAGGAGTGGAAGCGCTGTGTGACCTCGGGCAGGTGGCCGCGCATCCCGTCGTACCCGGGCTGGTCCGACACCACGGGCAGCACCCGCAGCCAGGGGAACGACGACTCCATCCTGATCAGGTCGGGCATGTCGTAGAGCTCCCCGACCGTGCGCGCGCCGAACAACAGGTGGATGTTGGGCCGCCGCCCCGAGACGATGATGTGCTCGATGATCGCCTTCAGCGGAGCCAGACCGGTGCCGCCCGCCACGCACAGCACGTCGCGCATGCTGTGCTCGCACGGCGCCATCGTGCCCATCGGGGGGCCCAGCAGGATCGTGTCACCGATCCGGGTGTGCCTGATGAGCGTGGTGGACACCCAGCCCCCCGGGACCGAGCGGACGTGCAGCCTGAGCGTGTTGTCGGCGCGCGGCGCGTTCGCGATGGAGAACGTCCGCCAGACGCGCGGCCAGCGCGCGGTCTGCACGTTGACGTACTGGCCCGGCGTGTACGGCAGCCGCTCGACCGGCCGCAGCGTGAGGACGGCGATGTCGGGGTGGCGCAGCTCGTGGTCGATCACCTCGGCCGGCCACCAGGCGGGCGAGACCCCGGCGTCGGACTCGGCCGACGCGATCATGAGGTTGGCGGCCGCCGTGTAGGCGGCGACCCAGGCGGCCTCGATCTCACCGTTCCAGATCTCGGCGGCGAAGCGGCGGACGGTGGCGAGCAGGGCGTTGCCGACGGCGGTGTAGTGCTCGGCGATCACGCCGTACTTGCGGTGGTCCCTCCCCAGCTGGCCCAGGTACGCCGCGAGGCTGTCCGGGCTGTCCAGGCTCCAGACGATCCGGGTCAACGCGCTGAACAGGCGGTCCCGCTGAACGTCCATCGCGGGCGGGAACATGCCCCGCAGATGCGGACTCTCGGTGAACAGCCGGCCGTAGAAGTAGGCCGTCGCCTTGTCGGCCACCGGCTCGATGACGGAGAAACTCTCTTTTACCAGGCGCGGATTCAACGACATTTATCAACCCCACCTTTGGACCGGAATCGGGTTCCGGTCGTGTCGTTCACCTCCCTGACGGCTCCGGGTCTTGAGCGCGCGGCCCCACCCCGGCACAGCCGATGCGCTCAAAATTGAGTCTTACACCACTGATGACGCGTCACAACCGTTTCTCCTCAATACGGTGCGAAGCGAACCATCTGTAGTTACCTCGTTATGCTTCGCAGGCGAATTTCGGACGGAAAACGCGAGAAAAAATCGTATTCACCCGGCGGGGTTCACTCCCGGGGCGCCTGCGCGGTGACCGGTCCCTTTCCCCTCCCGGCGCGAGGGGCGTAACATCCGGCCATGGCAGTCCTCCATCCCAGGCGCGTGGCCTGGGAAGGCGCCCGGATCTTCGTCTCCGCGGCGGACACGGACGCCTACTGGTGGCTCAGCGACGCGGTCGGCCACCAGCTGGGGGATCGTCCACCAGACGCGGCTCAGCGAGACGCGGCTGCGACTGCGGGCGGACGCGGACGCGATCTACAAGGAGGCGGGCGCGTGGCGGGCCCGCCTGGACCAACTCCTCGACGCCCGCCCCGCGACCGCGTCGATCCTCACTCAGCTGATCAGCGAGACCATGTCCCGCCTGCCCTGAGCCGGATTCAGGGGCAGACCCGCCCGTTGGCCTCGAACGCCTCGTGCGTCAGCGGCATGAGCTCGGCCCACAGCGCCTCCATCCTCTCGGCGACCATCTCGATCTCACGCTGCGGGAACGACGGGAACGTGGAGTCCTCGCGCTTGACCCGGAGCGACAGGAAGTTCATCAAGGCGCGGGCGTTGCAGGTGGCGTACATCGAGGAGTAGAGGCCGACCGGCAGCACCGTGCGGGCCACCTCGCGCGCCACCCCGGCCTCGAGCATTTCCAGATAGGCCTGATAGGACTGCCGGTAGCTTTCCTGGGTCGCCTCGGTCACCAGCTTGTGCTGCTCGGCGGTGCCGTCCAGGAACACGTACTTGCCGGGCTTTCCCTCCTGCACCAGCTTCCGGTCGGGGCCGGGCACATAGAAAACCGGCGTCAACTTCCGATACCTGCCGGACTCCTCGTTATAGGAAAACGTGCGGTGTCTCATGAATTCCCGGAAAACGAAGATCGGCGCCCTGACGTAGAAGGTCATGGAAGAGTGCTCGAACGGCGTGCCGTGCCTGTCGCGCATCAGGAAGTTGATGAGGCCCTTGGAACGCTGGGGATCGGCTTCGATCTCTTCCAGAGAGCTCTCACCCTTCGTGGAGACGCGCGCGGCCCACAACACGTCGGCGTCCGACGCGGCGGCCTTCACCAGCTCCACGTCCACGTCACTGCGGAACGTGATCTCGTCCTCGGGTTCGACAGTGCCCACAGAGAGCCCCCTGCTCAGGTCGGGTGTTGTGACGGCCCCCAGCAAACCAGGTCGGGCCGCTCGGCGCGAGTCGGCGCCCCCGGGGCTCACAGGCGGTAGACGCGGCGGGCGTTGCCCGAGCCGATCATGTGGGCGATCCGGGCGGCGTCCGCGGCGCTCCACTCCCCCGCCGACAGCCGCGACCCGAGCGCCGCGCCGAGCGCCTGCCGGTAGTAGAGCGCGCCCAGGTAGCACGTCTCGGCCACGCCGTGGCAGCCGGAGCTGAACAGCAGCTTGTGGAACGGCGCCAGCTCCAGCAGCTCGTCCACGACCCTGGCCGAGGCGGCGGCGGTGTGCGGCAGCGCCAGCCCGACGTCCACGTAGACGTGCGGGTGGCGGCCGGCGAGGAAGGCGGCCTGGCGATGGTACGGGTAGCAGTGCAGCAGGATGAGCGGCACGCCGACCGGCTGCAGGAGCCTGGCGAACACGCCCAGCCGGCCCGGGTCGGTGCGGTGCAGGTCGAGCCCCGAGCCGCCGAAGCCGGTATGGAACTGCACCGGCAGCCCGCGCTCCCTGGCCACGTCGACCGCGCTCCAGAGCAGGTGGCGCAGCAGGACCTCGTCCGTCAGCGGCTGCTTCGGATCCGACAGGCGCCGGTTGGCCGCCGCGATCACCGCCCCTCTGGTGGGCCTGGCCGGGTCGAAGTCGAGGCCGTGGAGCGAGGCCATGACGGTCTTCAGCCCGACCGCCCTGGCGGCCCTGGCGGTCAGCTCGTCGCCGAGTCCGTCCAGGTAGTCCACGGCCAGCGGCGCGTCCTCGGCCACCTCCCGCTCGACCTGCTCGATCCGTACGAGCTCGTCGGCGGCGGCCCCGCCGTGGCGGCCCATCTCGGTGGCCGTCAGCAGGTCGATGTCCCCTGCGCCGATCTCCCTCGGGCCGATCTCCCTCGGGCCGATCTCCCTCGGGCCGATCTCCGCGGGTGCGGTGTCCACCAGGAACGCCACCACTCCGGCCCCGGCCAGCAGCCGCCGGTTGACCTCGGCCGCGCCCAGCTCCTCGCGGCGCGAGACGTAGACGGCCGGTGGGGCGTGCGGCTCCAGGTCGAGCAGCGGCGCGCACCAGCGGCGCACGGCCGCCCCGAGCGGCGTGTCGAAATGGGTGGTGCCGGGCGGAGCCGGGCACCCGCCCTCGTTGATGAGCAGCTCGAACGCGGCTCTGCTCAGGTCGTCCCGCCGCACCCCGTGACAGTGGTGGTCGACGAGCGGGGCGAGCAGCGCGTCACGCACCGTGCCGGGCAGGTCTACGGGGAGCATGCGGAGACTCTAGGGGAGCTCCGCACGCCCCCGCGGCCGTTTTACCTACGCAATCCGCAGGCGTTATCTGCGCGACAGGCGCAGCACGTTGGCGATGACCTTGGCGCCCGCGCCGCCCTCCTGCGTGAGGATCGACTCGGGATGGAACTGCACGGCGAAGCGCCGCCGCTCGACGTCCTCGATCGCCATGACGTTGCCGTCGGGCGTGAGCGCGGTCGCGGCGAAGCCGACGACGCCGGGCTGCTTGGCGTGCAGCGAGTGGTAGCGGGCCGCGGTGAACTCGTCGGGCAGCCCCTCCAGCAGCGCGCTGTCGGCGATCCGCGAGACCTGCCCGCGCTTGCCGTGCTCGGGGTAGCCGAGCAGCTCCAGCGTGCCCCCGGCCTGCTCGACCATGGCCTGCAGGCCGAGGCAGACGCCGAACACCGGCAGGTCGCGGGCGTAGATCTGGTCGAGCAGCGCCGCCATGCCGAAGTCGGACGGCCAGCCGGGCCCCGGCGAGAGCACCACCAGGTCGGGCGCGATCTCGTCGACCATGTGGATCGGGAAGCCGTGGCGCAGCGTCACCACGTCGGCGCCTTCCTGGCGGAAGTAGTCGGCCAGCGTGTTGACGAAGGAGTCCTCGTGGTCGACGAGCAGCACCTTCATGCCCTGGCCCGGCTGCGGCCTGGGCTCGGGGACCGGGACGGTGCCGGGCCGGTTCACCGCGGCCAGGGCGCCGAGCAGGGCGCTGGCCTTGAGCTCGGTCTCGCGCTCCTCCGACTCGGGGTCGGAGTCGAACAGCAGCGTCGCCCCGGCCCTGACCGTCGCCACGCCGTTCTTGATCTGGGCGGTACGCAGGGTCAGGCCGGTGTTCATGGAGCCGTCGAAGCCGATGAAGCCGATGGCGCCGCCGTACCACCTGCGGGTCGTGGCCTCGTGGTCCTCGATGAACTGCATGGCCCACGTCTTGGGCGCGCCGGTGACCGTCACGGCCCACATGTGGGTGAGGAACGCGTCCAACGCGTCGAACTCCGGCCGCAGCCGCCCCTCGATGTGGTCGACCGTGTGGATCAGGCGGGAGTAGAGCTCGATCTGGCGGCGCCCGATGACCTTGACCGTGCCGGGCACGCAGATGCGCGACTTGTCGTTGCGGTCGACGTCGGTGCACATGGTCAGCTCCGACTCCTCCTTGACGCTGGACAGGAGGGTGCGGATGGCCTCGGCGTCCTCGACCGGGTTGCTGCCGCGGGCGATGGTGCCGGAGATGGGGCAGGTCTCGACGCGGTCGCCGCTGACCCGGACGTACATCTCGGGCGAGGCGCCGACCAGGTGCTCGCCCTGGCCGAGGCTGATGATGAACTCGTACGGCGCCGGGTTGCTGTGCCGCAGGCCGCGGTAGAAGGCCGACGGGTCGGTGCAGGCGGCGTGGAAGACCTGCCCGGGCACGACCTCGAACAGGTCGCCGCGCTTGAACTTCTCCTTCGCGGCCGCCACGACCTTGGCGTATTCGCCCTTCTCGGGGTTCTTGGGCAGCTCGCCGGGGGTGACCGGCTCGGCGGTGGCGCCGGTGCGCTCCAGGCCGCGGGTGGTGGCGCCGTCGACGGTGAACTCGTAGCGGTATTCGATGCTGGACTCGCGCTGCCGGTCGATCACGATGATGCGGTCGGGCAGCTGGAGGACGAGGTCTCGCTGGTCGTCGGGGCGGACGAGCTCCTGCCTGATGGGCTCGAACTGGAAGGCCAGGTCGTAGCCGAACGCGCCGTACAGGCCGAGGTGCGGGTCCTCGCCCTTGAAGGCGGCGATGACCTCGCGGATCGCGGTGAACACGGTGGGCCGGCGGCTGCGCATCTCCTCCGGCAGCAGGTCCCCTGGATCATTGCCGGGCTCGGGGACGTACACCTCGACGTGGTCCGGCGTCGGCTCGGCGACCGGCTTGCCGGCGGCCAGCAGGCAGGAGGCGACGGCGGGCAGCACGACCCTGCCGCGCTCGTTGAGCGCGGTCGCCGAGATGGTGCGGCCCTTGGCGACCAGCTCCAGGCACGGGTCGACGTAGCCGAAGGCCCATCGGCTGTAGCGGCCCGGGTAGTCCATGCCCGAGGAGAACGCGCCGCCGCGCCTCTGCCCGAGCGCGGTCACGATCTCTTCGAGGGCGGCTTCGTCCACCTCGCGCGCCTCGCGCTCGACACCGATGCCCCCGGCGGTGGTATATCCGCTCGTCTCCAATTCCTGCCCCTTTACCACGTCAAATGATCGAGCCCCGGGGGCGGACACGCGAAAGGCCGCCATCCGGGGCGGCCGTCCGTTGAGGAATGCGAAACACGCGCCGCCTAGGAGCGGCGCCACCACTGGAGCTGGGCGTGACTTCGCATGGGAACAGGTTAACCGGCGCACCATGATCGCGCAACGCCGACCCGCCCGCCCGCCCCGGGTGCGCGACTTTGAATACAGAGCTGTACTGTATTCATGTGATCGAGAGGAGACCTGAGATGTCCGAGACCGAGGCGATCACCCTCCCCACCGCGCGCCCGAACCCGTTCGACCCTCCCGACGGCCTGGCCGAGCTGCGCGAGCACACCCCCATCACCCGCCTGGCCTACCCCGACGGCCACCTGGGCCGGCTGGTCACCAGTCACGCGCTGGCGCGCGAGGTGCTGGCCGACCGCCGCTTCAGCGCCCGCTCCGAGCTGCGGCACATCCCCGTCGAGAGCACGAGCACGGCCCGGCCGAGCCCTCCCGGGATGTTCATCGGGATGGACCCGCCCGAGCAGACCCGCTACCGCCACCTGCTCACCGGCGAGTTCACCGTGCGCAGGATGCGCCTGCTCACCGAGCGCATCGAGGAGATCACCGAGCACCGGCTGGACCTCATGGAACGGCAGGGCCCGCCCGCCGACCTGGTCACGGCGTTCGCGGCTCCGGTCCCGGCGGTGGTGATCTGCGAGCTGCTCGGCGTGCCCGAGGAGGAGCGGGCGGGCTTCATGACCGAGGCCACCGAGCTGGTGCGACCGGACGCCACGCAGGAGCAGAAGATCTCTGCCTTCCTGACGATGCAGGCGCGCATGCGCGACCTGGTCGTGGCCAAGCGGGCCGAACCCACCGACGACCTGCTCAGCGGCCTCACCAGAAGCGACCTCACCGACGAGGAGCTGGCCAACATCGGCTTCATGCTCCTGGGCGCCGGGCTCGACACCACCGCCAACATGCTCGCCCTGGGCACGTTCGCGCTGCTGTGCCACCCCGGCCGGCCTGCCGTCCTGCGCGACGAGCCCGGCAGGGTGGAGCAGGTGGTGGAGGAGCTGCTGCGCTACCTCACGATCATCCCCTTCCTCGTCCGTACGGCGCTGGAGGACGTCGAGCTGGGCGGCGAGCTGGTCAGGGCCGGTGAGACGGTCACGATCTCGGTCCCGGCCGCCAACCGCGACCCGAAACGGTTCCCCGACCCCGACGCCCTCGACCTGCGCCGGGACACCGGCGGGCACGTGGCCTTCGGCCACGGCGTGCACCAGTGCCTGGGCCAGCAGCTGGCCAGGGTGGAGATGCAGGCCGGCTATCCGGCCCTGTTCAGGCGGTTCCCGTCGCTGCGGCTGGCGGTCGAGCCGGACCAGGTGCCGCTCCGCACCGACATGCTCATCTACGGGGTGCACAGCCTCCCGGTCACCTGGGACGTCCAGGAGTGAGCGGCCGGGTCTGCGTCGTCACGGGCGCGTCGTCCGGCATCGGCCGTGGATGGCGGCCGGGGCCGAGAAGGGGTTCGGGCCCGGCAGCAGGGCGTCGGACCCGCGCGTGGTCGGCCGGGCCGTCGCGCGGATCGTGGCCGCGCGCGGCCCGAAGCCCCGCTACGCCGCCGGCTACCTGGCCGGTCTGCCGCTGCGGGTCAATAGACTCCTGCCGGACCGCCTCTACGACAAGATGGTGACCCGCCGCGCATGATGACCACCGACGACCTCGGCACGACCGGCACGCGAGCAGCGCGACCCGCCGGACGGCCGCGCAGCCAGGAGGCCGACACGGCCATCCTGGCGGCCGCGCTCGACCTGCTCATCGAGTACGGCGCCCAGCAGACCAGCATCGAGCAGGTCGCCAAGCGGGCCGGCGTGACGAGGGCGACGGTCTACCGCAGGTACACCGACAAGACCGCACTGCTGGTGCGCACCCTGCAGTGGGCCATGCACGACTTCGACCCCGCGTTCACCGGCTGGCGCGACCTCGACCACATGTTCGCCGAATGGGCGCTGCATCTGGCCGATCCGCGCAACCGGATCCTGCTCCGGCGGGTCTTCGGGACGGTCGACGACTATCCCGATCTGCTGCGGACCTACCGGGAGAGCAACGGCGGGCGGCGGGCGGCGGTGGTGCGCGACGCGCTGGCCGCGGCCCGCGAACGCGGCGAGCTCCCGGCGGACCTCGACGTGGACGTGGTGCAGGAGCTGCTGAGCAGCGCGGTGACGGGCCATGTCGCCGGCCATCCCGACGACGAGGACGCCGAGCAGATCAAGGCGTACTTCCTGGCGATCATGCGGCAACTCGGCTACCGGCCGTGACGAGGATCGCCGGATGATACGGCGACATTTCCACTGACCAGATTACATTTCAGGCAGTCACGTTACATTTCGCGACACCTCTTGCTTTCCCGACAAGATCTCTCCACGCTTCTCGACAGAAGCGTAAAGATCACCTCTTGTCTCGAGGGACTCGAAGGAGAGTCGCGTGCTCAACACCCCCCGCTGGCGTGCGGTCCTGGTCGGGATCGCCGTCACCGCAGGCTTATGCGTCCCGCAGGCCCCGGCGCAGGCCGCGCCGGAGCCGGCGAAGATCGACGCCGCCGTCCAGGCGCAGCTCGACAAGGACGACAAGGCCACTTTCTGGGTCCGGATGAAAGGGGCGGCCGACCTGAGCGGCGCCCGCCGGGCGATCGCCAAGGACACGAAGGCCGAGCTGGTCTTCGAGGCCAAGACCGAGCGGGCCACCGCCTCCCAGGCGGGCCTGCGCAAGCTGCTTGACGCCCGCCACACCGACTACACCCCGTACTGGATCGTCAACGCCGTACGGGTGACCGCCGACGAGAAGCTCGCGGGCGAGATCGCCAAGCTGCCCGAGGTCGAGAGCATCCAGCCGGTCCGCACCGTCAAGCTGCCCGACCCCACGCCCGGCAAGGCCGAGGTCAAGGTGAACGCGGTCGAGTGGAACGTCGACCGGGTCAACGCCCCGCGCGTCTGGAGCGAGCTGGGCAACCGCGGCGAGGGCATCGTGATCGCCCACATCGACTCCGGCGCCCAGTTCGACCACCCCGAGCTGGTCCAGAGCTACCGCGGCAGGAACCAGGACGGCACGTTCACGCACGACTACAACTGGTTCGACCCGGCGCGCGTCTGCCCGAGCGCCGCGCCGTGCGACAACAACGGCCACGGCACCCACACCATGGGCACGATGGTCGGCGCGAACGGCATCGGCGTCGCGCCCGGCGCCAAGTGGATCGCCGCCAAGGGCTGCGAGCTCAACACCTGCACCGACGCCTCGCTGCTGGCGGCCGGGCAGTGGGTCCTGGCGCCGACCGACCTGAACGGCCAGAACCCGCGCCCCGACCTGGCCCCCGACATCGTCAACAACTCCTGGGGCGGCGACGGGTACGACCCCTGGTACAAGGAGACCGTCGAGGCGTGGGTCGCGGCCGGGATCTTCCCGGCCTTCGCCAACGGCAACGAGGGCCCGGCCTGCCGCACCAGCGGCTCGCCCGGCCAGTACGTGGAGAGCTACAGCGCGGGCGGCTTCGACATCAACAACGCGCTGTACAACCGCTCCAGCAAGGGCGAGGGCGAGAACGGCGAGATCAAGCCGAACATCGCGGCCCCGGCCGTCAACGTGCGCTCCTCGACCCCGGGCAACACCTACAGCAGCTTCACCGGCACCTCGATGGCCTCGCCGCACGTGGCGGCCACGGTCGCGCTGATCTGGTCCGGCTCGCCCGGCCTGCAGGGCAAGGTGGCGGCCACCCGGCCGCTGCTCGACAGCACGGCCCTGGACGTCAGCGACACCAGCTGCGGCGGCACCGCGACCGACAACAACGTCTGGGGCGAGGGCCGGCTCGACACGTACGCCGCCGTGCAGGCCGCGCCGCACGAGGGCCTCGGCGACCTGCGCGGCACCGTCACCTCGGACGGCGCGCCCGTGGCGGGCGTGACGGTCACGCTCTCGGGGCCGCTGAGCCGTACGGTGACGACCGGCGAGGACGGCACGTACGCCGTGCCGCGCCTGCTGCCGGGCGAGTACCAGGTCAGCGCGGAGAAGTTCGGCTACGCGAAGGCCACCGCGACGGCCGTGATCACGGCCGGGCAGGCCACGACCGCGGACGTGAGCATGGCCAGGCAGCAGTCCGGCGTGGTGTCCGGCACGGTCAGCACCGCGGGCACGCCGGAGGCGGGCGCGACGGTGGAGGCGACCGGCACGCCGGTGAGCGCCGTGACCGACGCCTCGGGCCGCTACAGCCTGACGCTGCCGCACGGCGACTACGAGCTGAAGATCACGCCGGTGTCCCGCTGCTCCAGCGGCACGACGGCGTCCGTCTCGGTGGCCGGTGACGTGGCCAAGGACATCGAGCTGCCGCTGCGCGGCGACAACTTCGGCTACACCTGCCGCAGCGGCGCCCAGGCGTACGTGGCGGGCACCGAGAAGCTGGCGCTGTCCGGCGACGACGAGGCCGTGCAGGTGACGCTGCCGTTCCCGGTCCCGTTCTACGGCACGGGCAACGGCAAGGCGTGGATCGGCACGAACGGGTACGTCTCCTTCGCCACCGACCGGGTCACCACCGGCAGCAACGGCCGCCTGCCGACCACGACCACGCCCAACAACGCGGTCTACCCGTACTGGGACGACCTCATCGTGGACGCCCAGGCCGGGGTCTACACCGGCGTGACGGGCACGGCACCGCACCGGACGTTCGTCGTGGAGTGGCGTAACGCCGGCTTCTACAACGACGCCGACCAGCGGGTGTCGTTCTCGGCGCTGCTGGGCGAGGACGGCTCGGTCGGCTTCCGGTACAAGGACATCGAGAGCGAGCGCGAGCAGGGCTCCAGCGCCACCGTCGGCATCGAGAACGCGGGCGGCACCGACGCCATGCAGTACTCCTACGAGGAGCCGGCGCTGTCCTCGGGGCAGGGCCTGACGTTCACGGCCAGCCGGCACGGCCTGGTCACCGGCGCGGTCACCGACGCCAACGACGGCAAGCCGCTGGCCGGGGCGACGGTCAAGGTGGGCGACGTGGTCACGTTCACGACCGGCGAGGACGGCTCGTTCTACGGGCAGGTGCTGGCCGGCGACTACGAGGTCGTGGTGTCCAAGGAGCACTACGGCACCTTCACCAAGGCGGTCACGATCGCGCCCACGACGGTGACCCGGATCGACACGGCGCTGGTCACCGGCCAGGTGAGCGCGTCGGCGGGCGAGCTGACCGTGGTGATGCCGGCCGAGTCCACCCGCACCAGGACGCTGGAGCTGACGAACCTGGGCTCGCCGACGCCCTACACGGTGGTGTCCGAGCCGTGGTTCGCCACGACCCCGGCCTCGGGCGAGCTGGCCAAGGGGCAGAAGGCGACGCTGAAGGCCACGCTCTCCAGCGCGGGCGTCGCGCCCGGCACGGTGAAGACGGGCAAGCTCCTGGTCCGCTCGGCCAGCGGCCGGCAGCCGACCATCGAGATCAAGGTGTCGGTCGTGGTGCCGAAGCTCCAGGTCGCCATCGACACCGGCGCCTCCAAGAACGTGGTCGACAGCGCCGGTGACACCTGGACGCCGGACAAGAAGTACGCCGCGGGCGGCTACGGCTACGTGGCCACCTCGACCGGCACGTCGAGCACGTCCAAGGCCATCGCGGGCACCGCCGACCAGGCGCTGTTCAAGACCGCCAGGGAGAAGATGCTGGAGTACCGGTTCGACAACGTGCCCGCCGGCACGTACACCGTCGAGCTGGACTTCGCCGATCTGAAGAGCACCAAGCCGGGCAAGCGGGTCTTCGACGTCCTCGTCGAGGGGCAGCTGGCGATCCCGGCGCTCGACCTGGCCCTGGAGGCGGGCACGTACACGGCGGTGAGCAGGCAGTACACGGTGAAGGTCACCGACGGCCAGCTCAACGTGCGCTTCGCCACCCGGCAGGGCGACACGATCGTGAACGCCGTCCGCATCTCGGAGCGCCCCGACCGGGCGACCCCGTAGCGACCCTCGGGTAAGGGCACCCTTCGTCAATGGGTGCCCTTACCCATCCAAAGGCGGCGGGTCAGCGAAGAAAGGGGCAAGGCAACACCCACACAAGGAGATCTGATGCGCAAGCAACTGGCGCTCGCCGTCGTCGTGCTCGGCGCGGGCACTGTCCTGGGCGCCGGCCTGGCCTCGCCCGCGCAGGCCCGGCACCGCTTCGACGGCCCCCGCGTCGCGGGCCTGACCACCATGGGCGACCTGGTCCTCTTCGACGCGGGCAACCCGCGCGACGTCAGCCGGGTCGGCAGAATCAGCGGACTCAGGGGCGACATGAAGGTCGTCGGCATCGACTACCGGGTCCAGAACCGCAGACTGTACGCCGTCGGCGACAAGGGCGGCATCTACACCCTGGACAACCGGGCCAGGGCCACCAAGGTGTCCCAGCTGACCGTCCCGCTGAACGGCGCGGCGTTCGGCGTCGACTTCAACCCCGCCGCGAACCGGCTTCGCGTCATCAGCGACACCGGCCAGAACCTGCGCCACAACCTCGACGACCCGAACGGCGCCCCCGCCGCGGGCACGACCGCCCGTGACGGCGCCCTCACCAATCCGCCCGTCCCGCCCGCCACGGCCGGGGCGACCGCGACCGGCGTGACCGGCGCCGGCTACACCAACAACGACCTGGACCCGGCCACCGCGACGACGCTGTTCGACGTGGACACCACGGGCGACCAGATCTCCGTGCAGTCACCCGCCAACGCCGGCAACCTGGCCCCGGCGGGCAAGCTGGGCGTGGACGCGGCGACCGGCGCCGGGTTCGACGTCTTCAGCCGGCTACGCGGGGGCGTGACGGTGTCGAACACCGCCTACGCCGCGCTCAAGGTGCGCGGCGCCTACCGCTTCTACACGGTGAACGCGCTGACCGGCAACGCCGCCCTCGTGGGAACGTTCCCGATGAACCGCCAGGTGCGTGACATCGCTATTCAACTGGGCTGAATCCGCAACGGATGCCCCCGGGCTACCGCACCCCGGGCGGCATCTGTTACTGGTTAGTACATGAGACGCGTGCATCTCCAGCGGGATCTTCCCGTTCCGATGCCCGACGGCGTGACGCTGCTGGCCGACCACTACGCCCCGCCCGCAGGCGGGCGGGCCCCCGTCGTGCTGATGCGCTCCCCGTACGGCCGGCGCGGCCTGTTCGGCTGGTACTACGGCCGCGGCTTCGCCCGGCACGGCTTCCACGTCGTCATCCAGAGCTGCCGCGGCGGCTTCGGCTCCGGCGGCCTGCTCGACCCGCTCGGCGACGAGCACGACGACGGCCTGGCCACCATCGCCTGGCTGCGCAAGCAGCCCTGGTACGGCGGCTCGTTCGCGATGTTCGGCCCCTCCTACCTCGGCTACACGCAGTGGGCCGTCGCGCCCTACGCCGGGCCCGAGCTGAAGGCCATGGCCACGCAGATCACCGCCTCCCAGTTCAGGGACGCGGCGTACGTGGGCGGCGCGTTCGCGCTGGAGTCGGTGCTGAGCTGGACCACGCTCACCGACGGCATGTCGCGCCGGTTCGGCGGGGCCGCCGTGCTGACCGCGCCCCGGCTGACCCGCAGGGCGGTCCTGTCGGGCCGTCCCGTGGCCGAGCTGGACCTGGCCTCGGCCGGGCGGCCGCTGCGGTTCTACCAGGACCTGCTCACGCACCACGCCGACCCGGACGTCGCCTACTGGAGGCAGCGCGACTTCTCGCCGGGGGCGGGCGAGGTGGAGGCGGCCGTCACCATGCTGGGCGGCTGGTACGACGTCTTCCTGCCGTGGCAGCTCAAGGACTACACGGCGATGCGGGCCGCGGGGCGCCGGCCGTACCTGACGATCGGGCCCTGGTACCACATCGACACCCGGCACGGACGGCCCTCCATGGCCGAGGCGCTGGCCTGGTTCCGCGCGCACCTGCTGGGCGACCCCTCCGGGCTGCGGCCCGACCCCGTGCGCCTGTACGTGACGGGGGCCGAGGAGTGGCGCGACTATTCCGACTGGCCGGTGCCGGGGATGCGGGAGCAGCGCTGGCAGCTGCAGCACGGGTCCGGGCTGGGGCTCGACGGGCCCCTGGACGCCCCGCCCGACCGCTTCCGGTACCACCCCTCCCATCCGACGCCCGTGATCGGCGGGCCGGTCCTGCTCGGCGACTCCCGGCCGCGTGATCAGCGGCGGCTGGAGCAGCGGCGCGACGTGCTGGTGTACAGTTCGGCGGCACTGGAGTCGGACGTGGAGATGATCGGGCCGGTGCGGGGCGAGCTGTTCGTGCGGTCGAGCACGCCGTACGTGGACGTGGTGGTGCGGGTGTGCGACGTGCACCCGGACGGGCGCTCGTTCAACGTGTGCGAGGGCGTGCGCCGCCTTTCCGCCTCCGACGCCCTCGACGGGGCCCATGATGGGATCCGGCGGGTCCGCGTGGACCTGTGGCCGACCGCGCACCGGTTCGGGCGCGACCACCGGATCAGGGTGCACGTGGCGGCGGGGGCGTACCCGACGATCGCCCGCAACCCCGGCACCGGCGACCCCCTCGGCGGGGGCGACGGCGCGATGGTGCCCGCCGACGTCGAGGTCTTCCACTCCCCCGGCCTGCCCTCCGCCGTGGTGCTGCCGCTGTGCGCGCCTCGCGGTTGATGTCGCTGGTCCTGCTGCTGCAGGGCCGGGGCGGGATGACGGCGGCCGAGCTGGCCAAGGAGCTGGAGGTCTCCGAGCGGACCGTGCACCGGGACGTGCTCGCGCTGTCGGAGGCGGGCGTGCCCGTGTACGCCGACCGGGGGCGCGGCGGCGGCTACCGGCTGCTGGACGGGTACCGGACGCGGCTGACCGGGCTGGACCGGGCCGAGGCGGAGGCGCTGTTCCTGTCGGGGGTGCCGGCCGCGCTGCGGGAGATGGGGCTGGAGGAGGTGGCGGCCACGGCCCGGCTGAAGGCCGCGGCCGCGCTCTCGCCCGCGCTGCGGGACGCGCCCGCCCTGGCTGCCCAGCGCTTCCATCTGGACGCGCCCGGCTGGTTCGTCGGCGGCGATCCGCCGCCGGAGGCGCTCGCGCCGCTGGCCAGGGCCGTGTGGAACGACCGCCGCGTGTCGGCCGTCTACAAGGGGAACGCGCGCACGCTGGAGCCGTACGGGCTGGTGCTCAAGGCGGGCGCCTGGTACCTGGCCGCGCGGCTCGGGGCCCGGTTCCTGATCTTCCGGGTGCACCGGTTCGGGGCGGTGTCCGTGCTCGCCGAGCCGTTCGACCGGGAGCCCTCCTTCGACCTGGCCGCCTTCTGGGCGGAGCAGTCGGCGCAGTTCACCCGGTCGTTGCTGCGGGACGTGATCACGCTGCGGCTCAGCGAGCGGGGGGTGCGGCTGCTGCGGCACGTCGCCGACCCGGCCGCGCTCGACGACGCACTCGCCTCGCTCCAGCCGGACGGGACGGTGCGGCTGGCCGTGGAGTCGGTGCCGGTGGCGTTCTCGCAGGTGCTGCGGTTCGGGCCGGAGGCGGAGGTGCTGGACCCGCCCGAGCTGCGGGAGCTGGTCGCCGACGCCGCCGCCCGCATGTCGGCCCTCTACCGGCCCTGACGCCTTTCACCGGTATTCGGCCGGGTCGGTGTCCTTGCCCGGCTCCCGTACCTCCGTGATGAAGCTCCACACCCGCGGGCGGCTGCCGTCCACGTCCGTGAAGCCGTACTCCCCGGCCAGGTCCTCGCTGGAGACCGACCTGCCCGACCAGCGCCGCCGGTCGGGGTCGGCGGCGAGGGCGGCGACGCCCCTGCCGACGTACGCGGGGGTCTCGGAGACCATCCAGCTGATGTCCACCTTCGCCTCGCGCCAGTTGTCCTCGGTGACGCCGAAGTTGTCCAGCATGGCCTCGGAGCGCAGGAAGCCCGGCGTCACCGCCACCGCGGTCCCCCCGTACGGGCGCAGCTCGCGCGACCAGGCGAAGGCCAGCCGGTTCACCGACACCTTGGCCAGGTCGTAGTAGACGTTCTCGCGGTAGCGGGTCTCGTTGAAGGCCCAGGTGCCGTCGGTGACCTCGACGACCAGACCGCCCTCGTTCCTGATCAGCAGCGGGAGCAGGTGGCGGCTGCTGATGATGTGCGTGTCGATCGCCAGCCTGAGCAGCCGGAACCCCTTGTCCATGTCGTGCTTCCAGACCGGGGTGTCCCACTCCCAGAGGTGGTCGCCGCCCCACACGTCGTTGACCAGCACGTCGAGCCGGCCCTGCTCGCGCTCCACCCGCTCGGCCAGCGCCGCGACCTGGCCGGAGTCCAGGTGGTCGACCTGCACCGCGATGCCCGTCCCGCCGGCCGCGGTCACCAGCTCCGCCGTCTCCTCGATGGTCTCCGGCCGGTTCATCTCCGAGCGCCGCTCCCGCGTGCTCCTGCCCGTGCAGTAGACCGTCGCGCCGGCCGCGCCCAGCGCGACCGCTATGCCCCGTCCCGTTCCGCGGGTCGCCCCCGCCACCAAAGCAATCATGGGCCTGATCGTTCCCCGGATACCCGACACCTCGTGTCATGTTTTTTCATACAACCCTGTGATAAGTACGGAGTTACTATGAACAGCGAATTCGAGCTGCGCGGGGTCAACCACGTCGCACTGGTCTGCTCGGACATGAAGCAGACCGTCGACTTCTACTCGGGCGTGCTGGGCATGCCGCTGATCAAGACGATCGAGCTGCCCATGGGCTGGGGCCAGCACTTCTTCTTCGACTGCGGGGGCGGGAACGCGCTGGCGTTCTTCTGGTTCCCGGACGCGCCCGAGGCCGTGCCGGGGGTGTCGGCGCCGAAGAACCTGCCGGATCGGGGGGAACTGCTGTCGGCGGTCGGGTCGATGAACCACATCGCCTTCGACGTGCCGCCCGAGCGGATCGAGGAGTACCGGGAACGGCTCGTGGCCAAGGGGATCGACGTGGGGGTGCTGCTCAACCACGACGACAGCGAGTTCGGGGTGGCGCCGGAGATGCACGACGGGGTGTTCGTCAGGTCGATCTACTTCAAGGATCCCGATGGGGTGCTGGTGGAGTTCGCGGCCTGGACACGGGCGGTGGGGCGGCCGGGGGACGTCCACCACACCCCCAAGACCGCCGCCGACCGCACCATCTGACACCCCGCCCGCGCCCCCGGTCGACGCGGTGCTCCCGAGTACGGGCGGTGTGATGCGAGAAATGCGGTGGTGATGATGGTGGGACCGTTCGGCGCGGGGAAGGGACCGTTCACCGATCAGGGGGCAGGGGGTGTGACGGGCTGGTGCTTATGGTTGCCGTGGTGGCGCGTGTGGCGGGCCATGAATGCTTCACGATTTTAGGCCAAACCGTAACATTGCCGACATTTGGATTAATACCACCGCAAAGCTACTCTCCCTCCATTGACTACCCGTCAGGAACCGGTCACAACCGGCTCAAGATCCACCCATCGGAGGGTTGATGACTACCGGGGAACCCGGGCAGCCACGCACCGACCGCAGCCCCTGGAACTGGCTGCTGATCCTGCCCATCGTGCTGCCGCTGCTGACGTTCCTGTTCAACGCCGACGAGCCCCGCCTGCTCGGCTTCCCGCTCTTCTACTGGCTCCAGCTCGCCTTCATCGTGGTGGGCGTCGCGTCCACGACCATCGTCTACAGGATGACCAAGTGAGCGGGCACACGACCGAGCTGGTCGTCTTCGTGCTGCTGTTCCTCCTGGTCACCGTCATGGGGTTCGTGGCCGCGCGGTGGCGGCGGCCGAACGACCTGGCCAGCCTCAACGAGTGGGGGCTCGGCGGGCGCAGCTTCGGGTCCTGGATCACGTGGTTCCTGGTGGGCGGCGACCTCTACACCGCCTACACCTTCGTGGCGGTGCCGGCGCTGGTGTTCGGCTCCGGCGCGATCGGGTTCTACGCGCTGCCGTACACGGTCGTGGTGTACCCGCTGGTGTTCCTGGTGCTGGCGCGGATGTGGTCGGTGTCGCACGTGCACGGGTTCGTCACCCCCGCCGACTTCGTCCGGGCCCGCTTCGGGTCGCCGACGCTGGCGCTGGTGATCGCGATCACCGGGCTGGTGGCGACGATGCCGTACATCGCGCTCCAGCTCATCGGCATCGAGGCGGTGCTGAAGGCGATGGGCATCACCGGGCACCTGCCGATCGTCATCGCGTTCGCGATCCTGGCCGCGTACACCTACCAGTCGGGCCTGCGGGCGCCCGCGCTGATCGCGTTCGTGAAGGACGCGCTGATCTACATCGTGATCCTGGCGGCCGTCATCTACATCCCGGCCAAGCTGGGCGGCTGGGACTCGATCTTCGACGCGGCCAAGGCCAAGTTCGACGCCACCCCGGTACCAGGCGACGGCATCCTCCTGAACGCCAACAACCAGCTCCAGTACGTGACGCTGGCCTTCGGCTCGGCGCTGGCGCTGTTCCTCTACCCGCACAGCCTCACCGGCGTGCTGGCCTCGAAGAACCGCAACGTCATCAAGCGGAACATGTCCGCGCTGCCCGCCTACAGCTTCGTGCTCGGCCTGATCGCGCTGCTCGGCTTCATGGCCATCTCGGCCGGCATCAAGCCGGTGGTGAACGAGGCGGGCACGGCCGACACCAACACGATCGTGCCCCTGCTGTTCGACAAGATGTTCCCCGACTGGTTCACGGGCGTCGCGTACGCGGCCATCGGCATCGGCGCGCTCGTCCCGGCGGCGATCATGTCGATCGCGGCGGCGAACCTGTTCACCCGCAACGTCTACCGCGAGTACTTCAACAAGAACGCCAGCGACGCCCAGGAGGCCGGCGTCTCCAAGATCGTGTCGCTGGTCGTCAAGGTGGGCGCGGTGCTGTGCATCCTGCTGCTCGACCCGCAGTTCTCGATCGACCTGCAGCTCATCGGCGGTGTGATCATCCTGCAGACGCTGCCGTCGGTGGCGCTGGGCCTGTACACGCGCTGGTTCCACAAGGGCGGCCTGATCGCGGGCTGGGCGGCCGGCCTGGCGGCGGGCATGTGGATGCTGTACCTCACCCCGAACCCGGCCAAGCACCAGGAGCACTTCGGCGGCTCGGCGTTCGCGCTGTCGAACCTGGGCTTCGACACCAAGATGACGATCTACACCGGGTTCCTGGCGCTGGCCGTGAACCTGGTGGTGGCGGCTCTGGGCACGCTGCTGTTCCGGGCGATCAAGGTGGCCGACGGCGAGGACGCGACGGCCCGCGACGACTACTTCGCCGACGAGGGCGACCCCAAGGTCAAGGACCTGGACCTGACCGGTTCGCACTGATCCCCCCGGGCTGACGGCCCGTCCCGCCACGCGCGGGGCGGGCCGCCGGTCTTCCACGTGGCCGCCGGTCCTCCACGTGATCGTCAGTCCTCCGGGTAGGCGGGGTTGGCGACCTCCAGCTTCGCCCGTACGGCCTGCTCAAGGGCTGCGACGAGGGCGTGGTCGTCCTCGACGCGGCCCTCGCGGATGGCGGCGGCCAGCTCGGCGTCGTCGGCCACCCCCAGCCCGGCCAGCCGGGCCTCGTGCTCGCGCGCCTGCTCCGGGCCGAGCGTGATCTCCCGCTCCACCATGCCGAGCACGTTGACCGCCACCCGCGTGTGGAAGCGCACCCGCCCCTCCACGGCCGGGAGCACGTCGCTCTGGAGGAAGTCGCGGACGGCGGCCACGAGCTGGGCCGCCGTGGGCACGTCGTGCGGACCAGATGTCATCCGATTTCTCCTTGAGTCGCTATTTACTCGCATCCGATCAATGAACGGCTAACCTGCGGCCATGCGCACAGAGTCTCCCACCGCGTCTCCTCCGGGACCGCCCCCGGCGCTCACGCCCCGGCTGATCCGGGCCGAGTTGTTCGTCGTGTTCGCGGTCTCGCTCGGCGCCAGCGGCCTCCTGGCGCTCATCCGCCTGATCGGCGCGCTCACGGCACCGCAGCAGCTGAAGGGCCAGCAGGCCGTGCTGGTCAGGTCGATGGCGCCCGGGCGGCCGTGGCTGGACCTGGCGCTGCAGCTCGCCGACATCGCGGTCAGCGTGGCGCCGGTCGCGCTGGTGGCGTACCTGATGGTGCGCTCCGGGGAGTCGCTGGGCACGATCGGCGCGGACCTCCGGGAGAAGGGCCGCGACACGGTGCGCGGGGCGCTGCTGGCGGCCGCGATCGGCGGCACCGGGCTGGCGTTCTACCTCGCGGTGTGGGCGGCGGGCGTGAACCTGACCGTCGTCGCCGGCCAGCTCCCCCAGGTGTGGTGGCAGGTGCCGGTGCTGCTGCTCGCGGCGGCGCAGAACGGGGTGCTGGAGGAGGTGCTCGTCGCCGGATACCTGCTGCACCGGCTCGGGCAGGCCGGGTGGACGCCGTGGAAGGCCGTCGCGGTGTCGGCGCTGCTGCGGGGGTCGTACCACCTGTATCAGGGGTTCGGGGGATTCATCGGGAACGTCGTGATGGGCGTAGTGTTCGGGCGCCTCTACCAGCGCTGGGGACGCGCGATGCCGCTGGTGGTGGCGCACACGCTGATCGACGCCGTCGCCTTCGTCGGGTACGCCTTCCTGCACGGGCGCGTGAGCTGGCTGCCCTGAAACCGTTGACCTGACAACTGTCTTCGGGTGAGATCCGGAACATGAGCTTCGCCGTACCTGACGGTGTCCGGCCGATCCGCGACGCCGTCCACGCGTTCATGACCGGGCGGGTGGAGCCGGCCGAGCCGGTGCTGCACGCGGGCGGGCCCGAGGCCGCGGCGGCCCTGGACGAGCTGCGGGCCGAGGCCAGGAAGGAGGGCCTGTGGGCGCTCGGCCACCCGCGTGAGCTGGGCGGCGCCGGCCTGCCGTTCCTCGACTACGTCTACGTCAACGAGGTGCAGGGGCGCAGCGAGTTCGGGCAGCTCGCGCTGGGCACGTTCACGCTGCAGGACTCGCTGATGCTGCACGAGCACGCCTCCCCCGAGCAGCGCGAGCGCTACCTGGAGCCGCTGGTGCGGGGCGACATCTGGCCCAGCTTCGCCATGACCGAGCCGGCGATCTCCAGCAGCGACCCCACCCAGATCAGGACGTCCGCGGTGCTCGACGGGGACGAATGGGTGATCAACGGGCACAAGTGGTTCACGACCGGCGCGTCGCGGGCGGCGTACACGACCGTCATGTGCCGGACCGAGCAGGACGCGCCGCCCCACCTGGCCTTCTCCATGATCCTCGTGCCGACGGACACGCCCGGCTACCGCATCGTCCGCGAGACGCCCGTGCTGGGACTCGACGGGGCCCACTGCGAGGTCCGGTACGAGGACGTCCGCGTGCCGGCCGCCAACCTGCTCGGCCCGCGCGGCCACGGGTTCGTCATCGCGCAGCGAAGGCTCGGGCCCGGCCGGATCTTCCACTGCATGCGCTGGCTCGGGCAGGCGCAGCGGGCGTTCGACCTGATGTGCCGCAGGCTGCAGGAGCGGACCGCGTTCGGCGAGCCCCTCGCCAGGAAGCAGCTCATGCGCCAGCACGTGTTCGACTCCTACGCCGAGATCCAGGCCGCCCGGCTGCTCACGCTCCACGCCGCCGAAGCCGTCGACGCGGGCTCGCAGGCCCGCGTGGAGATCGGCGCGATCAAGGTGGTGGGGGCGCGCACGCTGCACAACGTGATCGACCGGGCCATCCAGGTGTACGGCGCCGCCGGGCTCACCCCGGACACGCCGCTGGAGCGGATGTACCGGCACGCGCGGGCCGGGCGGATCTACGACGGGCCCGACGAGGTGCACATCGACGCGGTGGGGCGGCGCATCCTGGGCGAGTACGCGGCGGGCGGCAACTGGGAGTTCGGCCTGCGATGACCCGCCTCCACGAGATCGTCGGCGAGGTGTTCGGGGCCGGCGCGTCGGTGCCCTTCAGCGCCCGGCTGCCCGGCGGGGCCTCCCGCGAGACCTGGGCCCTCGACGTCGTCGCGGGCGGCGAGCGGCACGAGCTCGTCCTGCGGCTCGACTCCCCCGGAGCCGCGCTGGAGGCGGGCGGCAGCCTGGCCTCGGAGGCCACGCTGATGCGGGCCGCGCACGCCGCCGGGGTGCCGGTGCCCGCGATCGTCGCCGCCGGCGAGTCCTACATCCTCATGACCCGCGTGGCCGGCGAGACCATCCCGCGCAAGATCCTGCGCGACGACGCCTACGCCGCCGCCCGGCCCCGGCTGGCCGCGCAGTGCGGGCAGGCCCTCGCCGCGATCCACCGCATGCCGCCCTCCTGCCTCGCGCGGGACGCGCCGGAAGAGGGGGCCGAGGATCCGTTGCGACGCTGGCGGGACGTGCTCGACCTGCTGGGCGAGCCGCACCCGGTGTTCGAGCTGGCGCTGCGCCGGCTGGCCGCCGACCGTCCCACCGGCACACGGCGCACGGTCGTGCACGGCGACTTCCGCAACGGCAACCTCATCGTCGGCCCCGACGGGATCAGGGCGGTGCTCGACTGGGAGCTCGCCCACCTCGGCGACCCCCTCGAAGACCTCGGGTGGCTCTGCGTGAAGGCGTGGCGGTTCGGCTCGCCGCTGCCGGTGGGCGGCTTCGGCGCCTACGACGAGCTGATCGGCGCGTACGAGGCCGCCGCCGGCCACCCGGTGGACCGGGACGCGCTGCGCTGGTGGGAGACGTTCGGCGTGCTCAAGTGGGGGGTCATCTGCGTCATGCAGACCATGCGGCACCTGCGCGGCGGCGCCCGTTCGGTGGAGCTGGCCGCGATCGGCCGGCGCGTGTGCGAGAACGAGTGGGATCTGCTGCGCATGCTCCGGGGAGAACCCGCCGCCCCGGCGTGACCGATGGCCTGCCTGGCGGGCACGGCGCTCAGACGGGCCCGGCGGCACGGGAGGCTCTCCCGCTCCGGAGACTGACCGCGCCGACGGCGACCGGTGGCACGAGGGCGGCGGCGATCACGTCCACCAGGCCCTCGACCACCTGCACGCGGTCCACCTCAGGGTGCTCCAGCCACCAGTCGCCGGTCGTCTGGACCATGCCGACGAACGCGTGCCCCAGCACCTGCGCCCGCACCGGGTCGGGCACCGCGCGCTCGCCGACCAGCAGGCCGCCGAGCTCCTCGCCCAGGCCCCGCACGAGCGCGGTCATGTGGGAGCGGATCCTGGAGTCCTCGGCGCTGGCCCGGTGAAACAGGAACCGGTAGAGGTTGCGGTTGGCCGAGATCAGGTCGAGGTAGACGCCGATGGTCGCCCTGGCCCTGCCCCGCAGGTCGGCCCCGGGAGCGACGAGCCCGGGGCGGAGCTGGGCGATGACCGTGCGCACGTGGCGGTCGGCCAGCGCCTGGTAGAGGCCGCTCTTGTCACCGAAGTGGCGGTAGAGGATGGGCTTGGTGATGCCGGCCTCGGCGGCGATGGCCACCATCGAGACCTCCGGGCCCTGGGCCAGGATGACCCGGTCGGCTGCGTCGAGCAGCGCCCTGCGCCGGTCGGGGTCCCGTCCACTCACCCGCCCAGGATAGGCCGCCCCGGATTTCGCCCTTCACCTGCCCAGGGCCGACCGCAACCTGCCGGGCAGCAGCGCCGAGAGCACCAGCAGCGCGCCGATGATCGTGTAGAGGCCGGTCATCCCGGCCATGGTGCCGGGCGGCTCGGTCAGCTCGGCCCAGGGCGCGCCGTTCGGCTGCGACCACGGCAGGCCGCCCTCCCGCGCCCAGGGCAGGCTGCCGGCCACGCCGAGCGCGGCGTTCACGTCGAGGGCGAACACGGCTCCCGCCGCCGCCAGCGGGATGCCGCAGCCGAGGGCCGCCGCGGGCCAGGCGGTCAGGAGGGTGACGATGACGGCCACCGCGGCCAGATAGCCGAGCGCCGCGGGCGCCGGGCCGAACGTGGCGTTGCTCGAACGCAGGGCTCTCGCGGCCGCCTCGGTCAGGTAGTAGACGGGCACGAGGGCGGCCACGCCTGCGGCGGCTCCCACCAGATGGAGATTCTCACGGGTCACACCGCCTTCGTCCCCGCCTCCCGCACCGATTACGCACGTCAGAACGCTGGGGTCCGCCGTCTGTCCGGCCCGTCTCTCCGGCCCGGCCGCGCCGATCACGGGCCCCCGCGCGGCCCTCGCGGACGCCTTTACGTCGTAGATCACACGTTCGCCTCGAAATCGCGAAATTACTGGAAAATACTGGGACTGTTGATACGCTCGCGCCCATGAGTGACCGGCTGGACGATCTCGAACGGCGGATCGACGAGCTCCGGGCGGGTGTGCGCAAGGCGATGCGGGTCAGGGACGGCGCCACGGCCCGCGCCCTGCGTGCCGAGCTGCGTACCGCGGAGCGCGCCTGGGACGCCCTCGTGAGCGGCGAGCCCGCCCAGCCCAAGCCGGAACCGCCCCGCCTGGTCACGGTGCGCGAGCAGGTGCACCAAGGGCTGCGGCTGCTCGGGGCCGCCGCCCAGCCGCGGCTGGTCGTGGCCGTCAGCGACGCGTTCTTCGGCGGCACGATCCGCAGCGCCCAGCTCACCAGCCTGCGCAGGGACGAGGAGCGCTCGTTCCGGTCGTCGCCGCACGGGCGGCCGTACTACCTGTGCGCCGCGCTGACCGACCGCCTCTCCCCCGCCCGCGGGCTGCTCACGCTCAGCGCCTGGCCGCTGGAGCGGCGCGTGGTCGGCCCGCTCAGCCCCCGCGTCGACTTCCTGACCTGCGCCGTCGCGGTCGCCTCGCACGAGTCGCCGGACGGGCGGGCGGACCGGTTACTCCTGCGGATGGCCAGGAACATCCCCGGCGCCACCGACGGCACGCTGGGCCCGCCCGACCCGGACCGGGTGATCGAGGCGGCCCGCGCCGAGCTGCGCGTGCACGGCGACCGCGACACGCGGGATCGCGCCGAGCTGGCAGAACGCGCCGCGGCGCAGCTCGGTGACGCCGCCCGCCTGTTCGGCGCCGCTACGCTGAGCACGATCAAGAAGGAGAACGCGAAGTGAGCGGCTTGAAGCGCGAAGGCGACCACGTGAAAAAGCTCGACGCGTTGCGCGGCACCACGCCGTCCCGCCCGCACGACGCCCGCGCCATCGCGGCCCTGGCCGCCAACCCCGGCTGCACCCGCCGGGCCCTGCTCGACGGCGCCGGCATCGACAAGGACGCCGCCGCCCGCCACCTCGGCTTCCCGGCGCCGTTCGGCCAGTCGCCGTTCGCGATCACGCGCGGCAACATGTTCGAGGCGCTGGTCAAGGCCGACGGCTGCGCGGAGCTGCTGCGGATGCTGCGCGAGCTGCTGCGCCTGCCGGTCGCCGAGGTCGCCTACCACGACGTGGAGAACGTCGGCGCCCACCTGCGCCACGCCCACACCCGCGCGCTGATCGACCGCGCGGCCCGCGAGGGCCAGGACGTGGGCACCCTGTACGATCACCCGCTGCTCACCCTGGAGATCGCCGGCCACACCGCCTACCTGGAGCCCGACGTCGTGGCCTTCCAGCTCGGCGGCCGCTTCCACATCGTGGAGATCAAGTCGTTCGCGGTGATCGACGGGCAGGCCGACCCGGCGGCGGTCGCCGCGGCCGCCCGGCAGGCGGCGGTGTACGTGCTGGCGCTGCGCACGCTCCTGGAGGACCTGGGCCACGACCCGGGCAAAGTCTCCCACGACGTCGTCCTGGTCTGCCCGGAGAACTTCGCCAACCGGCCCGCGGCGACCCTCGTCGACGTGCGCAAGCAGCTGGCCGTGCTGCGCCGCCAGCTCACCCGGATGACCTCGCTCGACCGGCTGCTGGACGGGCTGCCCGAGGACCTGACGTTCGACCTGCGGCCCGGCGAGGACGGGCGGCCCACCAGGCCCGTCGCCGAGCTGGCCGACGCGCTGCGCCGGGCGACCGCCCGCTACGCGCCCGACTGCATGTCCGCATGCGACCTGTGCTTCTTCTGCCGCGACGAGGCCCGCCAGGAGGGCGCCTCCGACCTGCTCGGCCGGCAGGTGCGCGACGAGCTGGGCGGGGTGGCCTCGGTGGCGGAGGCGCTCGGGCTGGCCGACGGGGCCCGCGACCCGGCCGAGGGCCAGGAGGAGATCGCCCGGCTGCTCCGCAACGCCGAACGCCTGCGCAGGGAGTGCCTCACGTGAGCATGCTGACCTCGCTCGCGCGGCTGCGGGCCCTGAAGGAGGGCATCGCGCAGCCGATCGCGACCGTCAGGCACTGCCATCTGTCGGACCGGCCGATGGTGTTCATCCCGCTCAAGCTGTCGGGCGAGGCCGCCGCCCCGCTGGCCGCCATGCTCGGCACCGACAGGCGGCGGCCGCGCCTGCTCGTGGTGACCCAGCCGCGCAACCGCGACCTGCGCTTCGCCTGGGCCGCCGAGCTGGCCGGGGTGCTGCTGCCGTACGTCGAGGGCTTCCTGGCCGACACCGAGACCGTGGAGCGCAAGAACGCCGACCCCTACGAGCGGGCGCTGGACGCGCCGCAGCTCATCGTGCCCAACCAGACCGGGGTGGCCTTCACCAGGCTGCTCGGCCGCTCCACGCGGTTCCGCCGCGCCGACGGGCCCTATCCGGTGCCCGAGTCGGTGCCGCTGCTGGGGCGGTGGCTGACGTACTTCGCGGAGCGGGCCGCCTACCCCGGCTCGTCGATGACGCTGGCCGCGACCGAGGAGCTGGGGCGGCACTGGGCGAGCGGGCAGAGCTCCCTGGAGGACGCCAATCTGGCCGCGCTGCTGGCCTGGATCACCAGGGGGCCGGACGACGAGGCCGAGGACCCGCTGATCTGGCCGCCCGCCGGGCCCGCGACCGACCCGGGGTTCGACGCGGAGGTGCTGGCTCCGGCGATGGACAGCGAGTCGGCCGAGCGCATCACCGAGGCGCTGCGTACCCAGCTGGAGCCCACGTGGCGGCTCATGTGGCAGGCCGTCGACCTGCTGGCCGGGCTGGAGGCGGGCGCCGGCGTCGCGCAGCGGTGGGAGCAGGACCGCGGGTCGTTCAGCGGCATGGCGGTGCACGTCGCGGAGGGCGCGCCGCCGCAGGCCAGGCGCGACGGGGCGGTCGCCGCCGCGGCCAAGCTGTCCCGCATGGAGCGGGCCCAGGCCGCGTACGAGGTGCAGCGCGCCTACGACGACCCCCTGGTCATGGCCGAGTACCGGCTGACCGGGGAGGCGTTCGCGGGCGAGGTGATCGAGACCGTCCCCGACAACACCGAGGGCGAGGGCCGCTCGCGCAAGCTCCGCCCGCTGGTGGTGATCAAGACCGACGACCCGGTACGCCTGGCGCCCGGCACCTCCCTGGGCACCCCGCAGCGCCGCGGCCAGGGCGCCGAGCTCGTGGAGGCCGCCGAGGGCCTGGTCACCCTGAAGATCACCAAGGGCATGGGCCGGGGAAAGACGGCCGCGCCGGGAGCCGTGCCCGAGATCGGCGAGCGCGTCTGCTACACCTCGCTGACCGACGACTTCCAGGGCTCCCCCAACCTGCCCGACTCCGAGGCCACGCCGTGGACGCACGGCGGGCCGCCGCATGAGTACGTGCCCGACGACGAGGACGCCCAGGAGGAGTGGTCGTGACCGACAGCCCGGAGCAGGTCATCAGGAACGTCCTCGCCGACCTGCCCAGGCACCGCGGCGTCGTGGTCGACTCCCCGCCGGGCGCGGGCAAGTCCACGCTGGTGGTGCGGGCGGCGGCGCACATCGCGGCGACCGGCGAGCCCCTGATGATCGTCGCCCAGACGAACGAGCAGGTCGACGACCTGGTGACCCGCATCTCCGACAAGCACCCCCACCTGACCGTGGGGCGGCTGTCGGCCGGCGGGTACATCCCGCCGCTGCGGCTGCTGGAGCTGCCCGGCGTCCGGGTCGGCACCCGCATCCAGGATCTCGGCGATCCGGACATCGTCATCGCGACCGCCGACAAGTGGGCCTGGATCGGCGACCGGGTGTGGCCGTGGGCGATCGTGGACGAGGCGTACCAGATGCGCTCGGACAAGCTGCTGCGGATCGCGGGGCTCTTCGAGCGGGCGCTGTTCGTGGGCGATCCGGGGCAGCTCGACCCGTTCTCGATCGTGGACGGTGACCGGTGGTCGGGGCTGTCGTGGGATCCGCTGCAGAGCGCGGTGTCGGTGCTGCTGCGCCACAATCCGGACATCCCGGTGCACCGGCTGCCGGTGTCGTGGCGCCTGCCGGCCTCGGCCGCGCCGGTGGTGTCGCAGGCGTTCTACCCGTTCACCGGGTTCCGGTCGGGGACCTCGCACGGTGATCGGCGGCTGGAGCTGATGACCGGCGGCATGGGGACCGTGCACGACCGGGCGCTGGAGGAGGCGGCCCGGTCGGGGTGGGCGCTGCTGGAGCTGCCGAACCGGCACACCGTGCGTACCGACGGGGAGGCCGTGCAGGCGGTGGCCCTGCTGGCCGAGCGGCTGCTGCAGCGCGGCGCCGTGGCCTCGTCCGAGCAGGGCGAGCGGCCGGTGACGGCGGACCGCATCGCGGTCGGGGCCGCCCACCGCGACCAGGTGGCCGCCATCCGGGCCGCCGGGGTGCCGGCGGAGATCACGGTGGACACGGCCAACCGCCTGCAGGGGCGCGAGTACGACGTGACCATCGTCCTGCACCCGCTGTCCGGCCGCCGGGACGCCACGGCCTTCCACCTGGAGTCGGGGCGGCTGTGCGTGCTGGCGTCGCGGCACCGGCACGCCTGCGTCGTGGTGGCCAGGGCGGGCATCGCCGAGCTCCTGGACGCCCACCCGTCGGCGGAGCCGGTGCAGCTGGGGGTGCCGGTCAAGTTCCCCGACGGCTGGGAGGCCAACCAGTCGATCCTCGACCACCTGTCCCGCCACCGAGTCTGAGACCGCCGGTCTTCAGGCCCGGTCTTCAGGCCCGGTATTCGGACGCCGTGCTCAGACCCGCTGCTGCCACACGTCGATGACCAGGACGGGGCGCATGCCGGCCGACTCGTACAGCCCCAGCGCCGGGGTGGTGTTGTTGGAGTCGACGTGCAGGATCGTGCCCTTGCGGCCCCGCGCCGCGTCGGCGGCGAAGGCGTGGCGGAGCAGGAAGCGCCCCAGACCCCGGCCGCGGAACTCCGGGACGACCGCGAGCGTGGCCACGTAGCCGCAGCCCTCGTCCGGGACGAACTGGTTGTTGGCGATCAGCACCCCGGCGGGGCGGCCGTCGAGGCGGGCGAGGGTGAGCTGGGCCCAGTCCGTCGTGGACAGCGCCTGGCGGCGCGCGTACCACGCGTCGTAGTCGGCCGGCACGAACCCGAAGTGCTCGGCGAAGCCCTCCTGGTGCACCCGGTGGGCATCGCGCCGCGCGTCCTCGCTCTCCCCCGTGTGCAGCGTCAGCCCGGCGGGCGGGGCGAGCGGCTCCACGGGCCCGTCGTGGTCGATGCGCATGCGGTGGAAGCTGGTGCCGGGCGCGAAGCCGCGCTCCTCGGCGGCGGCCCGCTTGGCATCGTCCGCGCGGTAGACGCCGACGTGCAGGGTGACGCCGTCGTGGCCGGCCTCGGCGGCCAGCTCGCGGGCCCGGCCGATCACCAGGCGCCAGAGCCGGTCCTCCAGGCCCGCCCGACCCGGATCAGGGCCGGGCCGGACGATCACCTCGACGTCCACCGTGTCGCTGTCGCCCACGCGGCACGCCCAGGCCCAGCCGTCGAGACGGCCGCCGGCGTCGCGGGCGAGCCAGCCGTCCTTGTCGCGGTCGAAGCCGGGCTCGACCAGCTCGTCGGCGACGTCGTCGAGCGTCATGTCCGGGCCGCCGATCACCGCGGTGTCGTAGGCCGTGATCAGCTCGTGGATGGCCGCGGCGTCCTCTGCGCGCGGGCGGCCGAGAGTGTGGTGCATAGCGGGGATTGTCCACAGAACACCGGCCGCGCGCCTCCCATTTTTCTCACCGGGCAGGAGGCGCGCTCAGCCGGCTGCTCAGCCTGCCGCCTGGCCGACGGCCTGCTCGTCCGGGGCGGGCGCCGGGGCGCCGCCGCGCAGCGGGATCTCCTTGACGAACGCGGCCAGCACGGGCACGACGACCGCGAACGCGATGGCCCACCAGAAGACGCCGGAGATCGAGATCGCCAGCGACTCCAGCAGCCCGGTGCGCATCTGCGCGGGCATCTGGGCGACCGCGCTCGGGTCCATCCGGCCGCCGCTCTTGGCCACCCGGTCCGCCGCCTGCTCGCCGAAGCGGGCGGTCAGCTCCGACAGGAAGTGGTTGTTGAAGATCGCCCCGAACAGCGAGACGCCGAACGAGCCCCCGATCGACCTGAAGAACGTGGTGGCGCTGCTGGAGACGCCCAGGTCCTTCTGCTCGACGCTGTTCTGCGCGATGAGCATCGTGGTCTGCATGAGGAAGCCCATGCCGAGGCCGAGCACGGCGATGTAGATCCCGGTGACCCAGGCCGGCGTGGCGACGTCCATCGTGGACAGCAGCCACATGCCCACGGCCATGCCGATCCCGCCGAGCACCGGGTAGATCTTGTACTTGCCCGTGACGGTGATGGCCTTGCCGACGAACAGCGACACGACCATCGCGGCGCCCATCATCGGCAGCATCAGCAGGCCGGAGTTGGTGGCCGTGGAGCCCTGCACCATCTGCTGGAACAGCGGCAGGAAGTTGATCGCGCCGAACATGGCGAAGCCCAGCAGGAAGCCGATGATCGAGATCAGCGTGAAGTTGCGGTTGGCGAAGAGCTGCAACGGCATGATCGGCTCCTCGACCCTGCGCTCGACCGCGACGAACGCCGCCAGCGTGACCACGGCGACCGCGACGAGGGAGAGGATCTGCCAGGAGCCCCAGGCGTACTCGTTGCCGCCCCAGGTCGTGATGAGCACCAGAGCGGTGATGCCGACCGACAGCAGGATCGCGCCCGCCCAGTCGATGCGCACCTTGTTGCGTAGCTTGGGCAAATGCAACTGCGTGACAATCAGCGCCAGTGCGATCGCGCCGATCGGCAGGTTCACGTAGAAGGCCCAGCGCCAGTCGAGATGGTCGGTGATGAAGCCGCCGACCAGCGGGCCCGCGATCATCGCCAGCGACATGACGCCGGCCATGATGCCCTGGTACTCGCCGCGCTCGCGGGGCGGCACCAGGTCGCCGATGATGGCCATGACGTTCACGATCAGGCCGCCCGCGCCGAGCCCCTGGATCGCGCGGAACGCGATCAGCTCGGCCATGCCGCCGTCCGGCCCGCCGAGCAGCGACGAGCCCGCCATGCCGCAGAGCGCGGAGCCGGCCATGAAGATGACGATCGAGACGATGAAGATCGTCTTACGTCCGTACAAGTCACCGATCTTGCCCCAGATCGGCGTCGAGACGGTCGTGCCCAGCACGTACGCCGTCACGACCCAGGACAGATGCGTCAGACCGCCGAGCTCCCCGACGATGCGCGGCATGGCCGTGCCCACGATCATGTTGTCGAGCATCGCCAGAACCATGGCTAACATCAGTCCTGGCAGGACGACCATGACCTCGCGGCGCCGTCCGACTGCCTCCGCCACCAGACACCCCCCATTGCATTTTGGATCTTGCTTACTTGCCGCCCGGCAAGCATAGAATAAGCTAGATACTTACTTGTCGGCCGTCAAGTCGAAAAGGTGTGAAGTGCGGGAAGACACGCGGACCCGGATCCAGGAGATCGCGCTCAGATTGTTCACCGAGCAGGGTTACGAGGCGACGTCACTGCGTGAGATCGCCGAGGAGCTCGGGGTGACGAAGGCTGCCCTGTACTACCACTTCAAGACGAAGGACGACATCGTGACCAGCCTGGTCGAGGACCGGCTGGTGGATCTGGAGGAGCTCCTCGCCTGGGTCCGGAGCCGGCCGAAGACGCCGGAGACGCGCCGCGAGCTGGTCGAGCGCTACGCCGAGGGGATCAGGCGGACCCAGCACATCGGGGTGGCCAGGTTCCTGGAGCGCAACCAGACCGCGCTGCGCGACCATCCGACGCTCATCAAGACCCGTGAGCGGATGAAGGAGCTCGTGGCCGAGCTGAACGAGCCCGGCGCCACGCCCGTCGAGCGCGTCAGCCGCGCGACGGCGCTGTTCGCGATACACGCCGGGAAATGGATGATCGAGTCGGGCGACCTCTCCGAGGACGAGGTCAACAAGGCCTCCCTGGAGGTCGCCATGCGCCTGCTGGAGCCGTAGTTCCGGGCGTCAAAGCGCTGACGGGACGATTGACGTGCCGGAACGGGGGAAGGAGGGACACACGCATCCAGATGGGAGAAGGAGGCCCCAGTGGAGGCCACGATAGCGCTCCGGCTGCCCAGGGATGCGGCGAGCGTCCCCCTGATCAGGAAGATGCTGGACGGCACGCTGCGTTCACTCGGCGTCGAGCCGCAGATACGCGATGACATCGAGCTCATGCTCACCGAGGCGTGTTCCAACGTGATCAGGCACGCGGATCCCAGCGACGACTACACGGTCAGCGCGTCCGTCCTCGATGACAGGTGCATCATCAAGGTGATCGACAACGGGGGCGGTTTCGACCCGAGCACGATCATCGATCCCGCGCCCGGCGCCGAGCATGGACGCGGGCTGCTGATCATGCGGGCGCTCGCCGACGACATCCGTTTCGTCAACAGGCAGGAGCACGGCGCGGTGGTCTGCCTGGAGAAACGCCTGCGGTACGCGCCGGGGGCGGCCGGGCAGTACCTCATGGCCATGTGATCCGGCCCGCCCGTCCCAGCCCCGCCCGCAGCCGGGCGGGCGCGGCGTCCCCGCCGCGCCCGAGCGTCAGCCTCGGGCCCCGGCCGCGCCCGAGCGGCCCGGGCCGGGATAGATCGACCTTACTCTGCCGGCGTGCCGCCGCTTCGCTGGTCGAAACGTCCCGGCAGGATGTCGAGCCGGCGCAGTATCACACCCTCGCGCAACGCCCACGGGCACACCTCCAGCCGGTCCACCTCGAACAGGTCCATGGCCGCGTCGGCGACCAGCGCCCCGGCCGCGAGCTGCGCCGCCCGTCCCTCGGACACGCCGGGCAGCTGGGCCCGATCGGCGGCCCCCATGGTGGTCAGCTTGACCGCCCAGTCGGCCATGGCCTGCCTGGACAGCGGGCGCGAGACGTAGGGGCCGTCGCTGGAGGGCGCGGCGCCGCCGATCCTGGCCAGTTGCTTGAACGTCTTGGACGTGGCCACCGCGCGGTCGGCCTCGCCGTACCGGACGACGTCGCCGACCGTGCGGGCGATCTCGGTCCGTACGTGCTTGCGCAGCTTGCGCACCTCCTCGGCGGAGGGCGGGTCGTCGGTGAACCAGTCACGCGTCAGCCGCCCGGCCCCCAGCGGCAGCGAGACGGCCACGTCGGGCTCCTCGTCCATCCCGGCGGCGATCTCCAGCGAGCCACCGCCGATGTCGAAGACCAGCAGCCGCCCCGACGACCACCCGTGCCACCGCCGCACGGCCAGGAACGTCAGCCTGGCCTCGTCGCGCCCGGACAGCACCTCGATGTGCACGCCGCTGCGCTCCTCGACCTGTGCCAGCACCGCCTCGCCGTTGGCCGCCTCGCGGACGGCCGAGGTGGCGAAGGCCAGCAGGTCCTCCACCCCCTTGTCCTCCGCCAGGCGCACGGCCCCCTCCACGAAGGCGCCGAGCCGGTCTATGCCCTCGTCGGCCAGCCGGTTGTCCTCGTCCAGGTATTCCGTCAGGCGGAGCCCCTCCTTGTGGGAGTAGGCGGGAATGGGCCGGGCGCCCCTGTGGGCGTCGACGACCAGTAAATGGACGGTGTTCGAACCGATGTCCAGCACGCCGAGTCGCATGGGAAAACGCTACCGTTATGGGGCTTTTAGGGCGAAGCGGAGCCTGAAATGGTTGAGCATGGCCGGCAGCGCGCCCGTCAAGCTCACGGACGCCCTGACTGACCGCTCACGCAGGACGGCCTCCAGGAGCGTGGCCGCGGTGAACAGCACGAGGTCCTCCCCCGCGCAGCGCGCGAACCCGGCGCTGAACGGCACCCCCGCCCACTCGCCGCCGCCCTCGCGCCACAGCTCGGGCCGGTAGGCGTCGCCGGGCTCGGCCCTGTTCACGTACGGGCTGTGGATGACCACGGTCGTGCCCTCGGGGACGTCCCACTCGGTCGGGCCGGCGACCTCGCGCACGATGGCGATCGTGATGGGCCAGAGCCGCACCGACTCCAGCACGGTGGCCCGCGGATCGACGGGCCCCCGCTGCGCGGCGGCCAGCGCGAGCGCCCGGTAGGCGGCGGTGGCGGCCCCGTCGAAGGCGAACAGCCACTGTGGCACCTGCCCCTCGGGGTGCACGTCCGGCGCGGCGTGCGCGCGGGCCAGGGCGGCGGCCAGGCTGCCCGGCTCGGCCCGCGCCAGGTGCCCGGCCAGCCGGCGCCGGAAGGCGTTGAACACGTCGGTACGGTGCCCGCGCAGGTCCGACCAGTTGGCGTCGGCGCGCAGCCGGTCGAGCTGCCGGGTGAGGATCACGTCGTCCCGCGCGCCGTCGCCGAGCACGACGCGCCGCACGATCCGCCAGTGCATGGCGTGGAACCGCGGCCAGGTCAGCAGCCCGTGGCGGGGCAGCGTGGCGGCCTCCTCCTCGACGACCCGGGCGAAGGGGCCGAAGCCGGAGCCGAGCACCTGGTCGTTCAGGGCGCGCCGGCGCTCGCGCAGGCCGGGTTCGCGGGTGATCAGCACGCCGTCGGGCTGGAAGTGGCCGAGCGCGCCGCGTTTCCCCCTGGCCGCCGGGGTGAACGCCCGATCCTCCAGCACCGCGCGCACGTCCCGCGAGGCCAGCGGCAGCACCACCCAGCCGCGGCCCGGCACCCGTACCAGCAGCGGCCCGTCGCCGTGCCCGGCGCGCAGCCGCGCGAACAGGCGGATCGCCCGGCCGTCGGCGTCGGCCAGCTCCGCCAGGCGCACCGCGAACGGGCGGCGGGCCACGGGGCCCTGCGCGATGGACGGCAGCGCCACCGTGGCGGCCAGCGCGAGGGCCTCCGCGGGTGTGACCCGGGGCGGCCGCGTGATCGTGGACATGCTCCAGGGACTACCCTTCCTTGATGTCGTGGACACGTTTGGGGGACTTTTGAGCGCTTGCTGTGGCCCGGGCAGAGACGGCGCCCCCGCCGCCGAGCCGGACGCGCGGCCGGTGATCGCCGTGCGGCGGGAGGCGCCGCGCGGGATGGTGCGCGTGCCCGGCGGGATGTTCCTCATGGGCGGCGACGACCCCGACGGGCGGCCCGAGGACGGCGAGGGGCCGGTGCGCGAGGTGCGGCTGGAGCCGTTCATGATCGATCCGACGTGCGTGACGAACGCGCAGTTCGCCACGTTCGTGAAGGAGACCGGGTACGTCACCGAGGCGGAGCGGATCGGCTGGTCGTTCGTGTTCGCCCAGTTCGCCACGGGCGGGGTGATGGACGCCGCCGTGCCCGGCGCGCCCTGGTGGGCGGGCGTCGAGGGCGCCTCGTGGCGCTCGCCGGAGGGCCCGGGGTCGTCGGCCGGCGACCGGCAGAACCATCCCGTCGTGCACGTGTCCTGGAACGACGCGACCGCGTACGCGACGTGGGCGGGCAAGCGGCTGCCCACGGAGGCGGAGTGGGAGATGGCGGCCCGCGGCGGGCTTGAGCGCAGGCGTTACCCGTGGGGCGACGAGCTGGCGCCCAAGGGGCGGCAGCGCTGCAACATCTGGCAGGGCCGCTTCCCCGTGGCGCCGAGCAAGGGGACGGTGCCGGTGAAGTCGTTCCAGCCCAACGGGTACGGCCTCTACAACGTCTCCGGCAACGTCTGGGAGTGGACGGCCGACTGGTGGGGCACGGCCTGGGAGCCGTTCGCCGACAACCCCGCCGGGCCCGCGCAGGGCACGGCCAGGGTGATCCGCGGCGGCTCCTACCTGTGCCACGACTCCTACTGCAACCGTTACCGCGTGGCCGCCCGCACCTCCAACACGCCTGACTCCTCCACCGGGCACACGGGTTTCCGCTGTGCGGCCCTAGTCTGATCGCATGTCACGAACCCTGCGACTGTTGATCACCGGCGGCGGCACCGGTGGTCACACCTATCCGGCTCTGACCACGCTGTCGGCCGTCCAGCGGCGCCAGGTGCCCCACGACGTGCTCTGGGTGGGCACGGCCAGCGGCCTGGAGGCGCGGATCACCTCCGAGCACGGCATCCCGTTCAAGGCCATCACCACAGGAAAGCTGCGCCGCCGTCCGAACCTCAAGGAGCTGGGCACCAACATCGCCGACGTCTTCCGCATCCCGATCGGGGTGCTGCAGGCGGTGGGGCACGCGGCCCGCTACCTGCCGGACGTGGTGCTGTCGACCGGAGGGTACGTGGCGGTGCCCATCGGGGTCGCGGCCAAGCTGATCCGCCGGCCGCTGGTGATGCACGAGCAGACGACCGTCGTGGGGCTGGCCAACCGCATCCTCGCCAGGCTGGCGACCAGGATCGCGCTGTCGCACGAGTCGTCGATGGACTACCTGCCCGCCTCCGCGCGGCCGAAGGCCATGGTGACGGGAAACCCGATCAGGCCCGAGCTGCTGCAGGGCAACCGGGCGGCCGCGTACGACCTGTTCGGACTGACGTTCGAGGTGCCGCTGATCTACGTGACGGGCGGCGCGCAGGGCAGCAAGCAGGTCAACACGCTGATCGCGGAGATCCTGCCGCAGCTGCTGCCGCACGCGCAGGTCGTGCACCAGTGCGGGCCCGCGTGGATCGACCAGATGCGGGCCGTCGCGCTGCCCGTGGACCTGGCCGACCGCTACCACCCGGTGCCGTATGTCGGCGCGGAGCTGGCCGACCTGTTCGCCGCCGCGGACGTGGTGATCTCCCGCAGCGGGGCGGGGACGGTGTCGGAGCTGACGGCCATCGGCAAGCCTGCCGTGCTGGTCCCCCTGATCCCCACCGGGGGTGACGAGCAGCGCAAGAACGCCGCCTACCTGGTCCAGGCGGGGGCGGCGCGGGCCCTGCTGGAGCCGCATCCGTCGGCCGAGCAGCTGCTGGCCGAGCTGATGCCGCTGCTGGCCGACCCGGGGCTGCGCCAGACGATGGGCCAGGCCTCGGCCAAGCTCGGCCGCGTGGACGCCGCCGACGCCCTGTGCGACCTCCTTCTGGAGACCGCCCGGCCCGTCTGACGGGCTCCCCGCCTCTCGTGAGCCGCCCCACCGCGCTTGAGGTCCTTCGGGTGTGACACCGTCCGCGGGATCGGCGCTGTGGGGGCCATGAAGTGCGCGTTTAGGTAGCTATACTGGAATATCGCTGAATACCAGATTCCTCCCGGATCGGTGCCGCAGACGCGTGCCAGAGCCTGGGCTCCGCAGGCGACGCGGTGAAGGGCAGGGGATGGGGATGGGCGAACAGCGTGCGCCAGGTCTGCGGATCAGAGGGGCGGGCCAGGTTTCCGAGAAGCGGAAACGGCTCCTGGCGCTGGCCGGTGACGACCTGTGGGGAATCGAGCTCCTGCGGTTCGCGATCCAGCAGGCGGTCGCCGAACTCGCCGGCCTGGGCGGCATGGTGCACCTCGGCAGTCCCGGCTACGGCGGCGGGCTGCGCCTGGCGGTGACCAGCGGGCTCCCCCCGGCCTTCACCCAGGCTTGGGAGCGCATCGACGGGAACGGCCCACTCGCCCCGGCACGCGCCTTCCGGGATGGCGCGTTCGTACAGGCATCTTTGGCGAACATTGACCATGGGATGCCCGAACCCGGCGCGACGGCGGACGGGCGGCCGGACGGGCGGCAGGACTGGGCCACGGCCGGATCCTGGCCGGCCGGTACGGCGATGGCGGCCGTGCCGCTGCTGGGCCCCGGCGGGCCGGTCGGCACGCTGTCGGTCGTGACGCTCTCCACGCACAGGCCGTCGGCCGGGCGACGGGCCTTCCTCGACACCCTGGGCCGATGGGCAGGCGAGCGCCTGGGCAAGTCCTCCGCTGCCCCGCCCGATCCGGCCCTCACGGAGCAGCAGGAACAGCCCACCGGCTCGCATCTGCCACAGGAGCTGCAGGCGGTGGGCACGTGGGACTGGGACATCCGCACCGGTGACATCATCTGGAACGACGCGATGCCCACCGTGCTCGGCCTCGATCCGGACACCTTCGACGGCCGGATCGACACCTGGATGGGCACCATCCACCCCGAAGATCTGCCGTGGGTGCTGTCCGACATGGACGAGGCGATCTACACGGGGAGGATGCACAGCACCGAGTACCGGGTCTGCCGTCCCGACGGGACGACCGGCTGGGTGCGGGTCCGCGGCAGACTGGTGCTCGACGACAACGGCGAACCGGCACGCATGATCGGCACGCTGTGGGACGTCACCAGAACCCACGACGTCCTGGATGCGGTCACCGAACCGCAGGCGCGCAACGCCGAGAGCTCTTCCGCGGAGCGGGCCTCCCATATCAGGCGGCTGGCCGGCGCGCTGGCCGAGGCGGTCACCGTCCGCGACGTCGTGGCCGCCTCCGCCGATCACATCCTGCCGTCGTTCGGCGCCTCCGGACTGATGCTCGCCTTCCTGGAGGGCGACCACCTGCGGCCGGTCGGGTCCACCGGGTATCCCAAGGAGTTCGTCGACCGGATAGCCCAGATGCCGGTCTCCTGGGGGCTCCCGATCACGGTGGTCCTCCGGGAGCGCACCCCGATGTTCATCAGCTCGTCCGAGGAGTACATCGAACGCTACCCCGCGACGGCCGACATCCCGGCGGTGGGAGGCAAGCAGGCGTGGGCCTTCCTGCCGCTGATCGCCTCGGGACGCCCCGTCGGCAGCTGCGTCGTCGCCTTCACCGATCCACGCCAGTTCACCGGCGTGGAGCGCAACCTGCTCACCACGCTCAGCGGGCTGATCGCCCAGGCCACGGAACGGGCCCGCCTGTACGACAAGGAGCACACGCGGGCCCGGGAGCTGCAGCGCGGGCTGCTCCCGCGCGAGCTGCCCACTCTGCCCGCGGTCACGCCCGCGGCCCGCTACCTGCCCGCCGGCAAGGACATGGAGGTGGGCGGCGACTGGTACGACATCATCCCGCTGTCGGCGGACCGGGTCGCCATCGTCATCGGCGACGTCATGGGGCACGGCGTGGCCGAGGCGGTCACCATGGCCCGCCTGCGCACCGCGGTGCACACCCTGGCCGATCTGGAGCTGTCTCCCGACGAGCTGCTCTCTCACCTGAACGACCTGGTCAGCGACCTGGGCGACGACTTCTACGCCACCTGCCTGTACCTGGTCTACGACGCCACCACCCGCTCCTGCGTCGTCACCCGCGCCGGCCATCCCCCGCCCGCCGTCGTCCACCCCGACGGCACCGTGCTCTTCCCCGAGGCCGATCCGAACTCACCCCTCGGCGCCGCCACCCCGCCCTTCGACACCGTGGAGATGGAACTGCCCGAAGGCAGTCTGCTGGTGCTGTACACCGACGGCCTGGTCGAATCCTCCACCCTCGACATCGACCGGGGCATGGCCCAGCTCGCCAGGGCGCTCAGCGATGCGATCTCCGGGGCGCCGGCCGGTCACGTGGATCACGCCGAGCCGGACGCGACGGGGTTCCACTGCGCCGAATGCCTCGAATCGCTGTGCGACAGCATCACCGCCACCCTGCTGCCCGGCGGGCGGAAGACGACCGACGACGCCGCGCTGCTGGTCGTCCGCACCCACGCGCTGCCGAGCGACGACATGGCCACCTGGTCACTGCCCGAGCATCCCAAGGCCGCCGGCCAGGCCCGCGAACACATCCGCGCCCAGCTCAGCGCCTGGCACCTGGACGACCTGTCGATGACCACCGAACTGCTGGCCAGCGAGCTGGTCGGCAACGTCGTCCGGCACGCCAAGGGCCCCATCCACCTGCGCCTGCTCCGCAGCAACGTGCTCACCTGCGAGGTCTCCGACGGCAGCCTCACCACGCCCCGCATCCGCCGCGCCGCCGACACCGACGAGGGCGGACGCGGGCTCCAGCTGGTCGCCGCGATCTCCCGGCGCTGGGGCACCCGCTACACCGCCACCGGCAAATCCATCTGGACCGAACAGCCGTTGAACCCCGAAGCACCCACCCTGTTCCCCGAGCAGGCCGGCCTGGACCTGTACGACCTGCTGGACGACGAGTGAGGCGCTACGGACGGTCGAGGTAGCGGAAGGCTTCGTGGGCGGAGGTGACGCTTCGGCGGAGCGCCTGCTCCAGCCGGTCCGCGTCCTGCGCCAGCCGTTCCAGCTCCGGCACCGCGAACCCGTCGGCCCCCGTCTCCGCCACCAGCTCCTCGTACTGGTGCAGCCGCCCCCGCAGCTCCTCGATCTGGTGGCGGGCCTGGTACGCGCGCTCGGCGTCCGCCACGTTGGACGCGTAACGTTCCAGCGACTCGACGCGGGCCAGCACGGCCGTCTCGCTGCTGTCGAGCGCCCGCGCGAGGGGTTCGGCCACGGCCTCCACCTCGGGCGTGAGCCCTTTGGAGACGGTCTCCCTGTGCTTGGTGCGCAGCGCGGACAGTTTGGCCAGCAGGCGGGCGATCTCCCACTCCTGGGCGGGCAGCATCACCGCGTTGCGCACGTCGTCGAGCAGGCCCTCGGCGTTGACCCGGGACTCGGTCACGGTGGAGACGGCGCGCTGGGCGCGGGCGAGCAGGCGGGCGGAGGACTCGTCGAGGTCGTCGATGAGCACGAAGCGCCCTTCGTACCAGCACAGTTGCTCGTAGACCTCGCGCTCGTACTCCTCCTCGTCGTCGTCGGGCAGGTCGTTGCGGATGAACAGCACGATCATCAGAGGGATGCCCAAGAGGACGAGCATCAGCAGGCCGATGCCCCGGCCGACCAGGCCGCTGCCGGCCATCACGCCGAACAGCGCCACCGATCCGAACGCCGCGACTATACGGTACTGCGCGCTCGATATGGCCCGCCTCGACTCCGGGACCCAGCCCTGGCGCATCTTGATCAGCACCCGCCGGCTGTCCCTGAGCAACTGCGCGTCATCCGGCGGCACCTCGGGGTCTACCACCACATCCGCCACAAAACCGGATACTAAGGGAAGTCACCCCCTCAGGTGGCGAAAAGCTTCGTGCGCGGAGCTGACGCTGTCACGAAGGGCCTGTTCGAGGCGGTCGGCGTCGTCGGACAACCGGCTCAGCTCCGGCACGCCCGACCCGTCGGCGCCCGACTCGGCGAGGAGCTCCTCGTAGCGGGGCAGCTTGGCGCTGAGGCGTTCGATCTGGTGCCGGGCGCGGTAGGCGCGCTCGGCGTCGCCGACGTGGCCGGCGTAACGTTCCAGCGCCTCCACGCGCGCGATCACGGCCTGCTGGCTGCTGTCGAGCGCCTGGGCGAGGGGTCCGGCGACGGCGGCGACCTCGGGGGTGAGCCCTTCCGCGACGACCTCCTCGTGCTCGGCCCGCAGCTCCGACAGCTTGTCCAGCAGGCGGGCGATCTCCCACTCCTGGGCGGGCAGCATCACGGCGTTGCGCACGTCGTCCAGGAGGCCCTCGGCGTTGACGCCGGAGGACATGACCTGGTCGATGGCGGTCTGGGCGCGGATCATGAGGGCCCTGGCGGGCTCGTCGAGCTGCTCGCGCATGACGTAGCGGCCCTCGTGCCGGCGGGCGCTGTCGTAGACGGCCCGCTCCAGCGCGTGCGCGCGCTCCACCTCGGCGTCGGGCCTGGGCCTGAGCAGGACGCTGACGACGAGCAGGGCGGCGCCGGTCATGATGACGGCGAAGGGAGTGTAGCGTCCGGCGACGAACAGGGCCAGGCCGTAGACGGCCGCCACCGCGGCGGTCCCGGTGGCCGCCAGCCTGGTCACGATGCCGGCCAGCGGGCGGCGGCGCCGGTGCGCGGGCACCCAGCCGGAGTGGATGCGTACGAGGAGTTTGCGGTTGTCACGTAAGAGGGCCGCGACGTCGTCGGCCACCGCCGGATCGACTATCACCTTCGCATGACGTCCGGGCACGTTATCGATCCTATGTCCGCGTGTCAGCCTTCGAGATAGCGGAACGCCTCGTGGGCGGACTGGACGCTGCGCCGTAAGGTGCGTTCGAGCACGTCGGCGTCCTCGGCCAGGCGCTCGATCTCGGGCACGGCGAGCTGGTCCGCGCCCGACTCCGCGAGCAGTTCCTCGTAGCGCGGCAGCCGGGCGCGCAATTCCTCGATCTGGCCGCGGGCGTGGTAGGCGCGCTCGGCCTCGGCGACGTGACCGGCGTAACGTTCCAGCGCCTCCACTCGGGCGACGACGGCGGCCTCGCTGTTGACCAGGGCCCGTTCGAGCGGCTCGATCACCGCGACGACCTCGGGCGCGATGCCCCTGGCCAGCAGCTCCCTGTGTTCCAGGCGCAGCGCCGACAGCTTGGCGAGCAGGCGGGCGATCTCCCACTCCTGGGTGGGCAGCATCACGGCGTTGCGGGCGTCGTCGAGCAGTCCTTCGGCGTTGACGTGGGAGCGCAGCACGGATCCGATGGCCCGCTGCGCCCGGACCAGGACGTCCCGGGCCTCCGGGTCGAAGTCCTCGGGCAGCAGGTAGCGGCCGTCGTACCAGCGGGCCTGCTCGTAGATGCCGCGCTCCTGCGGCCGGTCGTCCTCGGGCACCTCGTTCATGGAGGCGATCTTGACGAGGACGACGAAGACGTACGTGCCGAGCAGCACGAACCCGGCCGGCGCGAACGGCGAGGCGAGCAGGAGGGCCATGAGCGCGACCACGACGGGCGTGGCGGCCAGGAGCATGGCGCTGGACGGGCTCTTACGGCGGGGCGAGGGCGTCTCCGCGGGCGGCACCCATCCGGACCTGACCCTGGACAGCAGCGGGGCGTTGGCACGCAGCAGTCCGGCTACTTCCGGAGGCACTCCGGGATCGACGACCACACCCACGCTCTGTCCTGGCACCCTGGCGCCCCCAACGCTCGCGATGTTCGGATATTACGTGCCATTTCACCGAAGTGTCAGCCTCGGAAAGGTCAGTCGGGGGGACCCGCCGAGGCAATCGCGGGGACGCGTCCATGACCGGCCGGGCTCCTCACGGGCTCATCACAGCGGCCTCCACCAGCACCGCGGCGGCCACCCCACCCTTCTAAGACGCGCGGGACCCGCTCGCCGTTGCATTCGGGCGCGCAACATGATCGTAGCCACGGGGGTAACCACCCGCCCGGCCCGGCGTCAGACCCCGGACGGCCAGGGCGGCGGCCACGCAAGCGACCGGGATGGCGGGCAGGACGTAGCGGTGGTCGAAGTCGAGCGCGGCCACCGGAGCCACGAGCAGGAACATCGCGAACGACCACGGCAGTGGCGCCGGGCGCGGGCGCAGCACCGCGCCCGCCCCGCCGGCCAGCAGCAGGAGGCCGAACAGCGTGCCGTGCAGGAACCACGGGTACGGGTAGGCGGCCAGGACCGAGGCGAACGGCTCGACGGACCGCATGCCCCGGATGTCCGGGTCATAGGCGTTCCTGACCTGGTCCACGAGGGGCTGGCCCGAGGGGAGCGGCCAGAAGCCCCGCTGGAAGGCCGTGGTCGGGCTCATGCGCCTCGGGTGGGCGACGGGCTCCCAGGTGAAGGCGAGCGAGGTGTCGCGGACGACCTCGCGCAGGTAGTCCAGGGGCTGCGCGGCGATGGCCCTGAGCGCGAACGCCCTGGCCAGGTCGTTGTGGGCGAACCGGTCGCCGGGCAGGCGGTTGAGCGAGGCCCGCGGGTCCCAGACGTACTCGGAGGCGGCGTCCAGGACGGTGCCGTTCGGGCAGAGCGCGGCCTGGTCCGGGGGCGGCTCGATGATCGAGCAGTCGGCGAAGGTCATGGTGCGGGCCCACAGGGCGACGCCGTCCGAGCCGCTCAGCGCGAACCTGCCGTGGTGCTGGGCGTACCAGCCGGCGTAGGCGGCCAGCGGCAGCGCCCCCGCCACCACCAGCGCGAGGCAGGCCCGCCACGGCACCCGCCGCAGCAGGAGGTAGAGGGCGGCCAGGCCGAGCAGCGGCACGGTGGCGGTACGGGTCAGACCGGCGAGCGCGAGGAGCACCCCCGCCAGCGCCGCCGCCCGCGTCGACACCTCGCGCCGCCACATCAGCGCCAGCAGCGCGGCCATGACGAGGAAGATCACCTGCGTGTCCGACAGCACGGCGTGCTCCAGGCGCACGAACGCCGGGTCGAACAGCACCGGCGCCGCCGCGAGCGCAGCACCCCAGCCGGGCACCGACCGGCGGCGCAGCAGCAGGTAGATCAGCACGCCGACGGCCAGCCCCATCGCGTGCTGGACCCCCACCACGAGCTCCACGCTCCGGAAGGGCCGCAGCGCCCACAGGAACCACGAATAGCCCGCCGGGTGGAACGCTCCCTGCGGGCGCACGTGCACCGCCGTGTCCAGGTACGTGAACGAGTCGTACCAATAGAGCCGCGCCGTGTCGTACCCCAGCATGACCAGCACGCGCAGCGCGGCGGCGAGCACGAGCACGCACCCGAACAGCCCATGGTCGCGTGGCCCCGCGAGTGTGGGCGCCATGGTCTTCTCCCCCGGGACAGCCGGGTGGATCCCGGCTTCAGGGGCGTCAGTCCAGCGCTCCGCCTATAACCTGAACGTCACCAATTCTGGTTATGCGCGCGTTATGTGGGCCGGAGCAAACTGGCGGGCATTTAAGATCTTTTTGGGGGACGCAGTGCGCGTTTTGGTCGCCGAGGACGAGCGGATGCTCGCCGACTCGATCGCCGAGGGGTTACGCGGGGAGGCGCTGGCGGTCGACGTCGCCTATGACGGGGACGCCGCGCTCGAACGGCTCGGCGTGCACGACTACGACGTGCTGATCCTCGACCGGGACCTGCCGCTGGTGCACGGGGACGAGGTGTGCAGGGCCGTGGTCGAGGGCGGCTGGCTGGTGCGGGTGCTCATGCTGACCGCCGCGAGCGACGTGCGCTCGCGGGTGGCGGGGTTGTCGCTGGGGGCCGACGACTACCTGCCCAAGCCGTTCGCGTTCGAGGAGCTGGTGGCCCGGGTGCACGCGCTCGGGCGGCGGGCCAGGCGGGCCGACCCGCCGATGCTGGAGCGGGCCGGGGTGCGGCTGGACTGGGCGCACCGGCAGGTGTTCAGGGAGGGCCGGTACGTGCCGCTGGCCCGCAAGGAGTTCGGCGTGCTGGCCGAGCTGCTGCGGGCCCAGGGCGCGGTGGTCTCGGCGGAGACGCTGCTGGAGAAGGTGTGGGACGAGCACATCGACCCGTTCACCAACACGGTCCGCACCACGATGATGAAGCTGCGCAGGAAACTCGGCGAGCCACAGGTCATCGAGACCGTGCCGGGATCGGGGTATCGCATCCCATGAGCATGCGCCTGCGGTTCGCCCTGGTCTGCGCGGGCGTGTTCTTCGTGGTCACCACCCTCGCGCTGGTCGTCGTCTACTTCGTCGTCCAGACGAGCCTCCAGTATCGAGCCTCCGTCTTCACCCCCGGCGAGATCCGGGTGGAGCGGGACGGCTACAGCCTCTACGCCTCGCGGTACCAGGACGGGTATGAGATAGCCAGGGGGTTCGCGCTCAAGACGCACCTCACCTACCAGAGCAGCGTCCTGGCCAACCTGCGCACCGTCGGCGGGATCGCGGTGCTGGCCGGCACCGGGGCGGCGTTCGGGATCGGCTGGCGGACGGCGGGCATGGTGCTGCGCCCGCTCAGGAACGTCACCGACACCGCCCTGCGGGTGGCCCAGAGCCACGACCTGAGCGACCGGATCGGCTACGAAGGTCCGCGCGACGAGCTCAAGGAGCTGACCGACGTCTACGACACCATGCTGGGCCGGCTGGCGCGCTCGTTCGACGGCCAGCGCCGATTCGTCGCCAACGCCTCCCACGAGCTGCGCACCCCGCTCACGATCAACAGGACGCTCGTGGACGTGGCCGTGCGGCGGCCGGACGCGACCGAGGACGTCAAGCGGCTCGGCGAGTCGCTGCTGCTGGTCAACGCCCGGCACGAGCGCCTCATCGACGGCCTGCTGGCGCTGACCGAGGGCGAGCAGGCGGTGCTGGACCGGCGGCCGTTCGACCTGGCGGACGTGGCCGAGCACGTGCTCGACCAGGCGGCCGACGAGGCCCGGGAGCGCGAGGTGAGCATGCACCGGCTGCTCGACCCCGCGCCGACGGCGGGCGAGGCGGTGCTGGTGGAGCGGCTGGTGCAGAACCTCGTGGAGAACGCCATCCGGCACAACCACCCGAAGGGCGAGGTGTGGGTGACGACGCGGCGGCGGGCCGACCGGGTCGAGGTGGTCGTGGCCAACACCGGGCTGCAGGTGCCGTCGTACGAGATAGAGACGATCTTCGAGCCGTTCCGGCGGCTGCACGGCGACCGGCTGCGCTCGGACCGGGGCAGCGGGCTGGGGTTGTCGATCGTACGGGTGATCACCGAGGCGCACGGCGGGTCGGTGACGGCCACGCCCCGGGACGAGGGCGGCCTGACGATCAGCGTGGAGCTGCCCGTGGACGCCGAGACGTCCTGATCGGGCGGGCTGATCGGGCGGGCTGATCCGGTTGGGACCGCGTCAGTCCAGGCCCTGGATCTCCCAGAGCGCCGTCTCCGGGACGCCCGCCTTGACCAGCTGCTCCCAGGTGCCCACCCGGTCGGCCGGGTCGGCGAGCATGGCGCGCAGCAGCGGCCGCAGCTCCGCGTGGTCGGCGCCGTCCTCCGTCCACATCGCGCCCAGGGCCCGGTGCATGGCCGGCGAGCGGACGGCCACGGTCCGCACCAGCTCGTCGAGGATGGCCAGGCGGTCCCGGTACGGCAGGAAGCGGCCCTCCCCCAGCGCTTCGACCAGCAGGTCGAGCAGCCGCCGGTGCTGGGCCGTGTGGCCGGTGGCGACCGCGACGACGACGTCGCCCATGCCGCCGCTCTCCGCGCCGCCGAGCACGACGTCCTCCTTGCCGTCCTCGACCACGCGGTGCGCCGACAGGGCGGTCACCAGCCCGGTCCAGCCCTCCTGCCCGAGCTGTCCCTTCCACAGGTGGCTGAGCGAGGACCACTGCTCCAGGTGGTCGGGCCCGGCCAGGATCGACGAGACGCGGACCGGCTCCTCGGAGGCGCAGACGATGAGCAGGGTGAGGTTCGCCGAGTAGGCGGCCAGGCGGCGGGTCATCGTGTGGCGTACCGGCCGGAACCCGGTGAAGTGGCGGCGGGGCCGCTCGTGCAGCGACCGGCGCAGCAGCCCGGCCAGCAGCTCCACGCAGCGCTCGCGCACGGCGGAGGGCACCTCGTCCAGCAGCTCCAGGATGAACCCGACCGTCGGCCCGCGCTCGGCCAGGCACGAGTGGGACGTGACCGCGTACAGCAGGTCGTCGTCGATGGCCTGGACCAGCGCGAGCGGCTCGTCCCCGGCCAGGCGGCGGCGCCGGTCGAGGTCGCGCAGCGCGTACATGGCCAGCCAGGCCACCAGGAACTCGCCGAACGTGGCGTGCAGGAAGGCGTGCCCGTTCCTGCGCACGAAGAAGAAGCGCTCGGTGGCCTTGCGCGCCCAGTCGGCGCGAGCGTCCCCTGGCTGATCGGGGTCGCCGGGATCGTCCTCGCCGCCCTGGCAGAGGGCGGGCAGGTCGCGGTTGAGCGCCTCGTCGGTGATGATGTGCCGGCCGCGGGCCAGCATGGACAGGGCGACCGCGCCGAGCAGGACGAGCTCCTGGTCGATGGCCACCCGCCGCACGCCGCCGGTCTCGCGTTCGGTGTAGTCGCGCAGCAGCACCTCATACAGGCGGGCGCGCCCGAGCGGGCCGTGGTCGTGCTGGAGGGCGTTGCTGCCCGCGTCGTAGAGGGCCAGCAGCAGCAGGAGCAGCGGCTGCCTGGCCATCTCGCCGTGGGTGAGCGCCGCCTCGGCGGGCAGGGGCTTCAGGTCGCGGCGGGCGAGCAGGCCGCGGTTGCGCCGGTCCCAGATGGTGAGCCACTGCCGCACCTGGTCGTCGTCGAACGGCTGGAGCTGCAGCCCCAGCAGCCCCTTGGGGAACCTGATGCGGTCGGCCACCACCGTGCGGCTGGTCACGATCACCGCCACCGGACGGCCCAGGCCCGCCTCCCTGTCCTGGAACTCCTGCACCCGTTCGAGGTAGTCGTAGCGGTTGACCCCGCCCTGGACCAGCTCGTCGAACCCGTCGAGGAGGATCACCGGCATCGCCCCGTCGGCGGCCGTGACCAGCTCGGCGTAGTCCGTCTCCTCCCCCAGCACCGCGCCGAGGGCCTGCTCGATCTGCCCGGTGACGTCCGCCCGCACCGCCACGCTCTCCAGCTCGACCCGGATCGGCAGGAACTCCGACCTGGCCAGCCGCGCGGCGAGCACCTCGGTGAGCTTGGTCTTGCCCGAGCCGGGCTCGCCCAGCACGAGCAGCGGCGCCTGGGTGGCGCGCAGCGAGGTCAGGTGGCCCACCAGGAACGCCTCGGGGTCGGGCAGCGACCGCTGGTCGTCCCACCAGCTCAGCAGCGCGGGCGTGGTGTCCTGGGTCAGCTCGGCGACCCGGAAGCGGGGGCTGAGGTAGCCCTCGCCGAGCAGCGGGAGCCAGACGTCCTCGGGCAGCTTGCCGGCGTGCAGGAGGGGCTGGTCGAGCGCGTTGGCGGCCATCCTGGCCCGGTGGATCAGGGGGCGGTCGCCCACCCGGGGCGGGGCCAGCTCGGCCAGCAGCCAGGCCACCCGCGACAGCGCCGTGGCCGGCTGCGGCTTCTCGGTGACGAGGCTGCGCACCCCGAACTCGTGGCTGTCCAGCGCCAGCGACCGGTAGTCCTCGTCGTAGATCCGCAGCGCGCGGGCGGGCGGGCCCTCGGCGAGCATGCGGGGCAGCAGGAGCTGGTCGTCGACCGGCAGCTCGTCCCAGACGCTCAGCCCGCCCACGTATCCGGCCATGGCCTCCGACATGCGCTGGTAGGCACGTTCCACGGCCAGGCGGGTCTCGGAGTAGGGCACGTGCGGCTCGGGCGTGGGCAGGCGCTCCAGCAGCAGGCCCGCCACCAGCCGGGCGAAGCGCTCGGCGGTCGGCACGCCGCGCGAGATCTTGCCGCCGCGGTCGAGCTGGTCGAGCGTGAACGGCAGCTTCGCCTCGCCGAGCGCCTCGAAGTAGGCCGAGACGACGATCACCGCGTGCGCGGCGGCCAGCCGCTGCGTGCGGGTGAACCGGTCTACGCCGCCCTTCGGCTCGGGCATGCGCCGCACGACCTCCTCGCCGTAGCCGACGATGCCGCTGCGCATGTCGGCCAGACCCGTCGTGAGCTGCCCGGCCCCGGCCAGCGCCCAGCCGGTACGCGCCGCCGCCGCGGCGAACCCGACCACCTTGACGAGCCGGGCGTCCTTGCACCCGAGGATCCTCAGGGCATCGGCGTAGCTCGGGGTCTCGATCATGTGCCTTCTCCCGGGGACTGGATGTCCCATCATGCGCTGGACGGCCGGGCCTTTTGGCGGAAGTTACCGGGCCGTCATGTTCGCTTCACGGCCTCCTCGATCTCCGGCAGCGCCGCGGGATCCTCGATCGTGGAAGGCATGGCGTACGGGTGGCCGTCGGCGATGTCCCGCATGGTCGCGCGCAGGATCTTGCCCGAACGCGTCTTCGGCAGGCGGGCCACCACGACGGCGCGGCGGAAGGCGGCCACGGGGCCGATGCGCTCGCGTACCAGGGCGATCAGCTCGCGCTCCATGTCCGCCGGGTCGCGTTCCGCGCCCGCCTTGAGCACCACGAACCCGACGGGGAGCTGGCCCTTCAGCTCGTCGGCCACGCCGATCACCGCGCATTCGGCCACGTCGGGGTGGGAGGCGATGACCTCCTCCATCGAGCCGGTCGACAGGCGGTGGCCGGCGACGTTGATCACGTCGTCGATGCGGCCCATGACGTAGAGGTAGCCGTCGGCGTCCACGTGGCCGCCGTCGCCGGTGAGGTAGTGGCCGGGGTAGCGCTCCAGGTAGGAGCGGGCGAAGCGGGCCTCGTCGCGGTAGAGGGTGGGCAGCGCGCCGGGCGGGAGCGGCAGCTTGACGGTGACGGCGCCGTCCACGCCCGGCGGGCACTCGTCGCCGTCGGGGTCGAGGATGCGCACGTCCCAGCCGGGGACGGGCTTGGTGGGCGAGCCGGGCTTGAGCGGCAGCGGCTCGATGCCGACGCAGTCGGCGGCGATGGGCCAGCCGGTCTCGGTCTGCCACCAGTGGTCGATGACGGGGATGCCGAGCAGGTCGCAGGCCCAGTGGTAGGTGTCGGGGTCGAGGCGTTCGCCGGCCAGGAAGAGGTACCGCAGCCCGGACAGGTCCCACTTTTTCGCGAAAACTCCGGATGGGTCCTCTTTCTTGATGGCCCTGATCGCTGTCGGCGCGGTGAACAGCGTGCGCACCCCGTACGTGGCCACCACCCGCCAGAACGCCCCAGGGTCGGGGGTGCCGACCGGTTTGCCCTCATACAGCACGGTCGTGCAGCCGGCCAGCAGCGGCGCGTACACGATGTAGGAGTGCCCGACCACCCAGCCCACGTCGGAGGCCGCCCAGTAGACCTCGCCCGGGGCGGCGCCGTACACGTGGGACATGCTCCAGTGCAGCGCGACCGCGTGCCCGCCGTTGTCGCGGACCACGCCCTTGGGCGCGCCGGTGGTGCCCGAGGTGTAGAGGATGTAGAGCGGGTCGGTGGCGGCCACGCTGACGCACCCGGCCGGCTCGGCCTCGCGCACCGCCCGCGCCCAGTCGAGGTCGCGGCCCTCCACGAGCTCGGCCACGGCCTGGGGCCGCTGGAGGATCACGCACCTGTCAGGCCGATGCCCGGCCTGCTCCAGCGCGGCGTCCAGCAGCGGTTTGTACGCCACCACCCGGGCCGGCTCGATGCCGCAGGAGGCCGAGAGCACCACCTTGGGCCGGGCGTGGTCGATCCGCACGGCCAGCTCCCTGGCCGCGAACCCGCCGAACACCACCGAGTGCACCGCCCCGAGCCGCGCGCAGGCCAGCATCGCGACCACGGCCTCCGGCACCATGGGCATGTAGATCACCACGGTGTCGCCGGCCGTCACGCCGAGGCCGCGCAGCATGCCCGCCGTCCTGGCCACCTGGTCGAGCAGCTCGGCGTAGGTGAACGTGCGGGCGGTCCCGGTGACCGGGCTGTCGTAGATCAGCGCCGCCTGGTCGCCGCGCCCGGCCGCCACGTGCCGGTCGACCGCGTTGAAGCAGGTGTTGAGCCGCCCGTCGGGGAACCACCGGCCGCCGGCCGTCACAGTCGCCGGCGCCACGTCCCAGGCGATCCCGAGGGCCGCCTCGGACCAGAACTCGTCGGGTTGAAGGATGCTGCGCCGGTAAGCCTCGTCATAACCGCCCACTTATCGATCAGACCAGTCCGCGGCCCCATGGCGCAAGATATCCGGGTGACCGATGACATGATCCTTACCGTCGTCGTGGGATCGAGGGCGTACGGGCTCGAAACCGACGCCTCCGACACCGACCGGCGGGGCGTCTTCGTGGCGCCGACGGCCGCGTTCTGGCGGCTGGAGAAACCGGCGACGCACCGGGACGGGCCGCTGCCCGAGCAGTTGTCGTGGGAGGTCGAGCGCTTCTGCGTCCTCGCCCTGGAGGCGAACCCCACCGTCCTGGAGTGCCTGTGGTCCCCCATCGTGGAGGTGATCACGCCCGCCGGGCGGCGGCTGCGCGAGCTGCGCGGGGCCTTCCTGTCGGAACGGGCCCGGCAGACGTTCGTCGGGTACGCCGACTCTCAGTTCCGCCGGCTCGACCCGGCCGCGCCCAAGTGGAAGCAGGCCATGCACATGATCCGGCTGCTGCTCAGCGGCCTGCACCTGGTCCGCCACGGTGAGCCGCTCGTCCAGGTGGGGCCGCTCCGGGAGCGGCTGCTGGCGATCCGGCGCGGCGAGGTGCCGTGGGCGGAGGTGGACGCCTGGCGGGCGGAGCTGGCCGCCCAGGTGGCCGCGGCCGGCAGCGCGCTGCCGGAGCGGCCGGACCGGGAGCGGGTGGAGGACTTCCTGATCGGCGTGCGAAAGGAGCACCTGTGAAGCTGCCCGGATGGCTGGGCGAGATCCCCGGCGAGCAGCCGTACCCGCTGGTGTTCGCGACGGTGAGCGGGGCGCACCTGTACGGGTTCCCCTCGGTGGATTCGGACGTGGACCTGCGGGGCGCCCACGTGCTGCCGGTGGCGGAGGTGGCCGGGCTGCGGCACGGGCCCGAGACGGTGGAGCGGATGTGGACGCGCGACGGCGTCGAGGTGGACCTGGTCACGCACGACCTGGCCAAGTTCTGCCGGTTACTGCTGGGCCGCAACGGCTACGTGCTGGAGCAGGTGCTGTCGCCGCTGATCGTGGCCTCGTCGCCGGTACACGAGGAGCTGGTGGCGCTGGCCCCGGGCTGCCTGACGCGGCACCACGCCCACCATTACCTGGGGTTCGCGCGGACGCAGTGGGGGCTGTTCGAGAAGGGCGGCGAGCTGAAGCCGCTGCTCTACACCTTCCGCGTGCTGGCCACCGGGACGCACCTCATGCGCACCGGCGAGCTGGAGGCCGACCTGACGCGCCTGTACGCGTACGCGCCCGCGTACCTGCCGGAGCTGGTCGCCGCCAAGTGGGAGGCCGAGCACTCGGGCGCGCCCGCCACGCCCGGGGTGGAGGCGGACGTGGCGCGGATGACGGCGGTGCTGGAGGAGGCGCGCGACTCCTCCGGGCTGCCCGAGCGGGCCACGGCCGAGGCGGCGCTGCACGACCTGGTGGTGCGGGCGCGGGTGCGCGGGTGGGGCTCCTGACGTGACGTCGGCGGGCCGGGAGCCGGTGGGCAGGCGGGACGCGCTCGGGGTCGTGGGCGGGTAGTGGGCGGGGTCCTGGCCGCCGGGTCGGGCTGCGTGGTGGGACGTGCGGGCGCTCCTGGGGACACCTCACCGGACGACCCGCCGGGCACCCTCGCGATGCCCCGCGCGCATCACGTGTTCGCGGGATCCGCCGAAAGGACGAGCCTGATGGCGAAGTTGTGGTACCCGGCGCGTTCGAACGCCCTGGCCATCGGCACGTTGCCGGAGTCCGTGTCCGCCAGGATCCGCTGGGCCCCGCGCCCGGCGTGGACGCGGGTGATCTCGCCGAGCAGGTCGTCCACGTAGCCGCGGCCCCGGTGCTCGGGCACCACGCCGAGATAAGCGACCACGGGCCCGCCGTCGTTGGCCGACGGCAGGGCGATCCCGACGAGGTCGCCGCTCTTGTCGTACGCGAGCCGCCACCACGACCGGTCGCCCCGCATGGACCGGTAGTCGCGGACGTCCCCGCGGGCCTGTTCGAGAGGGTCCGTCGTGAGCAGGGCCTGCCGGGTGTGGAAGTCGAGCGTCCCGGCGGCCACCCGGCGGAACGCCTCCACGAACACCTCGTCGTCGTCCTCGCCGCGGAAGACGAGCCGGTCGGAGGGCTCGGGGACGGGCCCGGCCGTCCACTCGTACCGGAGCCGTTCCAGCTCCTCGGTCAGCCCGGCGCGGCCGGCCGCCTCCCGGCGCCAGGCGACGGCCGCCGCGGCCTTCGGGTGGTCGCGCCAGCCGTTGCCGACGAACACGTGGTACTCGGGCGCCCGCCCGTACGCGTCGTGCGCGCGCCGCAGCAGCTCGGCGGCCAGGCCCACCCGATCGTCCACCGAGGGATGGACGTACACGCAGTCGAGCGCGAGGGGCCTGTCGCCGCCGGGGAAGCTCCACCAGACGGCGCGGGCCAGGATCTCGCCGTCGTCGGCGACGGCGAGCCAGACGCGGTCGAACCGGTAGTTGCCGCTCTCCAGGAACGAGAGCAGGCGATCGGGATGCGCCCAGCTGATGGACTCGTCGACGACGCAGCCGAGCAGGCGGTCTAGATCATCCTCGACCGCGGGACGGAAAAGCACATTTCCTCCGAGAAGTAGAAGCGGGCGCGGTGAGCGCCCGAAGCAGTGCCGAACATCTCAGCGCCTCCTTTCTTCCGACTTTTCGGCGTCACAGGGCACTGTAACCGAAATATCGCGACAGGATGGGCTCGTGAGGTCCTACGACGACGACACCCTGCCCCTGCAGCCCCCGATCCGGCTGCCCGAGGACGCCACGCTCGCGGCGGCCGTACGCGCCGCCCCCCTGGCAGAGGAGCTGAAGCCGGAGGGCTCCGACGCGGAGGTGCTGGCCTTCTGGGCGGACCACGCCCGCGAACGGCTGGCGGCCGACGAGGGGCTGCTGCTGGAGCTCATCAGGATGTTCCTGTCGCGCGAGCCGCATCCGGGCGAGGTTCCCGAGGAGCTGACCAGCCTGGGGCTGGTACGCCAGGCGGAGCCGTACACGCTGGGCTGGCTCGGCCTGTGGACGGCGCGGCTGATCATCGCGGAGACGACCGGGCAGGAGGTCCCGGTCATGGGGTCGCTCGCGGACGCCGACGCCGCGGCGCTGCTGCACGGCCTGCGCTCCTACCCGGAGGCGGAACGCGGCGAGGAGCTGACCGGGTGGCTCAAGGACCGCGACCCGGACGCGGCGGCGGCCGAGGTCGCCTCGGTGCTGGCCACCGTGAGCCCGCTCAGCCGGGCGGTCGGCGTCGAGGTGCTGTCGTCGGACTTCGGCGAGGAGGGGAAGCGGGCGCTGGCCGGGCTGCTGGAGGAGCCCGGGCTCGGGGCGGTGATCGCCACCAGGACCGAGCGCGAGGACCGCGCGACCGCCCCGGAGGAGATCGCCTGGGTGTTCGTGGACATGGCGGCGGCGCTGCTGGAGTTCGGGGGCGAGGCGGGCGAGGTGATCGAGTCGATCTCCATGGGGATGGACGCGGAGGAGCAGGCGGGGACGATCGCGATCCTGGCGTTCGGGGACCATCCGTGGACGGGGCAGGTGCTCCGGGTGCTCATCGAGCACCACCCCGACGAGCGCGTCGCCGCCGCGGCCCGCAAGGCCCTGCGACGGCTGCACGGGCTCGCGGACATGCGCGGCTGACCCTGGGTGACCCTTGCCGGGGGGCGGCGCGGGCGCGCGGGTGCCCGGCACCGCGGCGGGCGGCGGTAGAGTCGGCCCGGTGACGACGCATGCGATCTCCCCGCAGACCGGCATCCTGGGTGACGCGTTCGCCTGCGAGTGCGGCGCCGTGCTCGCCGGGCGGATGACGGCCGAGCTGCACGCCGCCGAGAACGGCCTGTGCTCGGTCTGCCTCGGGTCCGGCCAGGAGGAGATGGCGCCCGGCCTGACGCACGCCTGCACGGCGTGCGCGGCCACCGGGGGCCGCAAGGAGCAGGTCATCTGGCAGCTCGCCTACGCCGAGGCCGAGCACCTCATCACGATCGCCGTCGTGCGCGGGATCGTGGCGAACTTCGACGGGCCGTTCCACCTGTCGGAGGCCGCCGACGCGGTGCGGGCCGGGATGGGCCTGCCCGCCGGGCGGCTGCCGGTCGGGCCGCGGGTGCGCGACCTGCTGCTGGAAATGCAGGCCGCGGGCGAGATCACCATGCTGTCGGCGCCGGACGAGATGATCGGCTCGGACATGGTCCTCTACCGCGACCCCCAGTGGCAACGCGCCCGCACCCTGGGCCTGTGACCCCGGCCGCCACCGTGTGACCCGCCGCCCGGCCCGCGTCCCCCGCGGCGGCGGGCGTCGTCAGGCGCGGCAGATGATCTCCCCGTGGGTGATCGACAGCCAGCCGTCCTCCGCCTCGGCCCACTTCAGCCACCCCTCCGAGATTCGCCGCAACCCGGCCTCCGTGGCGGCCCCCGTCGACAGTGCCTGCTCGGCCACCGCCGATTGCAGGACGCGTTCGGCCCACATCCCGCCCCACCAGGCCCGGTCCTCGGGTGTGGCGAAGCACCACGTCGACGAGGTGGCGGTCACGTCGGTGAAGCCCGCCGCCCGGGCCCACGACAGCAGCCGCCGCCCCGCGTCCGGCTCGCCGCCGTTCGCCCGCGCGACCTTCTGGTACAGCGCCATCCACTCCTCCAGCTCCGGCAGCAGCGGATACCACGCGAACGCCGCGTAGTCGCTGTCGCGCGCCGCCACGTACCCGGTCGGCCTGGTCACCCTGCGCATCTCCCGCAGCGCCCGCACCGGGTCGCCGACGTGCTGCAGCACCTGGTGCGCGTGGACCACGCAGAACGTGTCGTCGGGGAAGTCCAGGGCGTGCACGTCCGCGACGGCGAAGTCGACGTTGTCCAGCCCCCTGCCGGTGATCTCGGCCCTGGCCAGGTCGAGCGCCTCCTCGGTCACCTCCGACGCCGTCAGGTGGCCGACCAGGCCCGCCAGGTCGGCGGCGATCGTGCCGGGGCCGCTGCCCACGTCCAGCACCTTCATGTGCGGCTTGAGGTGCGGCAGCAGGTACGCGGCCGAGTTCGCGGCGGTGCGCCAGCGGTGCGAGCGCAGCACGGACTCGTGGTGGCCATGCGTGTAAACGGCGTTCATCGGCAAACTCCTTCGGTTCCGCTCCGACATCGATCACTCTAGCCTTGGTCTCACCATCCAAGAAGAAACGTCTTGAATAGTGAGACCGAAAGAACCCGTAAACTTCGTGGCGGAACGTTCGCGAATTTTCGGAGAGAGGCGTTGGTCGTGGGAGAGGTCCGGCCGATCGTGCACGTCGGTGACCCGGTGCTGCATCACCCGTGCGAGCCGGTCACCCGGTTCGACGACGCGCTCGCGGCGCTGGTGGAGGACATGTTCGCGAGCATGTACGCGGCGGAGGGCGTGGGCCTGGCCGCCAACCAGATCGGCGTGGCCCTGCGCGTGTTCGTCTACGACTGTCCGGACGCCGACGGAGAGCACCACAAGGGCGTCGTCGTCAACCCCACGCTGGAGCTCCCCGGGGTGGGCGAGCGCCACCTCGACGCGGACGACGAGGGCTGCCTGTCGGTGCCCGGCCAGTACGCGCCGCTGCCCCGCCCCGACCACGCCGCCGTGCACGGGTTCGACGCCGCCGGGGAGCCCGTCACGGTCGAGGGCACGGGGCTGCTGGCCCGCTGCCTCCAGCACGAGACCGACCACCTCGACGGCTACCTGTACATCGACCGCCTCCCGGCCAAGCGCCGCAAGCAGGTGCTGGCCGCCTACCAGGAGGCCCATTCCACTATCGCGGACAAATCACCGCTATAGTGGAGGAATGGAAGGCGAAGGGGTCCTGTCGAGCGGCCTGTCGATGGCCGAGCTCGGGCTGCGGATCCGCACGGAGCGGCGGGCGCGCGGGCTGACCGTCGAGCGGCTGGCCGCGCTGAGCGGCATCAGCCGGAGCATGGTCTCGGAGGTCGAGCGGGGCGCCAAGACGCCGACGGTGCTGGTGCTCGACCGGCTGGCCACGGCGCTCGGCACGTCGATCGCCCGGCTGCTCGACGAGCCGGCGCACTCGGCGATGCGGGTGCTGCGCCACGACGAGCAGCGGGTCCTGCGCGACCCGTCCGGCTGGGAGCGCCGCGTGCTGTCGCCGGTGCTGGGGGACGTGGAGTTCGAGTTCATGCGCACGACCCTCGGGCCGGGCGTGGACGCGGGCGAGTTCGCGCCGCACGCGCCGGGGTCTCGGGAATACCTCGCGGTCGAGCGCGGCAGCCTGCGGCTGACGATCAACGGCAGGCCGTACGAGCTGGCGGCCGGCGACTCGGCCTACTACCCGGGCGACTGCCGCCACGCCTTCGCCAACGACGGCGCCGCCGACTGTGTCTACTACCTCGCCATGGAGCTGGGCGGCGCCGGACAGCACGAACCCTGGAAGGAGCCATCCGATGGCTGACCTCAGCCCCACCGACGCGGCCACGGCGGCGGTGATCGCGGCCGGGCACCTGGCGGGTCTCGGTGAACGGCCCGTGTGGCGGCCCGTCCCGGAGGCCGAGCGGGCCTGGCTGAGCGGTCAGGAGCTGCCCGAGCGCGGGCGGCCTCTCGACGAGTTGCTCGACGACGTCCGTACGCGCGTGCTGCCGTACCCGATGGGCAACGGCCACCCCCGCTTCTTCGGCTGGGTGAACTCCCCGCCCAACCCCGCGGGCGTGCTCGTCGAGCCGCTGGCCGCCGCCCTCAACCCGAGCTGCGCCGGCGGCGACCACGCGGGCCCGCACCTGGAGCGCGCGGTGGTGCGGTGGCTGGCCGAGCTGGTCGGGTTCCCGCACCCGCCCGGCGGCGGGCTGCTGACCAGCGGGGCCTCCATGGCCACCGTGATCTGCCTGGCCACCGCCCGCCAGCGGGCCGCGCTCGCCGACGGCTGGGACGCCCGCGAGGAGGGCCTGTCCGGGCGGCCGCCCATGGTCATGTACGTCACCGAGGAGGGCCACAGCTGCCTGTACAAGGCCGCCCAGCTGCTCGGCCTCGGATCGCGCCAGGTCCGCGTGGTCCCGGTGGACGGCGCCTACCGGATGGACGTGGGCGCGCTCCGTACCATGATCGAGGAGGACCTGCGGAGTGGCCTGCGGCCGTTCTGCGTGGCGGGCAGCGCGGGCACCGTCAACTCCGGCGCGATCGACCCGCTCGACGAGATCGCCGACGTGGCCGCCGAGCACGGGCTCTGGTTCCACGTGGACGGCGCGTACGGCGCGCTCGGCGTCCTGGCCGACGGCGCCGCGCCGCACTACGCGGGCCTGGACCGGGCCGACTCGCTGGCCCTCGACCCGCACAAGTGGCTCGGCGTGCCGGTGGGCTGCGGCTGCGCCCTGCTGCGCGACCCGGCGGCGGCGCGGGCGGCGTTCAGCCTGGTGCCGTCGTACCTGATCGACGACAACGCGGGCGATCTGGGGTGGTTCTCCGAGTACGGGCCCGAGCAGACCCGCCCGTTCCGCGCGCTGAAGACCTGGGCCACGCTGTCGCACCTGGGCCGCTCCGGCGTCGAGCGCCTGGTCAACCACACGACCGGGCTGGCCCGCACGCTCGCCGCCATGGTCGGGGAGGCCGACGACTTCGAGCTGCTTGCGCCCGTCACCACCTCGATCACCGCCTTCCGCCACCGGCCCCGCCCGGACAGGTCGGACGCCGATGGTCTCGACGCGCTCAACCGGGCGATCCCGGGCGCGGTGCAGGCGCGCGGGAATGCGTTCATCACCGGCACCCGGCTGGGCGGCCGCGATGCGCTGCGCGCCTGCTTCCTGCACCCCGGCACCACCGAGCGGGATCTGGCCGTCCTGCTGGAGGAGATCCGCCTGGCGGCCAAGACGCTCTAACCCTCCGACGCGGGGCCCGGCCAAGACGCTCCAGCCGGACGCAGAGACCCGGCAAAGGCCGGTGAGCCGCGCCTCCGCCCGGGTAGGGGTCGGCCGGAGCGATCAGGCAGGAGGATTCCCATGGCGGACACCGTGGCAGAGGTCATGACGTCCCACCCGGCGGCGGTCGAGGCCGACCAGCCGGTGTCCGTCGCGGCCGCGCTGATGCGCGACCGCGACACGGGCGCCGTGATCGTCAACGAGAACGGGCGGATCCAGGGCATCATCACCGACCGCGACATCGCCGTGCGCGTCGTCGCCGCCGAGAAGTCCCCGCAGACGCCGGTACGCGAGGCGTGCAGCCCGTACGTCGAGGCCATCGACCCCGACACCACCATCGACCAGGCGGTGCGGATCATGCGCACGCACGCCGTCCGCCGCCTGCCGGTGCTCGAGGACGGCCGCGCGGTCGGCATCGTGAGCCTCGGCGACCTGGCCCTGGAGCGCGACCCGCACTCGGCGCTCGCCGACATTTCGGCCGCGGAGGGCAACCAGTAACGTTTGCCGGGTGTTCACAGTCGACGATGTACGGCAGTTCGCCCGCACGCTCCCCCGCTCGTCGGAGCACCTCATCCGGGACCGGGTCAAGTTCCGCGTGGGCAAGATCGTCTACGTGGCGTTCTCGCGCGACGAGACGCTGATGGGCTTCGGGTTCCCGAAGGAGGAACGCGCGGCGCTGGTGGCGGCCGAGCCGGACAAGTTCCTCATGCCCGGGGAGTCCGACCTGCGCTTCAACTGGGTGGTGGCGCGCATGGACGCCCTGGACCCGGCCGAGATGCGGGAGCTGGTCCTGGAGGCGTGGCGGATGTGCGTGCCGAAGAAGGTGCGCCTGGAACAGCAGGCCCAGGCTCGGTAGGGACCCCGGCCCCGCGCCCTTGCGCGTACGAGACGTTCTGTGCGCGGGCCAGGGCCGCGACCTGCTGCCGGTGCTCGCCGCGCACCCCGGGCGCGACCTCAGAGCCGCTGCCGCAGCCAGTGCAGCGACGCCGTGCCGAGCGCGGTGGCCATGTCGATCAGACGGCGATCGACGCCAGGCCCGGCGTTCGCCGCCAGCCGCAGCAGGAAGCCGGAGTGCGCGGCGAGGAAGGCGTTGATCGTCTCCGGGCCGAGGTCCCGGGTCAGCGGATGCTCCTGGGCCGGCGGCTGCGGGTCCACCCCGCTCAGCGAGGCGCTCGACAGCAGGGTGAGCACGTCGCAGTGCGCGGCCCCGACCCACGCGTGCGGCCAGTCGATGACCAGAACGCGCTCCGGGGTGAGCATGATGTTGAACGGGTAGAGGTCTCCGTGCAGCAGCGTCTCACCCGCCAGAGCCGCAGGCGCCGCCTCCTCCAGCGTGACCAGCTCGTCGAGATGATCGCCCGCCCACGGCGACACAGAGGCGAGCCGCCCGGCGCCGCCCTCGTCCGCCAGCGCGCGCCACCCGCCGAGCCGCGGCCGGGCCAGAGCGGCCGGGTCGATCGGCGACGGGGTCAGCACGCGCGCCAGCCCGGTCGCGGCCGCGAGCACCCGGTCGAGCTCGTCCCGCCGCCACGGCTGGGCCGGCAGCCGGCCCTCGACGTCCTCGAACACCAGGGCCACCCACGTGCCGTCGTCGTAGGCGTCGAGCAGCCGCGGCGCCGGGACGTCGCCGGGGAGCCGCCGGGAGACCTCGATCTCCCGGCGGTGGAACCGCGCCACCCCGGGCGCCACGCGTGAGCTCACCGCCTTGACGAACGCGCGTCCGCCGTCGGCCAGGCGCAGCCGGGCGGCCACGCCCTCGGAGAAGCCGCCCGGCTGGCCGGCCGCGCCGACCACCCGGCTCCCGAGCAGCTTCTCGATCGCCGCCCGCACCTCGGCGGGCACCGCGGCCCAGGCGATGCGCCGGCTTCCGGTCGCGGGCGGCAGGCCCTGCGTCAGGAGAGGCCGCGGTAGAGGTCGCCCGTCAGCTTGGTGACGCGGGCGACGGAGGAGGCCCACGTGCCGCCCGCCGGGTGCGCCGTCAGCAGCGCCATGACGTACCGCTCGTTCTTGCCCACGAGTCCGGTGGTGTGCAGCACCGGGCGGCCGTAGTCGGGCACGCCCGAGCCGGTGGCGCGCTGGGCGATCCACGAGATGGGCGCCCCGACCGCCCGGGCGTCCGAGCACCGCGTGGGCGGCGTGTTGCCGAACCCCGACCAGCCCTGCTTGACCGCCCACGGCCGCGCCACCGCGTCGGGGATGCCGAACGTCTGGTCGAAGCCGTCGGTCCCGCACGGTGTGGACTGCCGCAGGTGCCCCAGGATCGTGTCGCGGACCCGGGGCTCGGCCCTGTCGAGCAGGTAGCGGTAGGTGCGCACGATGTCGTACGCGCTCAGCGAGGTGTAGCCCCAGAAGCCGGGCTTGGAGGCGGGCGGCGGCGCGGTGTCGGCCAGGCCGAGCTTGCGCGCCATCCGCACGACGATCTGACCCTTGCCGGCTCGGTCCCAGAACGCCGAGGCCGCGTCGTCGTCGCTGGAGCGCAGCATGACCTTCAGCAGCCGGGCGTCGGCGGCGGGCACGCTCTTGCGCCGCTCCAGGTAGTCGATCGCGATGAGGATCTTCACGACCGAGGCCGAGCGGAACTTCCGGTGCGCGTTGCGCGCGGCCACGAACTTGCCCGCCTGCCGGTCGAACACCACCCACGACGCCGTCGTGCCCGCGGGCACCCGCGGAGCGGCCTGAGCGGGCGTGGCGAGCCCGACGACAAGGGGTACGGCCGTCACTGCGGCGGCCAGGGGCTTCCTTCGCATTCGCCTATACCTACCAAGCCTTGACCCAGCCAACAAAGCGGGTATAAACAAAGATGAAACCAACCCGAAACGGCGGTGAATCAACATCATGTACGCCGAGGAGCGGCAGCAGGAGATCCTGCGCAGGGCCCGCGCCGCGGGCCGCGTCGACGTGGTGACGCTGGCCGCCGAGCTCGACGTGACCACCGAGACGATCCGCCGCGACCTGACGTCGCTGGAGCGGGCGGGCGTGCTGCGCCGGGTGCACGGGGGCGCGATCCCCGTCGAGCGCCTGGGGTTCGAGCCCGCGCTGGCCACCCGTGACGAGGTGATGACGGCCGAGAAGGAGCGCATCGCCAAGGCCGCGCTGGCCGAGTTGCCCGAGGACGGTTCCGTGATCATCGACGCGGGCACCACGACGGGCCGGCTGGTCAACGTGCTGCCCGCCGACCGCGAGCTCACCGTCGTGGTGAACTCGCCGCCGCTGGCCACCGCCCTGGCCGCCCGCGCCAACCTGCACGTGATCATGCTGGGCGGCCGGGTGCGCGGCAAGACGCTCGCCACGGTCGACGACTGGGCGCTGCGCCCGCTGGCCGACCTCAACGTGGACGTGGCCTTCATGGCGGCCAACGGCTGCTCGCCCGCCAGGGGCCTGACCACACCCGACCCGGCGGAGGCGGCGATCAAGCGGGCCATGGTCAAGGCCGCGCAGCGCAGCGTGCTGCTGGCCGATCACACGAAGTTCACGAACACGTACCTGGCCAGGTTCGCCGGCCTCGACGAGATCGACGTGCTGATCACCGACACCGGACTGGACGTCGCGCTCGCCGCCGACCTGGCGGCGGCGGGCCCGGAGGTGATCAGGGCATGATCCTCACCCTGACGCTGAACCCCAGCCTCGACCGCACCATCGAGGTCGCCGCGCTCGACCGGGGCGCCGTCATCCGCGCCGCCGCCGCCCACCTCGACCCGGGCGGCAAGGGCGTGAACGTCTCGCGCGCCCTGCTGGCCAACGCCGTGGCCAGCCGGGCGGTGGTGCCGTTCGGCGGCGACGAGGGCAGGCAGCTCGTACGGCTCCTCGCGGCCGAGGGGCTCGACATGGTCACCGTCCCGGTGGCCGGCCCGACCAGGTCGAACGTCACGCTGGCCGAGCCCGACGGCACCATCACCAAGATCAACGAGCCGGGCACGGCGCTGTCGGCCGAGGAGCTCGACACGATCGCCGACGCCGTGCTCGACGCCGCCCACGAGGCGGACTGGGTGGTCGCCTCGGGCAGCCTGCCACCGGAGGTCCCGGCCGACGTCTACGCCCGGCTGTGCCGCAGGTTCGCCGGGGCGGGCATCCACATGGCGATCGACACCAGCGGCCCCGCGCTGACCAGCGCGCTCGGCGCCGCCCCCGCCCTGGTCAAGCCGAACCTCGAGGAGCTGTCGGCCGCCACCGGCATGCCCATCCGCTGCCTGCGCGACGTGGTCGAGGCCGCGGGCAAGCTGCGCGCCGCCGGCGCCCGCAGCGTGCTGGCCAGCCTGGGCGCCGACGGCGCGCTCCTCGTCGAGGAGCAGGGCATCTGGTACGGCGAGGCCGCCGTCACCGAGCCGCGCAGCTCCGTCGGCGCCGGCGACGCCATGCTGGCCGGTTTCCTCGCCGGCGGCGGGCACGGCCCGGACGCGCTGGCACGCGCGCTGGCCTGGGGCGCCGCGGCGGTCCGCCTGCCCGGCAGCCGCATGCCCGGCCCCGCCGACATCGACCTCATCACCGTCGCCGTCCACCCGCCCGACCCGTCCCGCCCCCTCACCACCCCCCTTGTCCCGCACAGCGGCTGATCAACTGCTCATCCCCCCGAAGGAGCAAGTCCATGGCCGACAGTTACACTCCCCCGGTCACCGGAACCGGTGTCAAGGCCACCATCCAGCGCATCGGCGGCCATCTGGCCGGCATGATCATGCCGAACATCGGCGCGTTCATCGCCTGGGGCCTGATCACCGCGCTGTTCATCCCGACCGGCTGGCTGCCCAACGAGACGCTCGCGAAGATGGTCGGCCCGATCATCTCGACCCTGCTGCCCGTCCTCATCGCCTACACCGGCGGCCGGATGGTGCACGGGCAGCGCGGCGCGGTCGTGGGCGCGGTGGCGGTGATGGGCGTCGTGGTGGGCACGGACTCTCCGATGTTCCTCGGCGCCATGATCATCGGTCCGCTCACCGCCTTGATCCTGAAATATGTGGACAAGTTCACGGAGCAGCGGACCAAGGCCGGCTTCGAGATGCTCGTGGACAACTTCTCCGCCGGCATCGTGGGCGGCGCGATGGCCGTGGTCGGGATGTTCGGCATCGGCCCGATCGTCCAGACGGTCACCACGGCCGCGGGCAACGCGGTGAGCTGGCTCATCGGCCACAACCTGCTCCCCGTCGCCTCCGTGCTGATCGAGCCGGCCAAGGTCCTGTTCCTGAACAACGCCATCAACCACGGCGTGCTCGGCCCGCTCGGCGTCGCCCAGGCGGCGGAGACGGGCAAGTCGATCCTGTTCATGCTGGAGTCGAACCCGGGGCCCGGCCTCGGGCTGCTGCTGGCGTACCTGCTGTTCGGCCCGCGCGAGCTGCGCCCGAGCACCCCCGCCGCCATGATCATCCACTTCTTCGGCGGCATCCACGAGATCTACTTCCCGTACGTGCTCATGAAGCCCCGCCTCATCCTCGCGGTCATCGCGGGCGGCGCGGCCGGCGTGTTCACGTTCATGATCACCGGGGCGGGCCTGGTCGCCACGCCGTCGCCCGGCAGCATCTTCGCCTACATCGCGGTCACCCCGAAGGGCGGCTGGCTCGGTTCCAGCCTGGGGATCCTCGTGGCCGCGGGCGTCTCGTTCGCCGTCGCCGCGCTCCTGCTCGGCTTCGGCCGGGGCGAGAAGAAGGGCGGGTCCGAGGACCCGCAGGAAACCGTCACCGAACCCGCCACCGAACCCGTCACCGAACCTGCCACCGAACCTGCCAACAAGGAGGCCTGAGCCATGGCCGGCATCGACAGCAAGGACATCCACAAGATCATCGTGGCCTGCGACGCGGGGATGGGCAGCAGCGTGATGCTCGCCTCCACGCTGCGCAAGCAGCTCAAGGACACCGGCGTCACCGTCGAGCACACCCCGGTCAACTCCATCCCCGACGACGCCGACGTGGTCCTGTGCCACGCCGGGCTGGCCGCCCGCGCCAGGGCCGCCGCCCCCGGGAAGGTCCTGGTGCCCTTCCAGATCTTCCTCGGCGACCCGGCGGTGACCAGGCTGGTGAACACCATCAAGAGCGGCGGCACGGTCGATGCGTGACGGCCTGCTCGACCCGCGGGCCGTGCTGCTGCACGAGAGCGCCCCCGACCGCGCCGCGGCCATCCGCCGGTGCGGGCAGGCGCTGGTCGACGTGGGCGCGGTCGCGGAGCCGTACATCGAGGCGATGCTCGAACGGGAGCGGACGATATCCACGTACGTCGGCGAGGGCGTGGCCATCCCCCACGGGACGAACGCCTCCAAGGAGGACGTCCAGCGCGACGCCATCTGCGTGGTGCGCTTCCCCGGCGGCATCGACTGGGACGGCGAGCAGGTCACGCTCTGCGTCGGCATCGCGGCCAAGGACGACGGGCACGTGCCGCTGCTGGCGGCGCTGGCCGAGATCCTGCTCGACCCCGACCGCGCCAGGACGCTGCGCGAGGCCAACGAAATCTCACAAGTCATGAAGGAGCTCACAGCGTGAAAGTCGCCAGATTCCACGCTCCCGGCGACATCAGGATCGAGGACGCGCCCGAGCCCGTCGCCGGGCCCGGCGAGCTGAAGATCCGCGTGCGGAACTGCTCGACGTGCGGCACGGACGCCAAGATCCTCAAGTTCGGGCACCACCACATCAGGCCGCCGCGGGTGATGGGCCACGAGATCGCCGGCGAGGTCGTGGACACGGGCGAACGGGTGCAGGTGATCGCCGCGATCCCGTGCGGCACGTGCCCGGAGTGCCTGCGCGGCCGCCTGACCGTCTGCCCGAACCAGGAGTCGATGGGCTACCACTACGACGGCGGCTTCGCCGAGTACATGGTGATCCCGGCCAAGGTGCTGGCCGTGAACGGCGTCAACGCCATCCCGCCCGGCGTCGGCTTCGCCGAGGCGTCGGTGGCCGAACCGCTCGCCTGCGTGCTCAACGGCCAGTCGCTGGCGCGCGTGGGGGCCGGGGACGACGTGGTGGTGATGGGCGCGGGCCCGATCGGCTGCCTGCACGTACGCCTCGCGCGGGCGCGCGGCGCGGCCCGGGTCTTCCTCGTGGACGTCAACCCGCAGCGCCTGGCGATGGCCGCCGAGCTGGTACGCCCGGACGCGGCGATCGACGCGGACCCCGTCGAGCAGGTGCTCAAGCTGACCGGCGGGCGGGGCGCCGACGTGGTGATCACGGCGGCGGCCTCGGGCGCGGCACAGGAGCAGGCGGTGCGGATGGCGGCCCGGCAGGGGCGCGTCAGCTTCTTCGGCGGCCTGCCCAAGGACGACCCGCTCGTCACCCTGGACTCCAACCTCGTGCACTACCGCGAGCTGACCATCGTCGGCGCGAACGGCTCCAGCCCCGCCCACAACGCGGAGGCGCTGCGCCTCGTAGCCTCGGGGGACGTGGTGGTGTCCGACCTCATCACCCACCGGCTGCCGCTGCCCCGGGTGCTCGACGGGATCGACCTCGTCAGCCGGGGCGCGGCCATCAAGGTCACCATTGAGCCCTAGGAGGTTCGGCATGGCACAGCGAACGGTCGTCGTGGCCTCTGCCAGCGGCTTGCACGCCCGGCCCGCCAAGCTGTTCGTGCAGGCGGCGGCGCGGCTGGGGGTGCCGGTGACGGTGCGGCTCGGGGAGAAGGCGGTGCCGGCGAAGAGCATGCTCGGCGTGCTGTCGCTGGGGGCCGTGCGCGGCACGGAGGTGACGCTGGAGGCGGACGGGCCGGGGGCGGAGGAGGCGCTGGACTCGCTGGTGGCGCTGCTCTCGCGCGACCTGGACGCGGAAGAGGCCCTCGATGCCTGACCGGCCCGCCCCCGGCGGCGGTCCGTGGTCGGGGGCCGGTGGGCGGCTGGCCGGTCTCGGGGTCAGCCAGGGCCGTGCGGCGGGGCCGGCCGTGCGGATGGCCGCCCCTCCGACGCTGCCCCCGCCGCGCCCGGTCGCCGACCCCGCCGCCGAGGCGTCCGCCGTCGCCGGGGCCCTGGCGGCGGTCGCCGCCGACCTCACCCGGCGAGCCGCCGGCGCCTCAGGGGAGGCGGCGGACATCCTCGAGGCGCTGGCCATGATCGCCGACGACCCGATGTTGCTGGAGGATGCCGAAGGCCGCGCCCGGGAGGGCACGGACGCCGCCCACGCCCTGGACGCGGCCTTCGCGCAACACCGGGACGCGCTGGCCGCGCTCGGCGGATACCTGGCCGAGCGGGCCGCCGACCTCGACGACCTCAAGCACCGGGCCGTGGCGTTCGCGCTGGGCCTGCCCATGCCGGGGCTCCCCTCCCCCGGCCACCCGTACGTGCTGGTGGCCGAGGACCTCTCCCCCGCCGACACCGCGGGCCTGGGCCCGGACGTGCTGGCGCTGGTGACCGAGCGGGGCGGGCCGACGAGCCACACCGCGATCCTGGCCCGCGGCAGGGGCCTGCCCGCCGTGGTGGCCTGCGCGGGGATCATGGACGTCCCCGACGGCACCGTGGTCGGCGTCGACGGCGCCACCGGCGAGCTGGCCGTCGGCCTCACCGAGGAGGAGGCGGCCGAGATCAGGGAGGCCGACCGCGCGGAGCGGGCCAGGCTGGCGGCCGGCCGGGGCCCGGGCCGCACGGCGGACGGCCACCCGGTGAAGCTGCTGCTCAACATCGGCTCGGCCGCGGACCTGCGCCCCGGCGCGGAGGGGGTCGGGCTGTTCAGGACGGAGTTCCTGTTCCTGGACCGCGCGACGGCGCCGTCGTTCGAGGAGCAGGTGGCCGCGTACGCCGAGGTGTTCGCCCAGGCGGAGAACGTGATCGTGCGGACGCTCGACGCGGGCACCGACAAGCCGCTGCCCTTCCTCGGCCTGCCCGGCGAGCCGAACCCGGCCCTCGGCGTGCGCGGCCTGCGCGTGGACCGGCTGCTGCCGGACGTCCTGGACACCCAGCTCGACGCCATCGCCGAGGCGGCCCGCAAGACGGGCGCCGAGGCGTGGGTGATGGCGCCCATGGTCACCACGGCGGCGGAGGCCGGCGGGTTCGCGCGGCGCGCCCGCGCCAGGGGCATCGCCAGGGTGGGCGCGATGATCGAGGTCCCGGCGGCGGCGCTGCGGGCCGGGCGGCTGCTGCGGGAGGTGGACTTCCTCAGCATCGGCACCAACGACCTGGCCCAGTACACCTTCGCCGCCGACCGCCAGCACCCCGCCCTCGCCGACCTGCTCGACCCGCGCCAGCCCGCGCTGCTGGAGCTGATCGCCATGTGCGCCGAGGCGGGACGGGAGGCGGGCAAGCCGGTCGGGGTGTGCGGGGAGGCGGCCGGTGACCCGGTGCTCGCGCCCCTGCTGGTGGGGCTCGGCGTGACGAGCCTGTCGATGGCCCCGGTGTGCGTGCCGTCCGTACGCGAGGCCCTGGCGGCTCTCACGCTGGCCGAATGCCGGGAACGCGCCATGGCGGCCCTCGCCTGACCGTCCCCGGCCCGATCGCGCGCGACCGGCCGCGCGCGTTGGTCAGGTGGTGGGCTGGGGGGCGGTGGCGCGGAACGTGAGGCGGTCGCCCTCGACGTCCACCATCACCCCGCCCCCCTCCTCCACCTCGCCGGTCAGCAGCATCGTGGCCAGCCGGTTGTCCACCTCCCGCTGCACCGTGCGGCGCAGCGGCCGGGCGCCGAACTCGGGCTGGTAGCCGCGTTCCGCCAGCCAGTCCTTGGCCGGGTCCGTGACCTCCAGCGTGACGTCCTGCCCGCGCAGGCGCTGCCGGGTGCGCTGCAGCATCAGCTCCACGATCTGGCGCAGCTGCTCCTTCTCCAGCCGCTTGAAGATGATCGTCTCGTCGATGCGGTTGAGCAGCTCCGGCCGGATCGAGTGCCGCAGCAGGTCCATGAGCCGGTCTTCGAGTTCCTTGACGTCGCCCCGCGAGTCCAGGATGAGCTGGGCGCCGATGTTGCTGGTCATGATGACGATCGTGTTGGTGAAGTCCACCGTGCGGCCCTGGCCGTCGGTGAGGCGGCCGTCGTCGAGCATCTGCAGCAGGATGTTCATGACGTCCGGGTGGGCCTTCTCGACCTCGTCCAGCAGGATGACGCCGTGCGGGCGGCGGCGGACGGCCTCGGTGAGCTGGCCGGCCTCCTCGTACCCGACGTATCCGGGCGGCGCGCCGATGAGGCGGGAGACCGTGTGCCGCTCCTGGAACTCGCTCATGTCGATGCGGACCATGTGGTCCTCGCCGCCGAACAGCGCCGCGGCGAGCGCCCTGGCCAGCTCCGTCTTGCCGACGCCCGTCGGGCCGAGGAACAGGAAGCTGCCGATCGGGCGGTTGGGGTCCTTCAGGCCCGCCCGCGCCCGGCGTACGGCCTCCGCGATGGCGGTCACGGCCTCGTCCTGGCCGATCACGCGCTCGTGCAGGTGCTCCTCCAGCCGCATGAGGCGCTCGCGCTCCTGCTGGGTGAGCTGCGTGACCGGGATGCCGGTGCGGCGGGAGACGATCTCGGCGATGTCCTCGACCACGACCAGGGGCACGCTGTCCGTGCCGTGCCGGGCGCGTTCGACCTCCGGCCTGATCTTGTCGATCTGCGTGGAGAGGTCCTTGGCGCGGTCGAAGTCCTCGGCGGAGACCGCCTGGTCCTTGTCGCGGCGCAGCGCGTCGAGCCGCTCCTCCAGCTCCCGCACGTCGGCGCCGGGCGTGCGCGAGCGCAGCCGTACCCGGGCGGAGGCCTGGTCCATGAGGTCGATGGCCTTGTCGGGCAGGAACCGGTCGGAGATGTAGCGGGCGGACAGGTTCGCGGCCGCGTCGAGGGCCTCGTCGGTGATGCGGACCTGGTGGTGGGCCTCGTACGCGTCCCGCAGCCCGGCCAGGATCTCGACCGTCTCCTCCACGGACGGCTCGGAGACCAGGATGGGCTGGAAGCGGCGTTCGAGCGCGGCGTCCTTCTCGATGTTCTTGCGGTACTCGTCGATGGTGGTGGCGGCGATGACGTGCAACTCGCCACGGGACAGGGCGGGCTTGAGGATGTTGGCCGCGTCCATGGCGCCCTCGGCGGCGCCCGCGCCGACCAGGTTGTGCACCTCGTCGATGAAGACGATGGTCTCGTCGGAGTGCGCGCGCACCTCGTCGATGACCTTCTTGATGCGCTCCTCGAACTCGCCGCGGTACTTCGTCCCGGCCACCATGCCGGTCAGGTCGAGGCCGACGACGCGCCGGTCCTTGAGCGTGTCCGGGACGCTGTTGTTCACGATGCGCTGGGCGATGCCCTCGACGATCGCGGTCTTGCCGACGCCCGGCTCGCCGATCAGGCACGGGTTGTTCTTGGTGCGGCGCGACAGCACCTCGATGGCCTGCTCGATCTCCTCCTCGCGGCCGACGACCGGGTCGAGCCTGCCCTGCCTGGCCTCCTCGGTGATGTCCCTGCCGTACTCGTCGAGCGTCGGCGTGTCGCTCTGGCGGCGCATTTCGCCGTCGCCCCGGCGCGGGGCGGCCGTCATGGCCTCCTGCAACTCGTTCGCGGAGACGCCCTGGTCCTGGAGGATGCGGGCGGCGCCGGAGTCGGGGCGCGCGGCGAGCGCGAGCAGCAGGTGCTCGGGCCCGATGTACGACGACCGCAGGGCGCGCGAGATCCGCTGGGCGTCGAGGATGGCCCGCTTGGCGGCCGGTGAGAGCGTGGTGGGCGGCTCGCCGGCCTCGCCCGGCCCGGCCACCTCGTCGATGCGGTCACGCATCCGGCCCACGTCCACGCCGGCCGTGCGCAGCATGTTGCGGATGCCGTCGTCCTCCGTCAGGGCGTCGAGGATGTCGAGAACGTCCAGGTCGGGCGCGCCGCGCTGACCGGCGGCGTCCACGGCCCGCGCCAGGACCTCCCGAGCCGAGGCGGACAGCAGCCTGCCCACGTCCACCCGCTGCACGCTGGGCCGGGTCGGCGGCCACGACTCCATGCCGCCGAAAACCCGGCCCGTGAGCTCTTCGAACCCTCTGAACGGGTCCCCGCCGAAAAACGACATCGCATGTCCCCCCTCAACTCGGGGAACACCTACCGCCCAGGCCGGACCTCATACCCAGCTATCGGCAAAACCTGAGGTCCGGTCAGGGGCGCCGGCGCAGGCTCGCGTCACCCAGCTCCGGCGGCTGCCAGCCCCGGTCGGCGGGGTTGAGCGTGACGCCGGGCGGGACGATCTCGTCGATCCGGTCGAGCACGTCGTCCGTCAGGCGGACCTCGGTGGCCGTGAGCTGGCCCTCCAGATGTTCCAGGGTGCGCGGGCCGATGATGGCCGAGGTCACCGCCGGGTGCCTGATCGTGAAGGCCAGTGCCAGCTCGATCAGCGTGACGCCCGCCTGCTCCGCCAGCACGGCGAGCTGCTCGACGGCGTCCAGCTTGCGCTGGTTGACCTCCTTCGTCAGGTCGTACCGGTCGGGCAGCCGCTCCGCCCTGCGCGTCTGCGGCTGGCCCTGCCCCTTGCGGTAGCGGCCGCTCAGCCAGCCGCCGGCCAGCGGGCTCCACACGATGACGCCCATGCCGTACTTCTCGGTCACGGGCAGCACGTCGGCCTCGATGCCGCGGGCGAGCAGCGAGTACGGCGGCTGCTCGCACACGAACCGTTCGAGCGAGCGCCGCTCCGACGCCCACTGCGCCTCGACGATCTGGTGCGCGGGGAAGGTGGAGCTGCCGATGTAGCGGACCTTGCCCTGCCGTACGAGGTCCGTGAGCGCGCCGAGGGTCTCCTCGACGTCGGTGGCGGGGTCGGGACGGTGGATCTGGTAGAGGTCGATCCAGTCGGTGCCGAGGCGGCGCAGGCTGTTCTCGACCTCCTGGATGATCCAGCGGCGCGAGTTGCCCCGCTGGTTGGGGCCCTCGCCCATGACGCCGTGGACCTTGGTGGCCAGCACCACGTCGTCGCGTTTGCCCGACTTGGCGAGCGCCTGGCCGACGAACTCCTCCGACTGGCCCTGCGAGTAGACGTCGGCGGTGTCGATGAAGTTGATCCCCGCGTCGAGCGCCCGGTCGATGATCTTGGCGGACTCGCCGGGGTCGGACTCACCCCACCCGCCGAACATCATCGCCCCCAGGCAGAGCGGGCTGACCTTAAGTCCAGTACGTCCAAGTACGCGATATTCAGTCACGGAAATCACTCTGTCCCAACGAGGGTCCACCCGCGATGATGATCGACATATTCCCTCATGGTGTCATGGACCCATGAGCGAGTTTCCGGAGACCCCGACGCCCGCGTTCCTCTTCGACCTGGACGGCACCCTGATCGACAGCGTCTACCAGCACGTGATCGCGTGGCGGCAGGCGCTGGCCGGCATGGGGATCGACCTGTCGGTGTGGCGGATCCACCGCCGCATCGGCATGAGCGGCGGGCTGTTCGTCAGCGCGCTGCTGCGCGAGACCGGGCTGAAGCTGACGCCGGAGCAGATCGACCGGTTGCAGACCACGCACATGGAGGCGTACGAGCAGCAGGTCCACTCCGTCCGGCCGCTGCCGGGCGCGGCGGAGCTGCTGTCGGAGCTGTCCTCGCGCGGCGTGCCGTGGGCGATCGCCACCAGCGGGTACGCCCGCACGGCGCGGCTGGCTCTGGGAATGCTGGGCCTGCCGGAGGACACCCCGATGATCACGCGTGACATGGTGCGCAGGGCGAAGCCGGACCCCGACCTGTTCCTGGCCGGGGCGGCGCTGGTCCGGGTGGATCCGGCGCATGCCATGGTGGTGGGCGACAGCGTCTGGGACCTGCTCGCCGCCCGCCGGGCCGGCGCGCTGGGCATCGGGTTGCAGTCCGGCGGGTACGGCAGGGACGAGCTCGAACGCGCCGGCGCCTTCAGGGTCTACACCGATCCGGCTGAGATGCTGGACAGGCTCGATGAGCTCGGCGTACGGCAGTCCGACTGATGTTGGAATATCCCTCGGAACCACCGAGCTGGATCATGCGTATCCCCCACAAAGGAGCTTGAGATGGACTTGGCAGACATCGGCGTCACCGGCCTGGCCACGATGGGGCGCAACCTGGCCCGGAACCTGGCCAGGCACGGATACGCGGTGGCCGTGCACAACCGCACGTCTGGGCGTACCCAGCAGTTGGTCAAGGAGTTCGGCGGGGAGGGCACGTTCGTCCCGTCCGAAGACCTGGCCGCCTTCGTGGCCTCGCTGAAGCGGCCACGGCGGGCGATCATCATGGTGAAGGCGGGGGCGGGCACCGACGCGGTGATCGACCAGCTCGCCGACCTGATGGAGCCGGGCGACATGATCGTCGACGGCGGCAACGCCCACTTCGACGACACCCGGCGGCGCGAGGCGGCGCTGCGCGAGCGCGGCCTGCACTTCGTCGGCACCGGCATCTCGGGCGGCGAGGAAGGCGCGCTGCTCGGGCCCAGCATCATGCCGGGCGGCTCGAAGGAGTCGTGGGAGGCGCTCGGCCCGATCCTGCAGGACATCTCGGCCAAGGTGGACGAGGTGCCGTGCTGCGTCCACGTCGGCCCCGACGGTGCCGGACATTTCGTGAAGATGGTTCACAACGGCATCGAGTACTCGGACATGCAGCTCATCGCCGAGTCGTACGACCTGCTGCGCCAGGCCCTGGGCGCGACCCCGGCCGAGCTGGCCTCGGTGTTCCGCGAGTGGAACCGGGGTGAGCTGGACTCGTACCTGATCGAGATCACCGCCGAGGTGCTCGACCAGGTGGACGCCGAGACGGGCAAGCCGTTCGTGGACGTCGTGGTGGACCAGGCCGAGCAGAAGGGCACCGGCCGGTGGACCGTGCAGAGCGCCCTCGACCTGGGCGTGCCGGTGACGGGCATCGCTGAGGCGACCTTCGCCCGCGCCCTGTCCGGCCACCCGGAGCAGCGCGCCGCCGCCGCGTCCCTGGAGGGGCCCCGCCTGTCCGGGGTCGGGGGGCGCGAACTGGTGGAGGACGTGCGGCAGGCCCTGTACGCGTCCAAGATCGTCGCGTACGCGCAGGGCTTCGACCAGATGGCCGCCGCCTCCCGTGAGTACGGCTGGGACCTCGAACTGGGGGCCATGGCCACGATCTGGCGCGGCGGGTGCATCATCCGGGCCAAGTTCCTGGACCGGATCCGGGCCGCGTACGACGCCAACCCGGCGCTGCCGACGCTGCTGGCCGACCCGACGTTCGCGGCCGCCCTGGACGCGGCGCAGGAGGCGTGGCGGCGCGTGGTGACGACGGCGGTGCAGATCGGCGTGCCCACGCCCGGCTTCTCCTCGGCGCTGGCCTACTACGACGGCCTGCGCCGCGACCGCCTCCCGGCCGCGCTGATCCAGGGGCTGCGCGACTACTTCGGCGCGCACACCTACCTCCGGGTTGACAAGGAGGGCTCCTTCCACACGGACTGGTCCGGCGACCGCGCCGAGCACCCGGCCTGACCCGCGTCCCGGCCGCCGCCGTACGGCCGACGGAGCACCCGCTCCGGCCCGTCGAACGGCGGCACCGGACGGCCGGGCAGGCGGCGGACGGGCGGCGGCCGGCCGGACGGCGGGACGGCCCGCCCGTCGGCCATGCGCCGGAACCGGCCGCGGCGCACCAGCACCAGGCGGTGCCCGGGGCCCACCTGCGCCGCCGACCACCCGCGATGGTCATCGACGCAGGTCACGGCGTCGAGGTGGAAGCCGTCCCCGGCGGCGACACGCACAGCTGAACGCACCCGCAGCACGTTACGCCACAGGTACGACAATCTCCCGCGGCCGATCTTCCTCGACCGCGCGGGCCCGCTAACGGCCGCCGATGCCGACCGTGTTGGCGATCGCCGTGACCACGCAGAACCCGAACGGCCCACCCGCGTCGTGCATGGTGACCTGCCCCGTGGCGACCCCGTCGGCGGAGAGGTGGCCGGTGGCCTCGACCCCGATCAGCTCCGCGGACGGCAGCCGGGCGAGCGTCAGGGTGTAGTCGGCGTTGATGAAGCGCAGCCCCTCCACCCCCGAGTTGCTCAGCGGGCTGGCGAAGTCGGCGGCCAGCGCCGTGCGTACGAACGGCGTCAGCGGCTCCTCGTCCACCAGCGGGTACGACTCCCGCAGCCACACCCGCCCCGGCCCGGGCGCGGCCCACTCCGTCACGCGCCACAGGTCGAACGGCGGGGTCCACGTGGCCCGCGCGTCCACCGGCGGCCCGGCGGGCGCGGGCGTGTCCCACGGGGGCGTGACGAACGTCTGCTCCCCGTCCGGCTGCTCCCCCTGCCGCAGCAGCACCGCGCCGGCCCGCCCGATCACCCCCTGCTCGGTGGTGATCACCGCGTCGGCCACGAGGATCCTGCGCCCGGCCCTGACCAGCGAGGTCTCCACCGTGACCGGCACCATCGGGCTGTTGCGGAACAGGTCGACCGTCAGGCGGGCGAAGTGCAGCCCCGGCTGGGCGTAGCGCCGCTCGATGGCCCGGGCGGCGAGCCCGCCGAGCAGGCGGCCGTGGAGCATGTCGGGGGACCAGGGACCTCGGGCGTGCGGTGCGGGCACCAGCTCGCCCTTCTTCTGGGTGAAGAACGCTGACACAGAATCAGATTCTAGAGGAGAGCAGCCGTTCACCGAGAGCCCTCAGGTGCTCCTTCAGCTCCAGGGGCTCCAGCACTTCGAAGTCCACGTCCAGGAAGGCCACCACGACGGCCATCAGCCGCAGGTCGTCGCCGCGCAGGGTGAGCAGGCACGTGTGCTCGTCCACCGGCTCGACCGTGCCCGCCGTCCTGCCCTCGATCCGCCCGGCGGGGGCGCGCAGCAGGAAGCGGCTCTCGTACGGCCACATCTCGTGCGCCAGGCGGCGCTGCACCCAGGCGGCCACGTCGGGTTCGGGCGGCTCGCGCGGCGCGAAGCGGGGGCCGTTGGGGGTCCGCAGGCGCATCCGGTCGGCCCGGTACGTGCGCCAGTCGCCGCGCTCGGCGTCCCAGCCGACCAGGTACCAGCGGTTGCCCTTGGTGACGAGGCTGTGCGGCTCGGCCCTTCTGAGCGCGCTCTCGCCCCGGTGCCCGGTGTAGTCGAAGCGGAGCTGTTCGCGGTCGCGGCAGGCGGCGGCGACGCGGGAGAGCACGTCCGCGTCCACGGTGGGGCCCTCGCGGTTGATGCGCACGGTGTGCCGCTGCAGGGTGTTGACCCGGTGGCGCAGGCGGGCGGGCAGGACCTGTTCGAGCTTGGCCAGGGCGCGCAGGGAGGTCTCCTCGATGCCGGTCACGGTGCCGTTCGCGGCGGTGCGCAGGCCGACCGCGACCGCCACGGCCTCCTCGTCGTCGAGCAGCAGCGGCGGCAGCTCCGCGCCCGCGCCCAGCCGGTAGCCGCCGGAGACCCCGGGCGCCGAACGGACCGGGTAGCCGAGGCTGCGCAGCCGGTCGACGTCGCGGCGCACGGTCCGGGGGGCGATGCCGAGCCGCTCCGCCAGGTCGGCCCCGGACCACTCGCGCCGGGTCTGGAGGAGGGCCAGCAGGCGCAACAGTCTCGCCGAGGTGTCCAGCACACTCACCATTGTGGCCCGAATCTGACCGCATTGATCCCTAGCGTCGCCGTCATGGACGAATTCGTCATCGACATATCCCAGGACCGGCTCGACGACCTGCGCGAGCGGCTGGAGCGCACCCGCTGGCCCGACGCCCTCGACGGGGTCGGCTGGTCGTACGGGGTGCCGCCCGAGGCGGTGCGCGAACTGGCCGGCCACTGGCTCGACGGCTACTCCTGGCGCGCGCACGAGGCCAGGCTCAACGCGTTCCCGCAGTACACGACCGTGATCGACGGGCAGCGCGTGCACTTCGCACACGTGCGCTCGCCCCGGCGCGACGCGCTGCCGCTGCTGCTGACACACGGCTGGCCCAGCACGTTCGCGGACTTCTCGCGCGTCGCCGGGCCGCTCAGCCGGGACTTCCACCTGGTCATCCCGTCCATCCCGGGGTTCGCATTCTCGGGCCCGGCGACGGAGCCGGGCTGGGGCGTGCGGCGGGTGGCCGCCGCCTGGGTGGAGCTCATGTCGCGGCTCGGCTACGAGCGGTACGGCGCCCACGGCGGCGACTTCGGCGCCCTGGTCTCCCCCACCGTGGCGCGGCTGGCCCCGGAACGCGTGGCCGGCGTGCACGTGAACGCGCTCACCGTGTTCGTCACCGACGACCTGGCGGGCCTGACCGAGGCCGAGGTGGAGCGGGCCCGCGGGGTGGAGCGGTGGCGGCGGGAGTTCTCCGGGTACGCCGCCGTCCAGGGCACCAGGCCGCAGACGCTCGCGTACGCCCTGGCGGACTCGCCCGCCGGGCTGCTCGGCTGGACCCTCGACGCGTTCGCCTCGTGGGGGCGGGACGTGGGCGGGGTGCCCGCCGACGACGTCCTCACCGACGTCACGATCCTCTGGCTCACCGGCACGGCCGGGTCGTCCACCCGCATCTACCGGGAGAGCGGCGGTGACTGGGCGGTGCCGGACGCGCCGGGCAGGACGCCGACGGGCGTGGCGGTCTTCCCCGGGGACAGCACGGTGCGGCGGTACGCCGAGCGGGCGCACAACGTGGTGCACTGGTCGGAGTTCCCGTCCGGCGGCCACTACGCCGCCCTGGAGGCCCCCGGGTTGCTGGCCGCCGACATCACGGCCTTCTTCGCGGGCCTCTGAGATCCCGGGCCTCTGAGACTCCGGGGCCTCTGAGACTCCGGGGCCTCTGAGACGACCCCGGGCTCAGTGGAACTGCGGGACGATCAATCCCTACCCGCCACACCGCCAAAGGCCAGCCAACGAAGGTTATGGAATGGTTCATGGTGAATTAGCCGATTAGGAGAGATCTGCGGCCATCATCCAGACGTGCGTATCGTTCGGTTAGCGAACTTCGTCACTCCCACGTCAGGCGGGCTGCGGACCGCCCTTCACGAGCTCGGCGCCGGATACGCGGCGGCGGGACACGAGCCCGTCCTGGTCGTCCCCGGCGCGACGGCCCGCGACGAGCGGACCCCGGCCGGGCGGGTCATCACCCTGCCCGGCCCGGTGGTCCCCGGCCTCGGCGGCTACCGGGGCATCACCGCCCGCGGCACGCTGCGGCGCCTCCTGGACGAGCTGGCCCCCGATGTGCGAGGACCTCGTCGGCCACTATCAGGGCGTCGTGGCAGGCGAGCCGGTGTCCCCGCGGACGGACAGCCTGACTGGATTTCGGCGGCGCGCCGCCGTAGGCTCCCCCAATGCGCGATCTAGGTGAGGACCCCCGGCCGGCCCGGGGCGCGGTACGCGAGATCCATTCCCTCGGCGACTCCGCCACCCTGGCCTACTCCCCCGACCTCGACGGCCTGGCCGACCCTGGGGAGATCGTCTGGGCCTGGGTCCCCTACGAGGAGGACCCGTCCCGCGGCAAGGACCGCCCCCTGCTGGTCGTGGGCCGGACCGGGCGCAGGCTCATCGGCGTGATGCTGTCCAGCAAGGGCGAGGACGGGCCCGACTGGCTGGAGCTGGGCGCCTGGGGGCGGGACGAGCGGGTGTCGTACGTGCGGCTGGACCGGGTCTTCGTGCTGGACGAGGACGACATCCGGCGCGAGGGCGCGGTGCTCGACGGCGACCGCTTCGCACGGGTGGCGGCCCGGCTCATGAAGACCTACGGATGGGACGCCGCCCGGTAGCCGCGTCGGCCCAGGAAGCCCGCGTGACCGAGCCAGTCGAGAAAGCGGTCCGTCCACGCGCTGCTCGGCAGGCCGGGCGGAGCCGAGGCGAACCGGTGGCCGCCCTCGGCGTAGGCGTGCAGCTCGGCCGGGCGGCCGGCCTCGTGCCAGGCCGTGTACAGCGCGAGGCCGGACGACACGACCCCCTCGCCCACATCGTCGCCGGCGAAGGAGACGAACAGCGGCGGCGCGTCCGGCGGCACGGTGTACGGGTCGAAGCAGGTGCCGTAGATCGGCGCGGCGAAGTCGGGCCGCGTGTCCGCGTCGTAGCCCGTCGCGGCGACGATCGTGAGCAGGCCGCCCGCGGAGAATCCCATGATGCCGACGCGCCACGGGTCGACAGCCCAGCTCGCGGCCCGCTCCCGGACGACGCGCATGGCCAGGAAGGCGTCGTTCTCGGCCACGCGGGCATGCGCCTTGATGGGGTCCATGGTGCCGCTCATGATCGCCCGCACGAACTCCCCGTCGTCGCGCGGCGTCGGCATCAGGTGGTATCTGAGGAGGAACACGGTCAGGCCCGGCTCGGTGAGCCGGCGCACGATGCCGTCGATCTCGGGGTCGTCCCAGTGGGGAAGGGTGGCGAAGCTGCCGCCGGGGCAGAGGATCACGCCGGTCCCCGTCGCCACGGACGGATCCGGGGTGTGGACGGTCAGCGAAGGAGCTCGGACGTTGCGGATCAGCCGGAGTTTCCCGGTCGTCGTGATCTCGGGGAGGAAGGTCTCGTGGCCGAGCAGCGCCTCCTGCGAGGCGCCCTCCCACAAGGGGATGAGTTCCATGGCGGTTCCTGCTCTCGTTCGATGATCAGGAGTGGACGGGGGTGACCGTTCCGGCGTCGCCGTCGACGACGACCGGCCGGCCGTCGACCAGGCGCCCGGTCGCCGCGCCGGTGCCGAGGACGGCCGGGATGCGGTATTCGCGGGCGACGATGGAGCTGTGGCTGAGCGGGCCCCCGACGTCGGTGACCACGGCGGAGGCGAGCGCGAACAGCGAGGTCCACGCGGGGGTCGTGATCCGCGCGACCAGGACGTCGCCCGGGCGCATCCGGTCGAACTCGTCGGGGCCGTGGATGATCCGCGCGGGCGCGGTCACCCGCCCCGGGCTGCCGGGCACGCCCTTGATGACGTCGGAGTCGCCGTCGTTGCGGTGCCCGGGCAGCAGGCGGGAGAAGTCGATGCCCAGGACCTTCGTGCCGCCCTCGGCCGGGAGCGCGTGCGGTGGCGCGACCGCCTTCTGCGCCTGCCACGCGGCCCGGCGTTCGGCCACGGCTTCGCGCGAGTCGGCCGGGGACCCGTGCCCGGAGTCCAGCGCGCCCACGGCCGCCGCCAGCTCGTCCAGGCGCAGCCAGAACACGTCGTCCTGGGCGGCCAGCGCCCCGGCTGCGACGAGGCGGCGGCCGAGCTCGCGCAGCGCGCGGCGTGCCGCCGGCCAGCCCAGCCCCACGTCGGCCAGGCCGTCCTCACGCAGCGGGGCGATCTTCTGCGCCCAGCGCAGCATCCGCCGCGCGAACGCCGCCCGCGGGCCGCGCCGGGCCTGGAGCCGCCGCACGGCCTGCTCCCGGGCCTCCACGGCGGCGCGCTGCCGCTCGTGCGGGCCGGGCGTCTCGCCGGTCTGGAAGAAGCGCAGCGTCTGCAGCAACGGCTCCGGGTCCTCCGCCGGCAGGGGCTTGGCGAAGTCGAGGTCATAGACCGTGTCGCCGAACTCGGCCAGATAGGCGGCGAACCGATCGGAGATGTCCTGCCCGGGGTGCTCGCGCCCCCAGCACGCCAGGTCGTAGAGGGCCTTCTCCGCCCGCAGCGGCTTGTGCTCGAACCCCAGCAGGAACGCCACCGGCAGCGGGTCGCCCGGCCGTTTGACGAGCTTGTACGCCGCGGTGAACATCGACTCGCTGATGTACGCGGCCGGCAGCACGCCGCTCTGGATGGCCCCGTAGTAGTGCGCCGCGGCCTCGACGATCTCGCGTACCCCTGACAGCAGCTCGCCCGCCGGCGCGGCCCCCACGTCGGCGGCGTGCCACCGGGCGGCCACGGCGGCGTAATCCGCGTGCGCCTCGCGGAAGCGCTCCGGCGCCGTCCGCAGAGCCTTGGGCAGGGTGGACGCCAGGAACAGCGGCTGCGCCACCATCATCCGGGCCATCATCCCGGCCGTGTAGGCGACGTTGTAGTAGGCGTATCCGCCGATGACGGCGAAGGGCTCGTCGAAGTACGGCAGCCCGACGCTCCGGTAGTGCTCCAGCGTGGCCTGCTTCCAGGCGTCGAGGCCGAGCGTGGCGAAGAGCGGGGACAGCGGCTCGGGCAGCAGCTCCGTGACGCTGCCCCGCACGTACTTGCCCTTCGGGTCGGGCAGCTCCCAGTCCACCTCGCGGGCCTCGGGCAGCGCGGTGATGGGGCGGGCCTGCAGGATGTGGAGGCGGCCGTCGTGGCGGGCCCACTCGATGTCCATCGGCTGCCCGTACAGCTCCTCGATCTCGACGGCCAGGCGGGCCAGCCCGGCCGCCTGCCCGCTGTCGAGCACCGGCCGTTCGCGCAGGTCGGCGGGCACCGGCTGCTCGTGGGTCCCGTCGGCCGTGCGGACGGTCATGACCTCCTTGACGCTGACGTCCTGGCGCAGGATCGAGCCGCCGGCCTTGGCGACGACGAGCGTGTCGGGGCTGACCTGGCCGCTGACGACCGCTTCGCCGAGCCCCCAGGCCGCGTTGACCATCACCCGGTCGCGGGCGCCGGTCAGCGGGTCGGCCGTGAACAGCACGCCGGCCGCGTCCGCCGGCACGAGCTCCTGGACGACCACCGCCAGGCTGACGTCGCCCGAGTCGATGCCCTGGCGGGCGCGGTAGCCGATGGCGCGGGCCGTCCACAACGACGCCCAGCAGCGCTTGACCGCGTCCAGGACCTCAGGGGTGCCGTGGATGTTGAGATAGGTCTCCTGCTGCCCGGCGAACGACATCTCGGGCAGGTCCTCCGCGGTCGCCGACGACCGTACGGCCACCGCCGGGTCGTTCTCCCCCACGGCGCGGTACGCGGCGGCGACGGCCTCGGCCACCTCCGCCGGCATCGGCTGCCCGGCGAAGAGCGCGGAGATCTTCTCGGCCGCGGCGTCGCAGGTCTCCGGCCGGTCGGGGGACGCCGCGGCGGCGAGTTCGACGATGCGCTCCTGCAGGCCGTGCGCCGCGACGAAGCGGCGGTAGGCGGCCGTCGTCACGTGGAAGCCCGGCGGCACGGGCAGCCCGGCCGCGGCCAGGCGGGCCAGCGAGGCGCCCTTGCCCCCGGCCCGCTCCAGATCGGCGCGCTCGTCGTCCAGAGCCAGGACAAGTGGGTCGTCGTCCGTCATGATTGCTCTCCTTCTTCCTTCATGCCTTCTTCTGGGCCCAGTTCGGTGGCGAGCTCGGCCCGGACCTGTCTCAGGCCGCCGAGCAGCACCGCCTTGCCCTTCGCGAGGTCCGCGCCGCCGGCGGGGGCCAGGGCGCGATCGAGCATGTCCGCGAGCGCCTCCAGCAGCTCGTCCGACGTCGGCTGATCCGGGTCCGGCGACCCCGCCCTGTCGGCCGCGAACGTGCGCCGCAGGGCCGGGGTGAGGGCGTCGAGGATGTACGCCACGGCACGGGTGTCGACGTCGTGGCGCACGGTGCCCGCCTGCCGCATCACCTCCAGGAACTCACGCATGCCGAAGGTGCGGGGCAGCCGCTCGAAGAGGTTGCCGGGCTTGCGCAGGTACTTGCCGAAGACCTCCGGATCGCGCGCGGCGATGGCGGCGGTCAGGGGACGCTCCTTCAGCACGCGCACCATCAGCCGGTAGACGCTGGCGACGTCGCCGCCGCGCGGGTCGGCCTCCAGCTGCTCGCGCCACGCGCTCGCGTAGCGGCCGCCCTCGCGGCGCAGCGCCGCCTCGACCAGCTCGTCCTTGGACTTGAAGTGCAGGTAGACCAGCCCTCGGTGGAGTGCGACCGCCTCCGCCACGTCGCCCATCGTCAGCTTGTTGTAGCCGATCCGGATCAGCAGGCCGGCCGCGGCGTCCAGGATCGCCTGCTCGCGGTCTTGCTCGTTCACGCTCACGATTGTCACTTTGACATTTTTTGAGAATTTGTCAAACGATGGCTCGCCGATCGCGAAAGGCACGGCGCCGCCGGAGCGCACTCCAACGGCGCCCGGAGACGGCGGGCAGGCGGCAGCGCCGATCACGCGCGCACGGGGGCTCCGACCGGCGGGGGGTTATCGGGTGGAGGCGCGTTCGACCAGGTCGGGCTGGAAGATCACCTGGCGGTGCTCGTGGCCGGCGGGCCGGTTGGCCTCCTCCAGCAGCATCAGGGCCGCCGTGTGCCCCAACTGCTCGCGCGGCTGCCGGATGGACGACAGCGGCACGGCCGCCGCCGCCGCGAAGTCGATGTCGTCGTAGCCGAGGATGGCCAGGTCGGCCGGGACCCGCAGCCCGCGCTGCGTCATCTCCTGCAGCACCCCGATGGCCACCAGGTCGTTGGCGCAGAAGACCGCGGTGGGCCGCTCGGACGGCGGCAGGCCCGCGATCTCCTCGCCGGCCAGCCGCCCGGTGGCGATGGTGAGGTCGGGCAGGGGGATGACGGTCAGCCGGTCGTCCGGCGCGAGCACGGCGGTCAGGCCGTCGTGCCGCTCCCGCACCTGGCGGACGGTGAACGGCCCGCCGGCGAAGGCGATGTGGCGATGGCCCCGCTCGCGCAGGTGGCGACCCGCCATCCGCCCGCCGAGCACGTCGTCGACCGCGACCGCGCAGCCGTGGCTGTGCGGGGCCGAGCTGTCGAAGCGCACCACCGGGATGCCGCGCGAGATGAGCCGGCTCAGCCGCTCCTCCTCGGCGCTGTCGTTGACCGGCGTGATCAGGACGCCCAGCGGGCGCTGCTCCTCGAACGTCTCCAGCAGCCCCGCCTCGCGGTCGGCGTCCTTGTTGCTGTTGAAGACCATCACGGTGAGCTCGGCCCGCTGCGCGGCCGTCTCGACGCCGCGCAGCACGTCGATGAAGAACGGGTTGGACAGGTCGAGCGCGACCACGCCGATGGTCCGGCTGCGTCCGGCCCGCAACTGCCGGGCCGAGCCGTTGCGGACGTAACCGAGACGGGCGATCGCGGCCCGCACCCGCAGCCGGGTGTCGGGGGCCACCATGTCGGGCCGGTTGAGCACATTGCTCACCGTGCCGACGGAGACCCCGGCGAGCTGGGCAACCTCTTTGATGCTCGACATCGTTCCTCGTCGCAGGCGTGTCGTCGCTTTGATCATAACGCCTTCGACCAGGGATTCGACACTACGTGTGACAACCTCCGTCCGAGGCCGGCGCCAGGTCGGCCGCGGGGTTGCGGTCGAAGAAACCGGCGGGCCTCAGCGTGCAGCCGGTGCACTCCACGGGCATCATCGGGAGTCCTCGGAACGGCAGAAACGGGTGGTGCCGACGGTGTGCCAGAGCACGATGTCGGCGTCCACGACCGGCCGGCCCGCTGATCGCCGTCCCCTCGCCGGCGAGCGGCACGGGCCCGATGTCACCTGCCGCAATGCGCCGCACCAACCGATCCACGAACCAGGAGCGACACCATGAGATGGGACAACCACCGCGTCGTCATCACGGCCGCCGGCCGCGACTTCGGGCGGACCCTGGCCATCCGCCTCGCGGACCTCGGCGCCCGGCCGAGGGTGACGACAGCGGCGTGAGCAGACGGAAAGCAGGCGCTGCGACCACGGATCCGGCACCGCGCGGGCCGATTTCGTCGGCGTTCTCACAGCGGCACGATCAGAGCCTGGGGGCGGTCGGCGGGGAAGGCCCAGATGTGCTTGCCGGCCGCGACCACCAGCCCGAGCCGGGCCTTCAGGCCCGGCCGCGTCACGCGGACGGCGGCCCCGGCGGCCGGGGCGAGCGTGAACAGGTCGCGCCCGCCGCCCGCCAGCACCCCGTTCGCGCAGACCAGGAACGGCACCGGCCCCTCCGGCGCCCGTAAGAACCGGCGCGGCTCCCCCGACCAGGCCGACACCCGCTCCAGGCCGCCCGCCACGCTGATCCACAGGGAGCCCGCGCACACGGTCATGCCGCCGCGCTCACGGGTGCAGAGGTCCACCTCCCTCGGGCCGCCGCGCAGCCAGGTGTCCCGTTTCGACGTCCACCACAAACGTTCGCCCTCGACCGCGCACCGGTCGAGGCCGGGTAACTCCACCGGCTCGCCGAAGTCGCCGGGCCCGGTCAGCCGGCGCGCCCGCTCCGACCCGACGGCCCAGATCTCGCCGCCGCCCGCGAGCACGCGGCCGTCGAAGGGCTCGTCGGCCAGCGGGGCGCCGGTGGGGTCGAGCCAGTGCACCCGGCCCTCCGCGGTCCCCGCCAGCGTTCCCCGCAGCGGGCTCTCGGACAACGAGCCGAGGTGCGGCGGCCCCGCGAACGTCCTGGGCACGACCACGGTCTCGGCCAGCGTGCCCGGCACGCCCGCCGTGCCCGGCACGGTCCCCGGCACCGCCGCCAGGGAGCGCAGCTCCGGCACCCGTACGGACTCGCCGCCGTCCAGCGGTTCGCCGGGGCGGTGTAGACCCGCAACCGGCCGGACGCCGCGCACCAGACCGTGGTCCCGTCGGACGCGGCGACCCGGGCGGGCCACGGCAGGTCGATCCTCGTGACGGCGACGTCCATGCGCTGACCATAGCCGCCTGGACCCCGCGCCAGTACCCGCCGGGGACGGCGTGGGCGGGCACTGGGCGGGCACTGAGCGGGCCCTGTTCGAGCACTGAGAGGGTCGCGCCGGGGTATGCCGTAGGTAAGGGGGCGATCCCCGTATCAGCCGAGGTCGGGCGGGCTGGGATCATGGGACGCATGCGTGTTGTGGTGATCGGGAGCGGCATCGTCGGAGCGGGCGCGGCTTATTACCTGAGCGGGCGCGGCGCGGCGGTGACCGTGGTCGACGGCGGCTATCCGGGCGAGGCCACCCAGGCGGGGGCGGGCATCGTGTGCCCGTGGGTGGACCACCCGGAGGACGACGACTGGTACCGGCTGACCCGTGAGGGCACCCGCCGCTACCCGGGGCTGGTGGAGGCGCTGGGCGAGGACATCGGCTACGCCAAGGTGGGCGCGCTGCTGGTCGCCGAGGACCCGGCCGACCTGGAGCCGGTGCGCGCCCTGCTGCGCCGCAGGCACGCCGGCGCGCCCGAGATGGGCGACGTCACCGACGTGCCGACCCCGTCCGAGCTGTTCCCGCCGCTGTCCGACGATCTGAGCGCCCTCCTGGTGCCGGGCGCGGCGCGCGTGGACGGCTGCTCGGTCCGCGACGCGCTCCTGCGCGCCGCCGTGGCCCAGGGGGCGGAGGTACGCGCGGGCGCCGCGCGGCTCACCCCCGGCGGCGAGGTGTTCGTGCACGCCGTGGCCGGCGAGGCGCACGCCGAGGGCGAGCCGTGGAGCCCCGCCCGAGATGAGACCGCCGAGCCCGCCGATCAGAGCGGGTCCTGGCGGCAGGGCGCGCCGCTCGTGTCCTCGGCCGCGCCGCCCGCGCCCGTGGGGGCGCGCCGGTTCGCGGGTCAGGGCGAGCCGCTCGACGCCGACATGGTGATCGTGGCCGCCGGGGCCTGGACGGGCGAGGTGTGCCGGCCCTTGGGCGTGGAGCTGCCGGTGTTCCCGCGTCGGGGGCAGATCATGCACGTGACCCTGGAGGGCGTCGACACCGCGTGGTGGCCGATCGTGCTGCCGCGGGTCGGCCCGTACCTGCTGGGCTTCCCCGACTCCCGCGTCGTGATCGGGGCGACCGTGGAGGACGTGGGGTTCGCCCCGCGGGTCACGCTGGGCGGGCTGGACGAGGTGATCGCGGCGGGGCTGCGGGTGGCGCCCGGGCTGTTCAACGCGACCGTCGCGGAGACCAGGGTGGGCCTGCGCCCCGTGTACGCGCCCGGCTCCCCTCTCATCGGGCCGGTGACGGGGCGCGTGGTGGTGGCGACGGGCCTGAGCGCGTACGGCCTGACGGCGGGCCCGTTCACCGGCGAGATCGCCGCCGCGCTCGCCCTCGGCGAGGAGCCGCCCATCGACATCGCGCCCTACGCGCCCAGCGTCGGATAGCCGGATGGAGATCCTCGTCCGGGCCCCTGCCGGATCATCACGACAGGCACTCACGTAACATCGGTTTCCTCCCCGCCATGACGCTGTGGGGAGGCCGCGTTGCCGCTGCTCGCGCTCTTGATGCTGGTCCTGCTGGTGACCTCCTGCGCCTCCGCGCCGCCCGCGCCTTCCCCCACGCCCACGCCCTCGCCTTCTCCGAGCCGGCCCCAGCCTCCCCCCGCTCCGAGGAAGCGCCCCGCCGAGGAGGTGTGGGTCCCGTACTCCGCCTCCGGCCGGTACACGGTCGTGCCCGGCGGCGCGCCGGCCCGGCCGGGGTCAGGGGAGGTGGTGCGGTACGTGGTGGAGGTGGAGGCCGGCCTGCCGTTCGACCCGGCCGTGTTCGCCGCCGACGTGCATCGGGTGCTCAACGACGTACGCGGGTGGGCGCGCTTCGAACGCGTCGACCACGGCCCGGCGCAGGTCCGCGTCGCCCTGTCCAGTCCCTTGCTCACCACTCTCCAGTGCCGGCCCCTCCGCACCGGGGGCGAGCTGTCCTGCTGGAACGGCACCCGCTCGGTCATCAACGCCCTGCGCTGGGCGAAGGGCGTCCCGCAGTACCGCGGCGACCTGGCCGCGTACCGGGCCTATGTGATCAGCCACGAGGTCGGGCACAGCCTGGGGCACGGCCACGAGCCCTGTCCCGGGCCCGGGCGGCTCGCCCCGGTCATGACCCAGCAGTCGAAGTCGCTGGACCGCTGCCGCCCCAACCCGTGGCCCCACCCCGACCGCGGACCGAGCGAGGACCGCGGACCGTGAACCCACATGTCGCGACACCCCACCCGTTCATGGCAGGGGCTGCCGTGCGGCGGGAGGATGGCGACCGGTAGGTTCTTCGAGCCGATGGGGTCGCCGCGGTGGGGACGTGGCGGGCGTCGCCGCGCTGGGGAGTGTCGGCGACACCGGCGGCCAAATGATCGATGCGGTCTGAACCTATCGCGATATATCGTAGAACGGGAACACCGGGGAATCCCGCTCGGTTGAGCCGGATGCATAGATTTCCAGGGGAGTGTGGCACATGGCAGGAATACGGACGGCACGGCGGGTCCTCGCGGGTGGCGTGGCCCTGGCGGCCGCGGGCTGGGTGTTGCGCGAGATCCCCGCCGAGCTGGGCGTACGGCCTCTGACATCGGGGCCGGACCGGGCGGCGAGGATGCGGCGCTCGCCGCAGTTCAGGGACGGCACGTTCTTCAACCCGATGCCCGAGCCGACCCACATGATGACGGCCCCGCCCGCCGGCCTGCTCGGCGAGCTGACCAAGAACAAGGAGCAGCGCCGCCCCGCGGGCCCGATCCCGCTGCGCGTCCCGCCGACCGACCCGGCGCCCGCCGACGGCCTGCGCGCGATCTGGTACGGCCACGCCTCCACGCTGGTGGAGATCGAGGGCAGGCGGGTGCTGTTCGACCCGGTGTGGAGCAAGCGGCCCTCCCCCTCGCAGCTCGTCGGCCCCAAGCGGCACCACCCGGTGCCGGTCGAGCTGGGCGAGCTGCCGGCGATCGACGCCGTCGTGATCTCGCACGACCACTACGACCACCTCGACCTGGCGACCGTGCGCTCGCTGATCAGGACGCAGACGGCACCGTTCCTGGTGCCGCTGGGCATCGGGGCGCACCTGGAGCGGTGGGGCGTGCCGTCGTACCGGATCATCGAGCTCGACTGGGAGGAGGGGGCCGAGGTGGCGGGGCTGAGCTTCGTCGCCACGGCGGCCCGGCACTTCTCCGGCCGGGCCTTCACCCGTAATGACACGTTGTGGGGGTCCTGGGTGGTGGCCGGGGCGAACAAGCGGGTCTTCTACGCGGGCGACTCCGGATACTTCGAGGGCTACCGGGGCATCGGGTCGGCGCACGGGCCGTTCGACCTGACGCTGATGCCGATCGGCGCCTACAGCCCGGCCTGGCCCGACATCCACATGAACCCCGAGGAGGCCGTCAACGCCCACCTCGACCTGGGCGGCTCGCTGCTGCTCCCCGTCCACTGGGCGACCTTCACGCTGGCCCTGCACCCGTGGTCCGAGCCGGTGGAACGGCTGTGGCGCGAGTCCAAGGCACGGGACGTCAAGATCGTCGTGCCCCGCCCCGGCGAGGCCGTGGACACCTCCGACGCCCAGGTGGTGGAGGGCTGGTGGGAGACCCTCGCCTGACCCCCGCCCGCCCGCGGCCCCGTACAGTCGTGGAGTGAGCAACCTGGAGCTTGACCCGCCGGAGATCCGCTGCGGCGCCGACGCGGGCCCGGAAGCGGGCGGCGGCGGCGAGGTGCTGATGGGGCGCGAGGTGCCGCTGGGCGGGCCGCGCGCGATGCTGGTGAGCAGGACGCTGCCGGGCGTGCACCGGCGCATGATCGGCGCGTGGTGCTTCGTGGACGCCTACGGGCCCCAGCGCGCGACGATGCGGGTGCCGCCGCACCCGCACACCGGCCTGCAGACGGTGAGCTGGCTGGTCGAGGGCGAGGTGCTGCACCGCGACAGCCTGGGCACCCTCCAGGAGGTCCGCCCCGGCCAGCTGAACCTGATGACCGCCGGCCGCGGCATCTCCCACTCGGAGGAGTCGCCGGAGACGGTGCTCCACGGGGTGCAGCTGTGGGTGGCGCTGCCCGGCGAGCACCGGCACACCGGGCCGGCGTTCGAACACCATCCGGCGCTGCCCGTGCTCTCGGGGCCCGGCTTCGAGGCGATCGTCGTCATGGGGTCGCTCGGCGGGGTCGAGTCGCCCGCCACCGCGTTCAGCCCGCTGGTGGGGGCCCAGATCGCGGTGGACGGCACGTGCGAGGTGCCGCTCTCGCCCGGTTTCGAGCACGGCGTGCTGCTGCTGGACGGAGCGGTCGAGCAGCTGGAGGCGGGGCCGATGGTCTATCTGCCGCCGGGGCGGTCCGCGCTGCGGCTGTCGGGGCGCGGCCGGGTGCTGCTGATCGGCGGCGAGCCCTTCGCCGAGGAGATCGTCATGTGGTGGAACTTCGTCGGCCGCACCCACGACGAGATCGCCGCCTTCCGGAAGGACTGGATGGAGGGCGAGGGGTTCGGCGCCGTCGAGGGGTTCGACGGGGCGCCGCTCCCCGCGCCCGTCCTGCCCGCCGTCCAGCTGAAGCCGCGCGGGCGGGTGCGTCAGCCCTTCCGGACCGTGTAGACGACCTCGAGGTCCTCGCCCTTGGCCGGGACCTCGGCCAGCAGGCGCACCATCTTCCCGGTGAAGTCGATCACCTGGATCTGCTGCTTGTCGGCGGTGGCGTCCGGGCGTACCCAGCAGAGCAGGTGATCGTCGTCGAACCAGGCGGCCAGGCCGCCGCAGGCCGTCTCGATCCGCTTCACCTCGGCGCCGGTCCGGCTGTCGTACACGCAGTTGTTGCCGCTGCCCAGGCCCGGGCAGTTGGTGACGAAGAGCCTGCCCGACGGTGAGAACAGCTCGTCGGCGATGCCGGCGCCGACGTTCGGGATGCGGCGGACGCGCAGGCCGCCGGCGTCGAAGAAGCGCAGCGCCTGCTGCCCGGCCCCGATCGACATGGCGACCACGCCGGTGTCGGTGTCGTCGAAGCCGTACCTGATGTTCTTCAGCGAGCTCTCCCTGAGCGAGGCGACCGTGGCCTTCCTGGTGGTCACGTCCACGATGGCGAAGCCGGTCGACTGCCAGGTGTCCTTGACCGGGTTGCCGACGTTGAGCAGCACGCGGGTGCTGTCGCGGGACCAGCCCTGGATGTACGCGCTGAGCGGCTGCCGCGAGGTCTTGACCGAGAACCGCTCGCCCGTCGTCTTGTCGGTGATCTCCACGGCGTCGTAGTTGTCGACGAAGTTCTTGCCGCGCTTGGCGAGGTAGCGGCCGTCCGGGGAGAGCGTGGCCTCCCATTGGTCCTGATATTTCGTGAAGCCTCCCGTGAGGGAGTCGCGGGCGTGGTACACCCAGTTCTTGGACTTGGGGTCTTTCACCATGTAGGTCGTCAGCCTGACCGGATCGTCCGGGCTCTCGTAGACGGTGGCGTCGGTGTCGGGGAGCCGGACCGGGGTGAGGTTCGCGGTCGGGACCGGGGACGCGGTGGGGCTCGGGGACGCCGTGGCGGTGGCGGTGGCGGGTGTGGGGAACGCCTGCGGCTTGGGGGGCAGGTTGATGACGGTCACCACGACGATCGCGATGGCCGCCACCAGCGCCACGCCCGCGATGGCCCCGCCGATCAACCAGTTCCTCCGGTTGGACGGGGGCGGACCGCCGCCGTACGGGATGCCCCTGGGCGGCGTCCCCGGCTGCTGGAACGGGACGGGCGGCTCGAACCCCGGCCGCCCGCCGGGCGGGGGCGGCTGCTCACCACCCAACGGCCGGTACCGGCCCTGCGGCGGCGGAGGGTACGACGGGGGTGGATACGACGAGGGTGGGTACGGCGGCTGAGGATACGGTGCCTGGGGAGGCGGCGCCTGGGGATACGGCGGCTGCCCGGACCACCCCTGCGGCCCGGACCCACCGGCCCGGTCAGCCCCAGGCGCCCGCCACTGAGACCCCTCACCCGCTGAAGCCCCACCCCCCGACGGCCCCCCACCACCTCCTGAAGCCGCCCCACCCAGCGGCGTCGCACCACCCGACGGCGTCGCACCACCCGACGGCGTCGCACCACCCGACGGCGTCGCACCGCCCAGGGGCGACCCGCCACCCGCTGGAAGCGCACCGCCTACCGGCGACCCGCCACCTGGCGTCGGCGCGCTGCCGGGCGTAGGCGTGCCGCCCACCGGTGACGGGCCGCTCGCGGGAGGCGTGTGCCCCATCGGGGGCAGGCCCGGAGAGGGGCCGCCCGCCGGAGGGGAGCCGCCGATGGCGGCCGCGGCGCGGTGGAGGGCGTCCGGGTTCGAGGTCGGATGCTCCAGGAGGCGGTGGATCACCTGCTCGGCCGTCGGCCGTCGTCCGGGCTCCTTGGACAGGCAGGCCGCGACCAGTTCGCGCAGCGTACCCGTCAACCGCCCCAGATCCGGCTCGGCGTTGAGCACGCGCTGCACGGTCGCGGGCATGTTGTCGGCCGCGAACGGCCCCGCGCCGCCGGCCGCGAAGACGATGGTGCCCGCCCAGGCGAACATGTCGGCCGCCGGCCCCACGGGATCGCCGACGAGCTGCTCCGGCGCCAGGTACGCCGAATCGCCCACGGGCACGGTGGTGTCGCCGGCGGTCACGTCGAGCGCCGTGGCGATGCCGAACCCGATCACCCTGGGCCCCTCGCTGCCCAGCAGCACGTTGCCGGGGCTGAAGTCGCGGTGCACGATGCCGGCCTGGTGGATCGCGGCGAGGGCGGTGGCGGTGCCGATGGCCAGCCGGTGCAGCGCGGGCCCGGTGCGCGGCCCCTCCTCACGGACCGCGCGATCCAGCGCCAGGCCGTCCACGTACTCGCTGACGATGTACGGGCGCCCGTCGTGCACGCCGCTGTCCAGCACCTTCGCGGTGCAGAACGGCGCCACCCGCCGCGCCGCCGTCACCTCCCTGGCGAACCGCTCCGCCGCCGCCCCGTCACCCGCCAGCTCGGGCCGCAGCCATTTGACGGCCGCCTGCCTCCCCTGCTCGTCGACGCCCAGATAGACGACACCCTGAACGCCTTCTCCCAGCCGTCCCCGGATCTCGTAGCCTCCGAGACCGGAGGGATCTCCTGCTCTGAGTTCAGTTATCGGCGGCATGGGCGCATTATGAGCGGCGAATCTTGCAAACGGCTTACATCACTCGCGAGATTTCTCCCGATATGTGCACCACTCCCCGCCAGTGCGGGCCGCTGTCACGTCAGGCGCTGTGCCTTGCTCAGCAGCCGCTGCGCCACCACGACCAGCGCCAGGAACATCCCGCTCACCACCTGCTGGAACGCCGACGTCAGGCTCCCGACCTGGTTGATCAGGCTCTGGATGACCCCGAGCAGCAGCACCCCGGCCACGGTCCCGGTGATCCCGCCCGCCCCGCCGGTCAGCAGGGTGCCGCCGATCACCACGGCCGCGATGGCGTCCAGTTCGAGCCCGATGCCGAGGATCGTCACCCCGGAAGAGAGCCGGGCGGCGTTCAACGCCCCCGCCAGGCCCGCGAGGAGGGCGGACATGACGTACACGTAGACCTTCGTCCGTACGACCGGGACGCCCATGAAGGCCGCCGCCTGCTCGTTGCCGCCGATGGCGTAGACGTTCTGGCCGAAGCCGGTGCGCTGCAGCAGGACCATCGCCAGCAGGGTCAGGATGATCGTGATGTAGACGGGATACGACAGGCCGAGGAGCTCACCCTGGCCCAGAGCGGCGAAGGCCGGATTTTTCACGAGATAGGTGGTAGCGCCCTCGTTCGAGATCGCCAGCATCAGCCCGCGCACGCCGAGCAGCCCCGCCAGGGTCACGATGAACGGCGCCATCCCCGTACGCGCGATGACCAGGCCCTGGAGCAGGCCGACCACCCCGCACACCGCCAGGGGCAGCAGCAGCGCCACGATCGGCCCGTACTGCGACCCGTACGCGGCCAGCACGCCGCCGAGCACGAACAGCGACCCCACCGACAGATCGATCCCGCCGCTGATGATGACGAACGTCATCCCGATGGCGATGATCGCCAGGAAGGACGACGACACGACGACGCTGGCCGCGTTCTCCGGCGTGGCGAACGAGTCGAACGCCAGGCTGCCCACGATCACCAGCAGGCCGAGCACCATCATGGCGCCGTGCTGCTGGAGGATGCGGCTCACCTGTTCACGGTTCATCGGCGCTCCCGGGTGGCGTAGACGGCGGCGAGGATGATGACCGCCTGGACCATCTGGGTCCACGACTGCGGCAGGTTGTGCTTGATCAGGGTGGCCGAGAGCAGTTGCATGAGCAGCGCGCCCATGACCGTGCTCAGCACCCTGATGCGGCCGCCGGTCAGCGGGGTGCCGCCGACCACGACCGCCGTGATCGCCGACAGCTCGATGAACAGGCCGAGCGAGGTCGGGTCGCTGGCCTGCAACCGGGCCGTGGCCAGCACCCCGGCCAGGGCAGCCAGCAGCCCGGAGATCACGTAGACGGTCAGGAGCACGCGTTTGACCGGCAGGCCGGACAGCTCGCTGGCCGACCGGTTCCCGCCGATCGCCACCACCTGCCGCCCGAACGTGGTCCGCCGCACCACGAACAGCACGACCACCGTCAGCGCCGCCGCGATGAGCACGATGACCGGGATCCCGGCCACCGAACTGCTGCCGAGCGCGATCAGGTCCGGGTTGCGGAACTCGACGAGCTGCGGCACCAGGACGTTCGCCAGGCCGCGCACGCCGACCAGCAGCGCCAGGGTGGCCACGATCGGCTGCACTCCCACGTACGCCACCAGCGCCCCGCCCGCCGCCCCCACCACCGCGCCACCTACCACGGCCACGATCAGCGCGGGCAGCCAGCCGTACCCGAGGTAGAGCACGACCAGCGCGGCCGCCAGCGCCATCACCGAGCCGACCGACAGGTCGATGCCCTGGGTGCCGATCACCAGCGCCATCCCGAGCGAGACGATCACGATGGGGGTGACCTGGACGAGCTGGGTGCGGAAGTTCGCCGCGTCCAGGAAGTGCGGGGTGAACAGCACGTTGAACAGCAGCAGCGCCAAAACCGCCGCGTACACGCCGTAGTCCTGGACCCAGGCGAACACGCGCGGCTTGAGCACCGCGACGCGTCCCTGCACGGTGAGCTCAGCCATCGCCCCGCTCCTCGCCCATCTGCTCCTCGCCCGCCCGCCTCACACCCAGCCGCTCCCCGGCTTCCCCACCCGCAGTCGCCCGCCCCACCGCCGCCTCTTCGGCAACCACGTGCTCCACGGCCCCCTCACCCGTAACCCCCCGCCCCGCAGCCGCCTCTCCCGCAGTCGCCCGCTCCACCGCCGCCTCATCTGCGGCCGCGTGCTCTGCCGCCTCTTGATCCGCGAACGTCTGATCTCCGGCCGTTTGCTCCGCGATCGTCGCCATGATCCTCTCCTCGGTGACCTCGTCGCCCGCCAGCTCCCCGACGACCGCGCCCTCGCGCAGCACCAGGATCCTGTCGGCGCCCTCGACCAGCTCCTCCAGATCGGAGGAGATCAGCAGCACGCCCAGCCCTTCCCCGGCCAGCTCGTCGATCAGCGCCTGCACCTCGGCCTTCGCCCCGACGTCGATGCCCCGGGTGGGCTCGTCGAGCAGCAGCACCTTGGGACGCACGGCCAGCCAGCGGGCAAGCAGCACCTTCTGCTGATTGCCGCCGGACAGCTCGGACACCAGTTGATGCGGCGACGCGGCCTTGATCCTCAGCCTCCGCATGAAGATCTCGACCACCCGGTCGATCTTCGCATCGGACACCACGCCTGCCCTGCCCAGACTGGGAAGGGCGGCCAGCGCGATGTTCTCCCGTACCGAGAGGGTCGGGATGATGCCCTCGGCCTTGCGGTCCTCGGGCAGCAGGCTCACCCCCGCCCTGATCGCCGCTTTCGTCCCCCTTCTGAGGGGCCGGCCCGCCACCAGCACCTGGCCGCCGTCGAGCGGAAGCGCCCCGACGATGGCCTTCGCCGTCTCGGTCCTCCCCGCGCCCAGCAGTCCGCCCAGCCCGACGACCTCCCCGGGCGCGATGGCCACGTCCACGCCCTCGAGAACGTGACGCCGAGTGAGCCCCCGCGCCTCAACCACCGGCGCCCCCGCCCCATCGGCCGGGGTCGTTGCGTCGGACTCAATCGGCGCGCCGCCGTCGAACGCGGCAGCACTCCCCTGCCCGTCGCTGCCGGGCACGGCCGCAGCACCACTGCCCACCGCCACAGACGCATCACCGCCACCGGGTACGGCACTCGAAGCACCGCCATGCGCGCCGATGGAAGCGCCCCCGGCCGGAACACCCGCACGAGGGAGGGCGACGGCGGCATCACCGCCGTGCGTCGCGGCGCCACCAGGCACGGCAACGGTAGCGGCGCCTTCGGGCACGCCGGTAGGAGCGCCGCCGGACGTCACCGAGGCACTGGAACCGGGTGCTCCCGCAGGACCCGCCGACGCGGCAGCCCCCGCCGACGAAGAGGATCCCGCCGACGCCTCAGACCCCGGTAGCGCCACGGACCCTGGCGGCACTACACGCCCCGCCAACGCCCCAGATGCTGGCGGCACTGCAGATCCACCCAAAGTCGGAGGCCCCTCCGACGCCGCAGAGCGAGTCGACGGGGCTGAACCGGCCAACGCGACAGAGCCGGCAGACGGGACAGGGCCGGCAGACGACTCAAGCCCCGGCGACGCGGCAGACCCTTCCAGCGTTGCAGGCCCCTCCGGCGCCACAGAGCCCGCCGAGGTCGGGCCTCCCTCCAACCCCGCGGGGTGCGGTGAGGACGTCGCAAGGGTGGTGGCGCGGTGGCGGGTGCGGGAGAAGCGGGTGAGGCCGCCCGTACGGACCTCGTTCAGGTCACGACCGAGCATGAGCGAGATGAGCCGCAGCCGCTCCACCTCCGCGAGCGGCCCCGAGTGGGCGACGCGCCCGTCCCGTAACACCGTGACCTCATCGCACACCCGATACAGCTCGTCCAGCCGATGGCTGACGTACATGACGGCGATCCCCGCGGCCCGCAGCCGCCGGATCACCCCGAACAGCGTCTCCACCTCCCGCGGCTCCAGCGAGGATGTGGGCTCGTCCATGATGACCACTCGCGCGTCCACGGAGACCGCCCTGGCCAGGGCGACCATCTGCTGGGCCCCGACCCCGAGGGTGCGCAGCGGCCGGCGGACGTCGGTCGCGACCCCGTACCCGGCGAGAACGCGTTGCGCCTCCCCGTGCATCGCGGCCGCGTCGATCACCCCGAAGCGGCCGCGCGGCTCGCGGCCGAGCAGCAGGTTGCGGGCCACGCTCATCATCGGGACGAGGTTGACCTCCTGGTAGATGGTGGAGATCCCGGCGCGCTGCGCTTCCATGGGCGTCCCGAAGGCGGCGGGAGCGCCCCGGTAGCGCAGTTCGCCGCCGTCCGGCTGGTACACGCCGGTGAAGACCTTGATCAGTGTTGACTTGCCCGCGCCGTTCTCGCCGACGAGGGCGTGCACCTCGCCCGGGCGAAGGGCGAGGGACACGCCGTCGAGAGCGAGTACGCCGGGGAAGCGCTTGCTGACCACCCGGGCCTCGAGAACCGGTTCCAAGTCAGTACGCCTCACCGAGGGAGTCCTTGGCGTTGCCCGTGTCGTAGTCCCGGTCGGAGATGATCACCTTGTCCGGGATGGGCTGCCCGTCGAGGAACTTCTGGGCGGTCTCGAAGGCGAGCGGCCCGAAGCGGGGGTTCGACTCGATGACCGCGTGAAGCCAGCCGTCGGCGATGCCCTGGACGGCGCTGCGGGTGCCGTCCACCGACACGATCTTGATGTCGCCGGGTTCCTTGCCCGCGCCCTTCAGCGCGGTGACGGCGCCCAGTGCCATCTCGTCGTTCTCGGCGTAGATGCCGTTGATGTCCGGGTTGGACTGGATGAGCTGCTCGGTGACCTGCTGCCCCTTCTCGCGGGCGAACTCACCGGTCTGCTCGAACGAGATCGTGATCCCGGGCGCCTTCTCCTTGACGCGGTCCTTGAAGCCGTTCGTGCGCTCGGTGGTGACGTTGTTGCCGGGAGCGCCGAGCAGGATGGCGACCTTGCCCTTTCCGTTCAGCGCCTCGACCATACGGTCGGCGGCGCGCTTGCCCTGCTCGTAGAAGTCCGAGCCGATGAACGTCAGGTAGTCGCTGCACGCCTTGGCGTTGATCTTGCGGTCCACCGTGATGATCGGGATCTTCTTGGCGGCGGCCTGCTGGAGGACCGGCTCCCAGCCGTCGGAGTTCAGGGGCGCGATGACGAGGAGCCGTACGCCCTGCGCGATGAGCTGCTGGACGTCGGTGATCTGCTTGGAGAACTGGGACTGGGCGTTGGTGACCTTGAGGTTCGTGATGCCGAGCTTGGCGGCCTCGTCCTTGATCGACTTGGTCTCGGCGATGCGGAAGGGGTTGGCCTCCTTCTCCGACTGGGAGAAGCCGACCGTGGCCGTCTTGAGGTCGAACTTCGTGCCGCCGAACTGGTCGAGCGTGCACGTCGGCCCGGCCGAACCGGTGGGCGACTGCACGACCTGCTGCCCCGCCGTACTCGCGGTGGCGGGCACGCCCTGCGGCGCCTCGGCCTTGGCGCATGCGGCCGCGGTGAGGAGGACGGCCATTGCTAATGCGGCTGTCCGGATATGGGGGGTCATGGCGTTCCTTTCCTATCAGGCCCGGCGCCCGGGCCACAGGGCCCGGGCGACCGGCGTTCACCCGTGGTCGCCGTGCTCCGGCCTGCGGTTCAGGCGGGGTTCGGCACACGCGGTTCGAGCAGGAGCTGCGCGCCCGTCCACCGGGCGCGGTGTTCCACACGCCATGTTCCACACGCGATGTTTCAGGCGCGGTGTTTCAGGCGCGGTGTTCGTTTCAGTTTCAAAGGTGCGGTGTTTCAGGTGCAGCGTGCTTCGGACAGACCCAGGACCCGTCGGACCCAGGGCCCTGGACCCAGGACTCTGGACGCGGACCCCGGGACCCGGGACCCATCGGACGCGAGCGTCTTGGACGCGAGTGCCTTGGACGCGAGTGCCTCAGACGCGAGTGCCTTGGACGCGAGTGCCTTGGACGCGGGTGCCTTGGACGCGGGTTTCCAGGTGCCGAGTGCAAGCGCGTGTGCGTGTCAGGTGCAGGGTGGGTTGATGGCGCTCGTCAGGGCCGTGTTGGCGTCGTGTACGCGCTTCACGTCCGGCTTCGTGACGGCCCGGTCATACGTCATGAGCCCGTTCAGCTCGGTCTCCACGTCGGTGGTCTGGGTGTAGATCGCGGCGCTGAGCTGCTCGCAGGCGTGCAGCCGCTCAAGCTCCTTGACCATCCCGACGTACCGGGTGGTGAGGGCCTCCGGGTCGGGTTCGACCGCGTAGCCCCAGCCGCCGCCCGACCAGGTGTGGCCGATCAGCGGCAGGCCGAGCCCGCCGTACTCGCCGAGCACGTTCGCCCGCGTTCCCGATGGTTTGCCGGGGTTGCCGGGGCCCGGGTAGATGTGGAAGTCCTTGACGTCGCCGTTGCCGCCGTCGACCGCGCCGCAGCAGTTGATCCCGCTCATGTTGTTCACCAGGCGCGACGGGTCCCAGCTCTTGACCAGGTCGGCGATGCGAGCCTGGTCGTACTGGCCCCAGCCCTCGTTGAACGGCACCCACATGATGATCGACGGGCTGCTGCGGTGCTGGTCGACCAGTTCGCGCAGTTCGGCCTCGAACTGGGGTCTGTCATCCGTGCGGAACGCCGCCGGCATGTCCTGCCAGACCAGCAACCCGAGCTTGTCAGCGTGGTAGTACCAGCGGTCGGACTCGACCTTGACGTGCTTGCGGACGGCGTTGAAGCCGAGCGCCTTGGTCTGCTCCAGGTCGTACCGCAGTGCCTCGTCGGTCGGCGGGGTGTAGATGCCGTCGGGCCAGAAGCCCTGGTCGAGGGGGCCGAGCTGGAAGACGGGCTGCCCGTTGAGCAGGATGCGGTTGCCGGAGACCGCGATGGAGCGCATCCCGAAGTAGGACGTGACCCTGTCGTCCTTGAGTTTGACCTCCAGGTCGTACAGGTGCGGGTCGTCCGGGGTCCAGAGTTTGGGGTTCGGCACCGGGAGTCTGAGTTCGCGGCCCACGGGGCCGGTCACCTTGCCCACGACGCGGCGGCCGTCCCTGGCGATGACCGTGGCCTTGCCGCCGGTTCCCTGGACGGTCACGTAGAGCGCCTGGCCGCGCAGGTCGGGCACGGTGTCGACGCGCTCGATGCGTTCCTTGGCGACCGGCTCGATCCAGACGGTCTGCCAGATGCCGGAGTTCGCGGTGTACCAGATGCCGCTCGGGTCGAGCCGCTGCTTGCCGATGGCCTGGGTGCCGGCGTCGGTCGGGTCGTACACGCCGACGATCAGCTCCTGCGGGCCGCTGCGCCTGAGCGCGTCGGTCACGTCCACGGTGATCCGGCCGTAACCGCCCTTGTGGGTGGTGACCTGCTTGCCGTTCACGTACACCGTGGACTGCCAGTCCACCGCGTCGAGGTGCAGCAGCAGCCGCTCGCCGCGCCACGAGCGGGGCACGTCGAACGTCCTGCGGTACCACATGCGCTCCTCGTGCCGGCCGATGCCGGACAGCTGCGACTCCACCGGGTACGGCACGACGATGCGCTCGGGCAGGTCGCGGCCGACGGGCGCGGCCTCGTCCGCCTTGGCCGGGGCGAACTGCCACCTCCCGTTGAGGCTACGCCAGCGGTCCCGGACGAGCTGGGGCCGGGGGTACTCGGGCAGCGGGTTGGCCGGGTTGATGTCGTCAGACCACTTCGTCCGCAGGATGTAGGCGGAGCCGTTGGCGACGTAGGCGTACGGGAAGGCTTCGACGGCACTGCCGTCGGCGTAGGTGAGGCCGCCGGCGCCGTTGTAGGCGGCGCGGACGGTGCGGCCGGCCTTGGACGGGATCGGATATTTCAGCTTCAGTTCTACGGTTTGCGGATTTTTCAGGACTGCGGAGTTTGCGGGCCATTTGGTGCCCGCGACCGTGACGTCCAGCTTGCCGAGGGCGTCCGCCGGCAGCGCCCCCAGGGGCTTGGCGAACGTCAGCGTCGCGACGTCACCGGCCGCGTTCACCTTGGCGTCGGACGGACCGGGCGGTGCGAACCCCTCAGGCAGCGTGAACGCCTCCGCGGGCACGATCTGCTTCGGCTGGCTCGGGCTCTGCCAGCGCAGCCGCAGGTTCGCGCCGCCGAAGTGCTCGAAGTACTCGACCTTGAAGTCGTACTTCTTGCCCGCCTCCAGGGCGATCGGGGTGCCGGTCTGCTCCCGGTCCCAGTCGTCCACCCAGTGGTCGATGATCGGCTTGCCGTCCACCCAGAGTCGGAAGCCGTTGTCGCCGATGATGGAGAAGGTGTACGTCTCGGAGTGCTTGGGCTGGAGCTGACCCGTCCACCGTACGGAGACGTCGTCCTCCCTGCCGGCCAGCAGTTTGAACGTCGGATTCAGGTCTGTCAGCTCCAGGTTGGGGTCGACCACGCTGGCCTTCAGCTCGGCGAAGTCGAACCTCCCCGCCCCGGAGGCGAGGTAGTAGTCGCCGCGCAGCCCGTTCCGGGCGGCGGCGGCCTGGTCGGGAGCTGCGGCGGCGGGGAAAGACGGCTGCCATAACAGTGACATCAGTACGGCCAGCGGGAACGCGAGGCGCTTGCGCACGGGGGGGTCCTTTCGAAACGCGCCGATCAGGTTCGGACAGCTTTTGACCCTGACACGCACTCAAGTAAGCACCGGCGGACCGACCCGGTCAAGATTTCCGATCAAATTCGTTCTCATACGGTCAGAGGTGAACTCATCTTGGCCTGTCCACTATGATCGGGACGTGAGCGACACGCAGAGCGACGGACGCAGACCCGTGTTCGCCGCTGAACGCCGGCAGCGCATCCTGGAGCTGGTGCGCGCCAACGGCGCGGTGTCGCTGCGCGAGCTCGCCCAGGCCGTGCACTCCTCCGAGGTCACCGTCCGCCGCGACCTGCGCGCCCTGGAGTCGGAGGGCCTGCTCAACCGCCATCACGGCGGCGCCACCCTGCCGGGCGAGCTGTCGCGCGAGGCCGGATACACGCACAAGGTGTCACTCGAGTCCGCCGAGAAGGCCGCCATCGCCGACCTGGCCGCCGCCCTCGTCGAGGACGGCGACGCGATCGTGATCGGGCCCGGCACCACCACGCAGGAGTTCGCGCGCCGCCTGACCAGGCACGCCGAGCTGGCCGTGGTGACCAACTCCCTGCTGGTCGCGCAGGCGCTGGCCGGGTCGCCGCGGGTCGAGGTGATGCTCACGGGCGGCACGCTGCGCGGCTCGATCCTGGCCCTGGTGGGCAGCGCGGCCGAGCACTCGCTGGCGGGGCTGCGGGTGCGCCGGGCGTTCATCTCCGGCAACGGCCTGACCGCCGAGCGCGGGCTGTCGACGCCGAACGTGCAGGTGGCGGGCGTCGACCGGGCGCTGGCGGCGGCCGCGGAAGAGGTCGTGGTGCTGGCCGACCACACCAAGATCGGCGTCGACACGATGGTCCAGACGGTGCCACCGGACCGGATCGACCACCTGGTCACGGACGACGCGGCGCCCCGGGACGTACTCGACGACCTGAGCGCCCGCGGCGTCCGCCTCCACGTCGCCCAATTCTGACCCTCCCCTCCGCCCGGCCGAACGCCCAGGTACCGCCTGGGGATGGGGTCCGGTGGGCGAGATACGCGGGCGGAGGTGGCGCGGAGCGGGTGCGGCGGCCGGGTGCGAGCGGGCGGCGGGCACGGGGGCTCCGACCGACGGCAGGTGCGTAGGCGGGCAGCCCGGCCCGAACGGGCGAGCGCGGATGGGCGAGCGCGGATGGGCGAGCGCGGATGGGCGAGCGCGGATGGGCGAGCGCAGGCCGGGGACTATGCGCACGGCCATGGACGGCGGACGACCACGGACGACACGGGCGGGAGTTGCGCTCGATTCTGATCGAATGTGACAAGGTCGTTACGATAACGTTTCCTTCCTCGACCACGATCGAGGCGGAGGCAACCGTGCTACAGGTGGCAGGCGTTCTCAAGACGTTCCAGGGGGTCACCGCCCTCGACCACGTCACCCTGTCCGTGCGCCCCGGCGAGGTGCACGCGCTGATCGGCGGCAACGGGGCGGGCAAGTCGACCCTGGTGAAGGTGCTCTCCGGGGTCCACCAGCCGGACGCGGGCGAGCTGCGCCTCGCGGGCGGACCGGTCAGGTTCGGCAGTCCGGCTGACGCCGAGCGGGCGGGAATCGCCACCGTCCACCAGGAGACGAACCTCGTGCCGACCATGAGCGTCGCCCGCAACCTGCTGCTCGGCAGGGAGCCCAGGGGTCGGTTCGGGCTGATCGACTCCGCGGCCGTGCACGCGCGGGCCGAGCGGGTGCTGGCCGCGTACGGGCTGGAGGTGGACGTGCGCCGGCCGCTCGGGGCGCTGGGCGAGGGCGCGCGCCAGCTCGTCGCGCTGGCCAGGGCCGCCTCGGCGGACGCGCGGGTGGTCATCATGGACGAGCCCACGTCGGCGCTGGCGCACGCCGAGCTGGAGACGCTGTTCGGAGCCGTGCGGCGGCTGCGCGAGGAGGGCCGGTCGGTCGTGTACGTCACGCACCGGCTGGAGGAGCTGTACGGGATCTGCGACCGGGTCACGGTGCTGCGCGAGGGGCGGGTCGTGCACACGGGACCGCTGGCCGGGCTCGACCGGTTGCGACTGGTCTCGCTCATGCTGGGGCGGCCGTTCCATCCCGTGGAGCCCGCCACCCACGCCGGCGAGCCGGCCGAGCCCGCGGATCTGCCCGTGCTGGAGGCCAAGGGCCTGACCCGTCACCACGTGCTGGACGGGGTGTCGCTGGCGATGCGGGCGGGCGAGGTGATCGGCCTGGGTGGGCTGCTCGGCGCGGGGCGCAGCGAGACGGCCCGGGCCATCGCGGGCGTGCTGCCGGTGGACGCGGGCCAGGTGACGGTGGCGGGGGCGCGTTCGCGCAAGTGGTCGATCAGGAACGCCATCCGCGCCGGCGTCGGCCTGGTGCCGGAGAACCGGAAGACCGAGGGCATCGTGCCCACGCTGTCGGTGCGCGACAACATCGCGCTGGCGGCCCTGCCCCGGCTGTCGCGGGCCGGGATCGTGTCGGACGCCCGGGTGGACAGCATCGTGGCGACGTTCATGAAGCGGCTGGGGATCAAGGCCGTCTCACCTCGCCAGCCGGCCGGGGAGCTGTCGGGCGGGAACCAGCAGAAGGTGCTGCTGGCGCGCTGGCTGGCCATGCAACCGAAGGTGCTGCTGCTGGACGAGCCGACCCGGGGCGTGGACGTGGCGACGAAGGTGGAGATGCAGGCGCTGCTGGACGAGCTGGCGGTGGACGGCCTGGCGATCCTGCTGATCTCGTCGGACGTGAGCGAGCTGGTGGAGAACTGCGACAGCGTGGTCGTGCTGCGCGACGGCTCGATCACGGACCAGCTGGTCGGCCCCGAGGTCACGGAGGACCGCCTGCTGGCGGCCCTCGCCAAGGACTAAAGGCCGCGTTTCAACCGCCTCACCGCGACCTGACGCCCTGAAGCCCGACCTGACGCCCTCTCAAGCCCGGCCGACCACCCTCAAACCGAGCCGACCACCCTCAAGCCCGGCCGACGCCGGAGGTGGGGCCGGAGGCCGTCCGGCCCCACGGCCCTACCGTCTCATCGCGCGGTCTCGGGGACCGGGGTGAGGAGAGTGCCGTCCTTCAGGAAGCGATCGAGGTTGCGCAGGGTCAGCTCCTCCATCGCCGCGCGGGTCTCCACCGTGCCGCTGCCGACGTGCGGCAGCAGCACGACGTTGTCGAGCGAGAGCAGCGCCTCCGGGACCCGAGGCTCGGCGGCGAAGACATCCAGGCCGGCGCCGGCGAGACCGCCCGAGGTGAGCAGCTCGACCAGGGCCGCCTCGTCCACCACGCTGCCGCGGGCCACGTTGACCAGATAGCCGTCGGGGCCCAGTGCCTCCAGCACCTCACGGGAGACGAGCCCGTTCGAGTGGGCGCCGCCCGAGGCGGTCACCACCAGGATGTCGCAGGCCCGCGCCAGCTCGACCGGCGTGCTCGCGTAGGCATAGGAGACGCCGTCGCGCGGATTCCGGTTGTGGTAGGAGATCTCGACGTCGAACCCCTCCAGGCGGCGCGCCACGGCGAGGCCGATGCGGCCGAGGCCGGCGATGCCGACGCGCTTGCCCGTCACCTTGCGGGTCAGCGGGAAGGGCGCCGAGTCCCACGCGCCGCGGCGGACGAACCGGTCGGCGGCCGAGATGCCGCGCAGGACGTCGATCACCAGGCCCACGGCGAGGTCGGCGACGCAGTCGGTCAGCACGTCGGGCGTGTTGGAGACCAGGATGCCGCGCCCGCGGGCCGCCATGACGTCGGTGGTGTCGTAGCCCACCCCGAAGTTGACGACCGCCCGCAGGGCGGGCAGCGCCTTCATCAGGTCGGCGCCCACCCCGGTCCTGCCGGAGGTCACCGCCACGGTGACGCCGGCGCCGTGCCGGTCGAGAAACTCGTCCCGTTCGGGTCGCTCGGGCAGCGTGAGCGCGCCGTACTCCGCGGCGAGGGTGCGCGCCAGGGACTCCTTCAGCGGTCCCACCTGGAGCACCGCGCCGGTGGGGAGGGAAGCGGGGGTGGTCGTCATCTCGATGGCCTTTCGCATGCCGCCCGGCGCTGGGGCGCCGGCTGCCGGGGGTCGAATGTCCAGTCTGACCGTGTCCCGGTCGTGCGCGCGCCCGCGGCCCCATGGGGCCGCGGCCGGCGCAGGTGCTCCTCGATCTCACCGGGCGAGAACCGGGTCATGTCACGCTCCTGCGTTCGTCACGGGTGTCTGCAGGCTAGGTTCGGCCTGCGATACCTGTCCAAGTGTCAAAATGCATCGCGCGATACTTTTGCGGCATCCAAGAGCGAGCTGCAGCGGCGCACGCCAAGGGCGGTGCCGCTCGCGCTCGACGCAGGAGCCCGTTGTTTCGGTGGGGTCAACGCTCTTGACGGGCTCGTTTCACACTCCTACGTTATGTCCACACCGCTAGACCGTGTCTTCATATGTGGACGTCTTCCGAGAAGACATGGGGCGGACCTAGGGCGTTCGCCGCTTTGGAGGTAATGTGTCCGCTTCACTCCCGCAGCCGCCGGCCGTCCGGCCTGCCATCGTCGCCGCGGCCGCGCTGGGCGTGATCGCCCTCGTCGGTTCGTGCTCCGTCGCCAACACCCAACCCCCGGCCGCCAAATCGTCCGCGTTGCGCGTCGTCCTCCCCCAGGAGCCGCCCACACTCGAACCGTGCGAGTCGTCCCTGACCTCCACCGGCGTCGTCGTACGTTCCAACATCACCGAGCCGCTCCTCGAGCGCGACCCGTCGACCGGTGAGCTGTCCCCGCTGCTCGCGACGGAGTGGAAGCGCACCTCGGACACCGAGTGGACCTTCACCCTCCGGCAGGGGGTGACCTTCCAGGACGGCGCCCCCTTAACCGCCCAGGACGCCGCGTTCTCCATCGACCGCGCCGTCAACTCCAAGCTGGGCTGCAACGTCGACGGCTACGTGTTCGGCGACGACCCGCTCACGGTCAAGGCCGTGGACGACAAGACGCTGACCGTGGCGAGCAAGGAGCCCGACCCCATCCTCCCGCTGCGGCTGTCGTTCATCGAGATCGTCCCCAAGTCGACCAGCACCACGGAGAAGGTACGGCAACCGGTCGGCACGGGGCCGTACAAGATCGACAAGTGGGACGCCGGGCTGAAGCTGACGCTCGGCCGCAACCAGAAGTACTGGGGCAAGGCGCCCTCGTTCCAGACCGTCGAGTACCAGTGGCGCGACGAGGGCACCGTGCGGGCGGCCATGGTCACCAGCGGCGAGGCCGACCTCGCGCTGGGCATCGGCCCGACCGACGGCGCGGGCGACCTCGGCGTCACCTACCCCAACAACGAGACGACCGCGCTGCGGCTCACCGGGGAGGAGGCGCCGCTGAACGACATCCGCGTACGCCAGGCGATCAACTACGCGCTCGACAAGGACTCCCTGACCAAGTCGCTGCTCAACGGAGTCGGCACACCGGCCGGGCAACTCGTGCCCCCGGGCGTGGTCGGGCACGACAAGGGGATCCAGCCCTGGCCTTACGACCTGGCCAAGGCCAAGAGCCTCGTCGCGGAGGCCAAGGCCGACGGCGTGCCCGTCGACAAGGAGATCCTGCTGCTGGCGCGCAACGCGCAGTTCCCCCGGGTCTCCGAGACCGCGGAGGTCCTCCAGGAGCAGCTCACCCAGGCCGGGCTGAAGGTCAAGCTCCGCATGGTGGACACCTCCACCCACCTGCAGTACCAGCTCCGTCCCTTCGTCAAGGACGCCGGGCCGGTCGCGGTGCTGGTGATGCACGGCAACCAGGCCGGTGACGCCGCCTTCACCGTCGGGCAGTACATGGGCACCGAGGGCGCGCAGAGCGTGATGGGCGACAAGACCCTCGACAAGATGATCGACGAGGCCAACGGCAAGCAGGGCCAGGAACGCCAGGACGCCTTCGCCGAGGTGCTGCGCTACCAGAACGACAAGGTCGTGCAGTTCGCCCACATTGCCCACATGCGTGGAATCATCGCGCTATCCCGCAAGGTGGCGTACACGCCGAACGCCGCCACCAGCGACGAGATGCGCCTGGCCGACATCAAGCCCGCCGGCTGAGAGAGACAGCGCGTGTTCACCTTCCTACGGCGCAGAACGACATCGAGCGTCATCCCGCTCATCGTCGTCATGCTCGGAGTGTTCTGCCTGGCACGGCTCACCGGTGATCCGGCGAGCCTGTACCTCCCGCTGAACGCGACCGAGCAGATGCGCGCGGACTTCACCGCCGCCCACGGGCTGGACAAGCCGATCCTGGCCCAGATGGCCGACTATTTCGGGGGGATCCTCCACCTCGACTTCGGCCAGTCCCTGCGGACCGGGGAGCCGGCGCTCAACATGGCACTGCGCGCCTTCCCCGCCACGCTGCAGCTCGCCGCGGCGACGATGACGCTCGCGATCCTCGGCGCCGTGGTGGTGGGCAGCTGGGCCGCCTTCAAGCCGAACGGTCTGGCCGACCGGGTCTCCGGCTTCCTGTCGATGATCGCGGCCAGCGTGCCCGACTTCTGGCTCGCGGTCACCGGCGTGTGGATCTTCGCGGTGTCCCTGGGGTGGCTGCCGACCTCGGGCGTCGAGGGCGGCGGCACCGTCTGGATCCTGCCGATCGCCACGCTGCTGGTACGTCCCTTCGGCGTGCTGGTACAGGTGGTCAGGGGGGCGATGGTGTCGGCGCTGTCGTCCCCGTACGTCAGGCTGGCCCGCAGCAAGGGCGCCGACGACTACCGCGTCGTCACCCATCACGCGCTGCGCAACGCCGCCGCGCCGGCCCTGACCGTCGCCGGCGACCTGGCCGTCGGCCTGGTCAACGGCGCGGTCGTGGTCGAGACCATCTTCGGCTGGCCCGGCATCGGCAAGCTCATGATCGACTCGATCCTGCAGCGCGACTTCGCGGTGCTGCAGGCGGCCGTGCTCGTCACCGCGCTGACGATCTTCCTGCTCAACATCCTCATCGACCTGTGCTACGCGCTGCTCGACGCGCGTGTCCGGCACACCGTGCAGGCATGACGACCGGAGACCCGATGTCCACCATGACGCATCCCGAGCAGGAGACGCCGCCGGCCACGGCCGGGAAGTCCGGGCGGGCCGGCAGGAGCCCCGGAATGTCGCGCCTGCTGCTGCGCGACTCCGTGGCGACCGGCGCGGCCGTCGTGCTGATCCTCGTCGCCCTGACCGGCGTCCTCGGCCCGTGGCTCGTCGGAGACCTGGCCACCAAGCAGAACCTGCCGCTCGCCGGCACGGCGCCGTTCGCGGGCGGGGACGGCTGGGCGTACGTCCTCGGCACCGACTCCCTGGGCCGCAGCATGCTCGCCCGGCTCGTCGTCGCCGCGCGCACCACGCTGTCGGTGGCCGTCCCGGCCGTGCTGATCTCCCTGGTCGTGGGCTCGATCTGGGGGATGTGGGCGGGCTACCACCGCGGCTGGCGGGAGACGCTGTCCATGCGGATCGCGGACATCATCCTGAGCTTCCCCTCGCTGCTGCTCGCGGTGGTCGTCCTCTATGTCTTCTCGCCCAGCGCGGCCAACATCGTCGCCGTCCTGGCCGTCGCGCGCATCCCCGTCTACCTGCGGACGGCGCGGGCCGAGGCCGCCGAACTGCGCAGCAGGCTGTACGTCGACGCCGCGCGCACCTTCGGCACCCGCAGCGGGGCCATCATCCGCCGCCATGTGGTGCCCTCGGTGCTGCCGACCCTGCTGACCGTCGCCACCATGGACTTCTGCTTCGTGATGCTCGCGGAGTCCTCCTTGAGCTTCCTCGGCATCGGGATCCAGCCGCCCGAGGTGAGCTGGGGGCTGATGGTGGCGCAGGGCCGCGAGTACCTGCACACGGCGTGGTGGGTGTCGTTCCTGCCGGGCCTCGCCATCGTGATCACCACGATCTCCGCGACCATGCTGGCCTCGTGGTTCCGCATCGCCACCGACCCGGGGCAGCGCTGGCGGCTCGCGCTGCCCCGGCGCCGACGCCCGCGCGGCCTGGGCGCGACGGTTCCCGTGACGCCGGAGGAGACCCGATGATCAGGCTCAAGGCCACCGCGAAGGCGGCGACGGCACAACGTACGGACCCGCCGGGCGGTGCGGCCCTGGAGGTGCGCGACCTCACCGTGGAGATCATGACCCACTCGGGTCCGGTCGTCGCGGTGGACGGCGTGAGCTTCGACGCCCGCTCCGGGCAGACGATCGCCCTGCTCGGCGAGTCGGGGTGCGGCAAGAGCATGACCGCCCAGGCCGTCGTCGGGCTGCTCGACCCGGTCGCGTCCGTCACCGGCGGGCAGATCAGGCTGGGGGGCGCCGACACCCGTACGATGAGCCGGGCCGAGCGGCGCAAGCTGGCCGGTCCGGAGCTGTCGATCGTGTTCCAGGACGCCCTGACCGCGCTCAACCCGGTCTACACCGTGGGCACCCAGCTCGCCGAGCCGTTCCGCATCCACCGGCGCATGTCCGCCAAGGAAGCGAGGGGCAAGGCGATCGAGCTGATGCGGCGGGTCGGCATCCCCGAGCCGGAGACGCGGGTGGACGCCCATCCGCACCAGTTCTCCGGTGGGATGCGCCAGCGCCTGCTCATCGCCATGGCCGTGGCCCTGAGCCCGCGCGTGCTGCTGGTGGACGAGCCCACGACCGCGCTGGACGTCACCGTGCAGGCGCAGATCATGGAGCTGCTGCGCGGGCTGCGCGCCGAGCACAGCATGGCGGTCGTCCTGATCACGCACGACCTGGCCCTGGTGTCCGAGCAGGCCGACCAGGTGGCGGTGATGTACGCCGGCAGCATCGTCGAGCAGGGGCCGGTGGCCGAGGTGTTCTCCGCGCCCCGCCACCCCTACACGCGCGGGCTGCTGGACTCGGTCCCCGTGCACGCCGAACGCGGCACCACGCTCAGCTCCATCCCCGGCACCCCGCCGGACCTGCACTCGATCCCCTCCGGCTGCGTGTTCCAGGCTCGCTGCCCGATGGTCCGCGACCTGTGCCGCACCACCCGGCCCGCCCTGGCCGCCACCGGCGAGGGACGGGCGGCCGCATGCCACTTCTCCGAGGAACTGAGCAATGGCTGATCCGCTTCTGGAAGTCTCCGGGCTGTCGAAGTCCTTCCGCGTCGCCAAGGGCGGCTCCGGCCACGGCCGCCTGCGCGCGCTCGACGGCATCGACCTGACGCTGGGCCGGGGCGAGACGCTCGGCCTGGTCGGCGAGTCCGGCTGCGGCAAGTCCACCCTCGCCCGTACGCTGCTGATGCTGGAGCGCCCGGACGAGGGCTCGGTCCGCTTCGGCGGGGTCGACCCGTTCGGGCTGCGGGGCAAGGAGCTGCTGGCCTGGCGGCGCCGGGTCCAGCTCGTGTTCCAGGACCCCTTCGCCTCGCTGAACCCGCGCATGACGGCCGCCCAGATCATCGCCGAGCCGTGGGGCACGCACAAGGACCTGTACCCGACCGCCCGCGACCGCGAGGCCCGCGTACGGGAGCTGCTGGACATGGTCGGGCTCCGCCCGGGCGACGCCGGGCGGCATCCCCAGGAGTTCTCCGGCGGCCAGCGCCAGCGCATCGGCATCGCCCGCGCCCTCGCGCTCAACCCCGACCTGGTCATCTGCGACGAGCCTGTCTCCGCGCTGGACCTGTCGGTGCAGGCCCAGGTGCTCAACCTGCTCAACGACCTGCAACGGCAGCTCGGCGTGTCGTACGTGTTCATCTCCCACGACCTGTCGGTGGTGCGGCACGTCGCCGACCGGGTCGCGGTGATGTACCTCGGCAGGATCGTCGAATCGGGCGCGACCGCCGACGTGTTCGACCGGCCCGCCCATCCGTACACCGCCGCCCTGATGTCGGCGGCCCCGGTGCTCGACGTCTCCGGCGAGCACGCTGGCAAGCGCATCCTCCTGGAAGGCGAGATCCCCTCCCCGCTCGACCCGCCGTCAGGATGCCGGTTCCGCACCCGCTGCTGGAAGGCGCAGGACACCTGCGCCGAGGACGTACCGCCGGCTCGCGCCGCCGGCGGGCCGGGCCACCTGGCCGCCTGCCACTTCCCCCTGGAGCCCGCGAGCACCGACCGGGCCGCCGTCACCTCGTGAGTGGCGCCGGATTCACGATCATCGCGGTCTCGATCGTGCTCGCCGCCTGCGTGCAGGCGTCGATCGGGTTCGGCATGGGCATGCTGGCGGCCCCGGTGATCGCGCTGATCGACCCCACCCTGCTCCCGGGCACGATCGTGATGCTGGCGGCCCTGATCACCCTCATGGTCGTGGTCCGCGAGCGCAAACATCTCGACCTGCGCGGCACGTGGTGGGCGCTGGCCGGTCGGCTACCGGGCACCGCCGCGGGCGCGGCGCTCGTCGCGTGGCTGCCGCCGCGGGCCCTGGCCGTGCTGGTGGCGGTCGTGGTCCTGGGCGGTGTGGCGATGGCCGCGACCGGCTGGGCGCCCAGTCCTCGCCCGTTCACGCTGGTGTCGGCCGGGACGATCTCCGGCCTGATGGGCACGGCGACGTCCATCGGCGGCCCGCCCATGGCGCTGGTCTGGCAGGGGCTGTCCGGGCCTCGGCTGCGCGGCACGATGAGCGCGTTCTTCCTCACCGGGTCGGTGCTGTCGATCCTGGCGCTCACCGTGAGCGGCGCCATCGACGGCACCACGCTGGGCAGGACGCTGCTGCTGCTCCCCGCTGTGGCGGCCGGCTACGGGCTGTCGCGGCTGGCCAACCGGTGGCTCGACCCGGGCCGGTTGCGCACGGCGGCGATCGTGGTGTCGGTGCTGGGCGCCCTGGTGCTGCTGGTGGCCCAGCTCGGCTGACCCCCCGATCAGGTCCGTACGAGGTTGGCCAGCGGACGGCCCTGGGCCAGCCGCTCGATGTTGGCGGCGATGTCGCGGGCGCGCCCCTCGAAGGTGTCGCGAGTGTGGCCCGAATGGTGCGGGGTGAGGATCACGTTGGGCAGCTCCCCGAAGGGGAGGCGGGACGGAGGCTCCGGCCCGCCGCGCCCGCCCCACCACACGTCGAAGGCCGCGCCGGCGATCACGCCGGTGCTCAGCGCGGCGTACGCGGCCGCCTCGTCCACGATCGGCCCGCGCGCCACGTTGATCAGGAACGCGCTCGGCCGCATCGCCCGGAACTCCCGCTCGCCCACCAGCCCATGCGTGTCCTCGTTCAGCGGCACGGTGACGACCACCACGTCGGACGCCTTCAGCAGCAGGTCGAGCTCCCCGACGCCGCCCACCCAGTCCAGGGCGACTTCGCCGGGCACCGGGGCGGCGGGGTTGTGGCGTACGGCCCGCACGCGCATGCCCATCGCCGTGGCCAGCCGCGCCGTCTCCAGGCCGATCTCCCCCAGCCCGATCAGGCCGAGGGTACGGCCGAGGACGGTCGCGCCGAACGCGGCCCGCGGGTCGGTGGCGACCGTGCGCCAGACTCCGTCCCGCATCTCGCGGTCGGCCGTCAGCGTGCGGCGCGCCAGCATCATGGCGCACATCAGCACGTGCTCGGCGATCGAGCGGCCGTGGTTGAAGGTGTTGGCCACCGCGACCTCCGGGGCGAGCAGGTCGAGCGGGATGTTGTCGTACCCGGCCCCGGCGACGTGCACCAGGCGCAGATTCGTGCCGGCCCTGGCCATCGCGGGGCTCATCCGCGTGCACACCAGCACGTCGGTGTCCGGCAGCGCCGCGAGCATGCGCTGCTCCGGCCAGCCCGCCGCCATGGTCCAGGTGTGGCCGTCGGTGCCGTGCGAGGTGAGCAGCGGCTCGAACCGGCCGATGATGTGGTCGGTGACCAGGACGCGCAGTCCTGCGGCGGTCTCGGTATGGGCGGTCAAGGGCCGGTCCCTTCCACATGGTCGTGCTTCATCCCGTATTTTGTCATTCGTCTACATAGGAAGACAATGGCTGGGCATGCGGACGCCCGGGAGTGTGGGGAGGTGCCCTCAGCCCCAGATGCTCCCCGAGGTCATCGGGTTGACCAGGCGCGAGACCTTGTCGCCGACCAGCCGCAACGCCTCGACCATCGCCGCCTCCACCTGTGGCGTCATGCGTGCCAAGGGGATGGACCCGCTGATCGCGTCGGTCGCGGGCTCGTTGTAGCGCAGCGGCACCGCGAAGCACTTCACGCCGAGGGTGTTCTCCTGCTCGTCGATCGCGTACCCCCGCTCAAGGGTGCGGGCCAGCTCGGCGCGCAGTTCGTCATGGCCGGTCAGCGTGTGCGGGGTGAGCGCGGCCAGGGCCTGCGGGAGATGCTCCGCCAACTCCCCCTCCGTCCGGTCCGCCAGCAGCGCCTTGCCCAGCGCCGTGGTGTAGGCGGGAAGCCGCCGGCCGACCCGGCTGTAGGGGCGCAGGTATTGCCGGGACTCGCGGGTGGCGAGATAGACCACGTCCGTACCGTCGAGACGCCCGAAGTGGAAGGTCTCATCGAGCTGCTCGCGCAGCTCGTCGAGAAAAGGGAGGATCATCGGCAGGTAGGGGTCCGTGTCGAGGTAGCTCGTGCCGGCGAGCAACGCGCGGATGCCGATGCCGTACAGGGTCCCCGACGGGTCGGTGCGCACCCATCGGGACTGCACCAGGGTGCGCAGGAGAGCGTGCAGGCTGCTGCGCGGCACGCCCAGGGCCTCGCTCAGCTCGCGCAGCCGCGCCGGCCGATTGTTGCGGGCGGCCAGGAACTCCAGCAGTTCGATGGTCCGCTTCGCCGACTTGACTTCACGCACGCCCTGCTTCTCCGCGGAAGCCTCAGGCAGATCAGCACTCTCCATGATCCATCCCGACGTGGTCTGCGTTCGAGTATGGGACATCTTTCCACATACGCGAACGAGAATACCGACGAGTAGGTACCCGGCACCATCCTCAACCCCGGCCTGCGACGGCATGGGCCGCCGATCGTTGTCGTCTGCCCCGAGTTCAGCGTTGACCAGGCGTTCCGTCACCGTTGATCGACGTGTTCCCGCTCGGCGGCCGCGGCGTGGGCGGCGTCGAGACGCGCGAGTGGGCCTGGACCGGCGTTCGGCTTCGGCGGGGCGCCGAGGTGGCGGGCGCGGAGCTCGTCCATGAGCTCCTCGATGAACGCCGGACCCTCATCGCGCATGAGCTGCTGCCGGCTCCGGAGCTCGGCGCTGCCGGGGCGCCAGTCGAGGCCCCAGTTGCCGAGGGCGTAGATGATCGGGAGCGTCTGGATGCCGGCTTCCGTGAGGCTGTAGCGAGCGCGCTGCCCCCGCGCCGCGGTGCCCGGAACGTGCCGGACCCGCCGGTGGTGCCAGCGAACTCGGCGAAGTCGCGTGGCCTGTAGCCCCGACATACCCCCTAATAAACCGAAATATGGGGGTGGTCGTAGTGGTTGGCCGTCGTGCCGCCCCGATCCGACATGGTGCGCCAGGAGCCCGTCCTGGCGTGCCAGATCCGCTGCCGGTAGATGATGTACATGATCCCCAGCCGCTTGGAGTTCTTGATCGCCCACGCCGCGATCTCGTTGCCCCGCCCGATCTCGGCCCCCGACGGCATCGCGCCGCCGCGGCTCAGCATGAAGTCGCAGGCCCGCCCGAGCGGATGCTCGCCGCCGTCCTGGATCGCCCGGTAACACCCGATCCCGTACGGAACGCTGAACCGCTCCTGGATGAGCTGCTTGACCAGCCGCATCCTGGGCGTGATGTTGTCGGCCCCGCCGGGCAGCTGCGGCACCCACGTGCCGTCCGGCCGCCGCAGGCCCGGCCCGATGTAGAGCTGGTCGATCTTGTCCTTGATCCGGTCGATCTGCTTCTCGGCCTTCTTCTTGCGCTTCTCCAGCTCGTCGGCCGTCTGGGCGAGCTCTTTCGCGCGCGCGTCGGCCTCGTCCTTGGCCTGCCGGTGGGCGTCCCTGACCTGGGCGTAGCCGCGCAACCGGGTGTCCTGGAGCGTGACGAGGTGCTGGTTGAGCGCCATCCGGCCGAGGAGGGACGTCGGGTCCTGCCCGCCGGCGAACAGGGCGATCTGGCCGGGGTCGCCGCCGATGTACTGGGCGACGGCCATGGCACGGAGCTCGGTGGACTCGCGGTCGTAGACCGCCTGGGCAGCGGCCAGCTTCTCCCGCGCCGACTTTTCCGATTTTTCGGCTTTTTGCTGGGCGATTCTGCTGCCGTAGTAGTCGGTGATGAGCTTGTCCGACTCCTTCTGGAGCGCCGCGAGCTCCTTCTTGAGCTGCTTCACCGTGGGCTTGGGCGCGGCCTGCGCCGGAGCCCCCGCCGTCAGCAACGCCACGGCGAACGTCGCCGCGGAGAGCGTGCGGACCAGGCCGCGTAGCCGGTCGGCGCGGGACGCAACCGCCACACTTCTCCTTACCCCGAGCCGCAGGGCAGGTTCCGGTCAGCAGTAATCCAGGCCGGGGGATGCCCTCTATTCGAGAGCCGATAGTAGGGGATCACCCCGCTCCGCACACAACTCACGACTTTTCGGTATCGCGCGGTCGTCGTACCCTTCGCGCCACGATCTGCCGGCCGACCAGCACCGAACCCGGCACGATCACCATCCCCAGGAGGCTCGACCCGAGGCCGAGGTCGATGTCGGCGTCCAGCAGCCCGTCATCGTCGCCGCCGAGAACGGGCAGGTTCACCGACACCTTGACGGAGACGGAGATGAGCGGCCCCCTGTTCCTGGTCGCGGGCGGTGTGCCGGGATCGGGCGCGCTCGTGGTCGGAGGCCGGGTGGCGGGCGGATCGGTGTCCGGCGGGCTGGTCGTCGGGGGCCTGGTCGTCGGCGGCCGGGTGGCCGGGGGTTCGCTGGTGGGCGGCCGCGTGGTGGGCCTGCTGGTGGGTCGGCCGGTGGGCCGGTCCGTGGGCCGGCTGGAGCGCGTCGGCTCCCGCGTCGTGGGCCGGGCGCTCGGCTCCCGGGAGCCGGGCCCGCCTGTGGGAGGAGCCGTCGGCTGACCGGCGTACGTGACGGGCGGCGTACCCGTGATCGACTCGCTGGGAGCGGGCTCGGCGGAGGTCGGCACAGAGGTCGGCCCAGAGGTCGGTGAGGCGGGCGCCGGGGTCCGCGGCGCGGCGGACGTGGCGGGCGGCAGCGCGACGCCCGGCCCCGGCTCCGGCGAGTCGCCCAGGATCACGAACGCCGACACGACCGCGGCCGCGGTCGCCAGCACCAGCCCGCCCGTCACCGCGAACTTGGCCGCCGGCGCCAGCGTGCTCTGGACCACGCTGGTGGTGCTCTCGGCAACCGGTTGCGCCCTGGGTAACAGCGCGGCGAGCGGCACGGCCACGATGCCGAGCCCGGCCCGCCCGCGCGTCTCCCATTCGTCGCCGTACTCGGCGAGCGCGACCTCCTCCAGCTCGGCCAGGAACGCCTGCGCCGATGCCGGCCGCCCGGCCGGGTCCTTGGCCAGGCCGTGTTCGAGGAGCGGCCGCAGCGGCTCGTCGACGTCCCCCAGCTGGGGCAGGATGTACTGGTGCTGGTAGGCGAGCGCGGCCACGTTCTCGCCCTGGAAGGCCCGGTGGCCGGTCAGGCACTCGAAGAACACCAGCGTGGCGGCGTACACGTCGGTCGCGGCGCTGGCCGGGGCGTCGTCCCACTGCTCGGGGGCCATGTACGAGGGCGTGCCGACGAGCGCGGCCGTCTCCCCGAAGTGGGTCGCCACGCCGAAGTCGACGAGCTTGCTCTCGCCGTCCTGGGTGATGATGACGTTCTCGGGTTTGAAGTCCCGGTGGACGACACCGCGCCGGTGCGCCTCGGCCAGCCCGAGCAGCGCGCCCTTCAGCACCACGAGCGCCGCCTCCGCGCCCGTCGCGCCCTCGTGCTCCAGCAGCCGCCGCAGCGTCACGCCGTCGACCAGCTCCATCACGATGACGGCGTCGTCCTGGCCCTCCACGTATTCGAGCAGGCGGGCGGTGTGCGGGCTGTCGATCTCGCGGATGACCTCGGCCTCCGCCCGGAACCGCTCGACGAACTCCGCGTCCTCGCGCAGCGGCTCGGACAGGTGTTTGATCGCGACGGCCAGCCCGTCTGAGTCCCGTACGGCGAGCATCACCCGGCCTGTCCCGCCGTGTCCGAGTTCCCGGATCTCGGTGTAGCCGGGAACTTCCATGTGGGACCTCCTGACCGGATAAAGATCCTTATGTCAGGACGCTAGCCTGGGGTCACACCCCGTGTCGAGCCCCTTCGTGCGAGTAACCGGCCCGCTGCCGCAATCGGTATTTTTACTACTGCGCATAGTAGGTTGCTCAGGCGGCGGGCCGCGCCGGTCGGCTCGCCAGGTAGCCGCGGACGTTGCGCGCGGCCGTGCGTCCGGCCCGGTTCGCGCCGATCGTGCTGGCCGAGGGGCCGTAGCCGACCAGTTGCAGGGCCGGCTCCTTGACGGCCTGGGTGCCGTCCACCTGGATCCCGCCGCCCGGCTCCCTGAGCCGCAGGGGCGCGAGGTGGTCGAGGGCGGAGCGGAAGCCGGTGGCCCAGATGATCGTGTCCGCCTCCAGGTGGCGGCCGTCCGGCCAGGTGACGCCGTCCGCCGTGACGCGGTCGAACATGGGGAGGCGTTCCAGGGCGCCCTTCGCCAGGGCCTCGCGGACGACCGTGCTGTAGCCCAGGCCGGTGACGCTCACCACGCTCTGCGGCGGGAGCCCCGCGCGCACGCGCTCCTCGACCAGCGCGACGGCCGCGCGCCTGGCGTCCTCGCCGAAGTCGTCGTCCCGGAACACCGGCGGGCGCCGCGTCACCCAGGCCGTGGCGGCGGCGACCCCGGCGATCTCCGACAGCACGTGCATCGCCGAGGCCCCGCCGCCCACCACGATCACGCGCCGCCCCTCGAACTCCTCCGGCCCCCGGTAGCCCGCGTAGTGGAGCCGGCGGCCCGCGAAGTCCGGCGCCCCCGGGTAGTAGGGCCAGTAGGGCCTGGTCCAGGTGCCCGTCGCGTTGATCACGGCCCTGGCCGACCACTCCCCCGAGCCCGTGCCGACCACCAGCCGGCCGTCCGCGCCGTGCCGGACGGAGTCGACCCGCACCGGCCGTACGACGTCCAGCCCCAACTCCTCCTCGTAGGCCGCGTAGTACGCGGGGACCACCTCGGCGGCGGGACGGCGGCCGTCCACGCCCGGGACCCGGGCGACCCCGGGCAGGTCGAAGATCCCGTGCACCTTGTCCATGGTCAGCGACGGCGACCGGTGGCGCCAGGCCCCGCCCGCCCCGTCGGCCGCGTCCAGGACGACCGGCTCGAACCCGAACCGGCGCAGGAAGTACGCGCTGGACAGCCCCGCCTGCCCGGCGCCGATCACCACCACTTCGGTCTCTTCCACGATCAGGTGAAACCGCCGCCGGGCCCGCCCTCTTCCCGGGCTCCGGGACCTCACGCCTTCGCGCACACGTCGCGGTACGCCGTGGCACCCAGGTACTCGCGCCACTCCTGAGGGCTGAGCGTGCGCCCGGCCCGTGCGCACACCGCGCTCGCCATCGCCTCCGGCGCGACCGGCAGGTCGTGAACCCGTTCCGACGCACCGACCACCCGCAGCAGCCTCCCGTCGCCGGTGAAGGCCATGAGGTGCACGATGCCGTCGCTGTCGAGCCGGATCTCCCCGCCCAGCGGCTGCCGGGTCGCCACGTCCCACAGATGGATCCCGCCACTCGCGTCGGAGGCGGCGATCACGTCGCCCGCGGGGGCGAACACGACGGTGTCGAGTTCCCGGCCGGGAACGCGCAGGTCAGGCACCAGGAGCTGCCGGGCGCTCACGTCCCACAGGCTGAGGCGGCGCCCGTCGTGCGTGGCCAGCCGCCGCCCGGCCGGATCGACGACCATGTAACCCTGGTTCCGTGCCGCGCCGAACCCGGTGCCGACGGGTTTGCCGGTCATGATGTCGTAGAACTGGCCGCTCGCCGACGCGATCGTCCTGCCGTCGGAGAGGAAGACGAAGTCGCGGGTGACGAGCGGCAGTTTCACACTGCTGACCGCCTTCCCGGTGCGCGCGTCCCACACCCGCAGGCGGAAGTCATCCTGCTTCTGGCTGTTCTGGGCGAAGACCGCCGCGAACAGGCGGCCGTCCCGGCTGTAGGCCCCGCCCGTGGGGAGGAACGCCGGAATGCCCGCGAACGACCACAGCCGCCGCCCGTCGGCGAGGCTGTAGGCGACGATCGCCTCCCCGTCCTGGAAGACCAGGCTGTCGTTGGCGGGGCTGAACAGCCACGGCATCGGGTTGCCGGGGTTGGGGTAGGACGCGGTCGAGCGCCTCGCGGCCACGTCCCAGGTCCGGTACGCGGACGACGTGCTGATCAGCAGCCGCCGCGCGTCCGGGCTGATCGCGTCGACCTGCGCGCCGGAGGGCGGGCGGACGCTCGCGGTCCCGGGCCGCAGGGCGAGGCTGACGATGCGCTCGTCGACCCGGTAGCGCAGCGTCCGGCCGGTCGGGTCGAACCACACGTCGGTGACCTCGCCCGGCGCCTCGTATCTGAGGATCTCCTCGTGCGTGGTCACGTCCCAGACCCAGACCCGCTGCCCGCGCACGCCGGCGACCAGCTGGTTGTCGGCGCTGAGCCGGACGGTCCACCGGGTGTCGGGGGCCGCCTGGCCCGCCGCCTCCGCCCAGGTCAAGCCCGTCAGCTCCGCCTCCGAGTCGGCGACCAGCCTGCCCGACGCGGTGTCCCGGAGCTGGAACCGCTCCCCGGCGCAGTACATGAGCCGGCTGTCCGCGCTGAATCCCACGACCGGTTCCGTGCCGCAGCCCTTCTCGAGAGCGGGCACGCGCCGCATCCCCGGGAGCCGCCACACGCGGATCGACTCCCCCGGGGGCGCCACGATCGCGACCAGCCTGCCCGAGGAGGCGACGGTGAACTGGGTGAGCTCGTCCCACTCCTTCGTGGGGAGCTCGCGGCCGCGCTCGGCGTCCCACAGGTCCGTCACGCCGTCGGTGATGCTGATCGACAGCAGCGAGTCCTGGTCGCCGAAATCGGGGTGGAGCAGCACCGGGTCGTCGCCCGGCTTCTTCTTGACGCCGACGGGGCGACCGGTGCGCGTCTGCCACACGGTCACGGCCTGGCCGACCGCGATGGCCAGCAGCCGGCCGGTACGGCTCAGCGCCACCTGGTTCACGCCCTCGGCCAGCCGCGGTGAGGTCCAGGAGGCGACCTGGCGGCCGGTCGCGACCTCGTACACGCGCACCCCGCGCTCGCTCACGGCGGCGAGGACGCGGCCGTCGCCGCTGACCGCCTGCGTGGCCGCGCCTTTGTCGGCGGGCGGGCTGAACGCCGTGCTCTCGCGCTGGTAGACGGCCGAGGTGAGGCTGGAGCGGGTGTCGACGCCCGGGGCCAGCCGCCAGGCGGCCAGGCTCAGCAGCATGGCCCGCACCGGGTTCACCGTGCGCAGGTCGTCGGCCTGGTGGACCAGCTCGCGGCCACGGGCGCGGTCGCGTTCGGCCGCCACCTGGTCGCGCTGCTCGGCGGCCTGGCGTCCCTGCTGGACCGCGACCCCGGCGCCGATCACCGCCACCACCAGCAGCACCGCCAGCGCCGTGGTGAGCAGGCGGCGGCGGCCGGCCCGGCGCCGGGTGACGCCGCTCGCGGCGGCCAGGAAGTCGCGTTCGAGCGGGGTCAGCGTGAGCTGGTGGCGGCCGGTGGCGGCCCAGTCGAGCACCGCCTCCAGCCTGCTGCCCTGGAGCAGGTCGCCGTCCTTGCGGCCGTGCTCGTGCCAGGCGTGGGCGGCACGGGAGATCTCGGGCAGGACGCCGAGCCCGCGCCGGTCGGCCTCCACCCAGCCCCGCAGCCTGGGCCAGGCGCGCAGCACGGCCGGGCGGACGATGCTCACCTCGCCGTCGCGTTCGGTCAGGATGTAGCCGAAGACGTCCAGGATGCGCTTGCGCTCCGCGGGCCGTTCGGGGAGCAGGTCGGCCACGGACGCGCGCCGTACGGTCTCCGTGCCGTCGCCGTCGATCGTGATCAGCCGCAGCAGCAGGTCGGGCACCAGTTCGCGCTGGTCGGGGGTGAGCAGGTCGTAGGCGTCCTCGGCCAGCGTGCCGAGCCCGGGGTCGGCCGCGGCGGCCCGCAGGCCGTCGCCGCGCTGGCTGCCCTCGCCGAGCGGGTCGTGCGCGCCGCCGACCAGGGCGAGCAGCAGCCCCCGCGCGGTGGGCCGCCGTCCCGGGTCCTTGCTCAGCGCCGCCGCGACCAGCGGCCGCAGCGGCTCGGGCAGCGCACCGAGGTCGGGGTCGAAGGTGAGCACGCGGTGCATGACGCCCGCGAGGGTCTCGGCCCTGAACGGGTCCAGCCCGGTGGCGGCGAACACCATGATCCCACCCCAGGCGAACACGTCGGCCGCCGTGCCCGCCCGCCCGCCGGAGAAGACCTCCGGCGCCATGTACGTGGGCGTGCCCGCGATGTAGTCGCCGGCCGTCCGCGACATGTCCTCGGTGCGGGCGATGCCGAAGTCGATCACGCGCGGCCCGTCGGGGCCGAGCAGGACGTTGTCCGGTTTGAGGTCGCGGTGCACGACCCCGGCCTCGTGGATGGCGGTCAGCGCGGTCGCCACGGCGGTGGCCAGCCGGTGCAGGTCGTCGCCCGCGAACCGCCGCCCGGCGCGCCGCAGGTCAAGGCCCTCGACGTATTCGCTCACGATGTACGGCGGGGTGGCGGCCGGGTCGGCGTCGATCACCCTGGCGGTGCAGAAGGAGGCGACCCGGCGGGCGGCGGCGGCCTCCTTGGCCAGCCGGTCGCGTACCTCCGCGTGCAGGACCTTGAGCGCGTAGCGGCCGCCGTCATCGTCGTACGCCTCATACACGACGCCCTGGCCACCGGCACCGAGCCGCCCGGCGAGCCAGTATCTGCCGATCTTGACCGGATCACCCGGCGCCAGACTTTCCACGTGACTTTTGATGCGGATGGGGCGCGATTGGTTGACCTCAGCCGGGCACGGGCGCCGTGGACCCGCGGACGACGAGCCCCGTGGCCAGCTCCACGTGATGGGAGTCGATCTTCTCGCCCGCCGCCAGCCGCAACGCGGTGCGCAGCGCCACCCCGCCCATCTCGCGCAGCGGCTGGCGGACCGTGGTCAGCGGCGGCGCGGCCATCCGGGCGACCTGGGTGTCGTCGTAGCCCACGACGCTGATGTCCTCGGGGATGCGCAGCCCGCGCGCCCGGGCGGCCTCCATGACCCCCAGGGCCACCTCGTCGCAGCCCGCGAAGATCGCCGTCGGCGCCTGCGGCAGGTCGAGGACGGCCGCGCCGCCCAGCAGCCCGTCGTGGTAGCGGAACTGGCCGGTCCGCACGTACTCGGGGACCACCGGCGCGCCCTCGGCCTCCAGGGCGGCGCGGTAGCCGTGCAGCCGGGCCTGGTTGCAGGCCGCCGTGGCCGGGCCGCCGACGTAGGCGATGCGGCGGTGGCCGAGCGAGAGCAGGTGGCGGGTGGCGGCCAGCCCGCCGGCGAAGTTCGTGGAGCCGACGCTGGTCACGCTGGCGCTCTGCAGGTTCAGCGGGTCGATCAGCACGAGCGGCAGGCGGGCGCGTGCCAGCGCGGCCACCTGCTGGGCGGCCAGCTGTTCGCACGTGACGGCGATCAGCGCGGTGCGGCCGGCGGCCACCAGGTCACGGACCCAGGCCGTGCTGTGGCCGAGGTCCTTCTTGATGCTGACGACGATCCCGACGCCGATCTCGGCCCCGGCCGCCACCGCGCCCTGGATGATCTCTGTGGAGTAGGCGTTCAGGTCGTCGTCGAACTGCAGCTCGACGTTCCCGCACAGCTCGCGGCGCGGCGTGGCCGGGACGTACTCGTGCTGCCGCAGCAGCGACTCCACCAGGGATCGGGTGGCGGGCGCGACGTCGCTGCGGCCGTTGAGCACCTTGGAGACGGTCGCGACCGACACGCCTGCCGAGGCCGCGACGGTGGCCAGGGTGGCGCGCCTGGGGTTGTCCGGCATCGTGCCTCCTCTCCTCAACGGGCGTACGGTGCCGTCAGGGCGCCGCGAGGGCGGACCGGAACACGGGCTCGCAGCGTGCCAGGTGCGCCATGTCCGCATGGTAGAACCGGTCGTCGCCCCGGGCTATGTGCCCGGCGAACGCCTCGTCGCCGGCGGCGGCGCGGTCGTACATGTGCCGGACCAGGTGCTCCAGCCGGGCGCGGGCGGTGGACGGGAGCGCGCGCCGGTCCGCGTCGCCGAGCCCGTACGCGTCGGCGAACAGCCGCAGCCGCCGGACCTGCTCCTGCACCGGCCCCGAGCCCACCCCCTCGTGCCGGGGATCGCTGAGCGAGACGAACCGGTAGGCGGCGTAGGACACGTCCCAGATCCGCGGCCCGGGGTGCGCCGTGTCGAAGTCGATGAAGGCGACCGGCAGCCCGTCCCGGAAGACGCAGTTGTAGGTGGCCAGGTCCCCGTGGCAGATCACCTCCGCCGGACCCACCGGCGGGAAATACCACGAAAAATCGGGATCGATGGGGAAGCCGAGCGTGGCGTCGTGGTACTCCCGCAGCAACGTGCCCACGGCCACCAGCGCGTCGTCGGTCATGGCCCACTCCGGCAGCGGATGGCCGGGGACGTCGCCGGGCACGAAGTCCAGGATCTCCCGCCCGTCGGCGTCGATCCCATGGCCGCGGGGCGCGCCGGTGAACCCGCGCGCCCGCAGGTGGCCGAGCAGCGCGTGCACGGCCGGGGTCCAGGCCCCCGCAGGCCGCCGTACGGTGGAGCCGACGCGTACCACGTGGTTGACGCCGCCACCGGTCAGCACCTCTTCGTCGGCCACTGCCGCCTCTCCCCTGATCACCGCCGGGCCCGGACGATGATCTCCGGGCCCGGCGGTCAGTGTGTCACGCGGCGCCGGGCCACGGCACGCGAATAAAACACCGCGTCGTCAGCGGCGGGAGCGGAAGGCCACGGCCGTCGTCGAGGTGATCGCCGACACCACCACGGTCATCACCAGCACGGTGTTGAGCGGGCTCTTGCGCCGGGCCGGGCCGGCCTCGGCACGCTGGTAGCGCGTCAGCGGGACGGTCGCCTTCGGCTCAGGCTTCTTCTTCGGCGTCTTCTTCGGTGCCGGCACCCGCACCGGCGCCGTCCAGGGGGCGGGCGGGCGCACCCGGCCCGCTCTCCTGCGCGGGCACTGCCCCACCTGGACCTCTCGCATGCACACGCCGTCGCGGTAGACCGTCACGTGCGGCAGCACGATCGCGGGCGGCCCCGGCCCCTTGCGGGGCGGCACCGAGATCGACACCTTGGGGCGGGGCGAGCGCCGCGTCCGGACCCGGGGCACCGACACGGTGGGACCGACGGTGACGCCCTTGGGGGGCGCGGGCGGGCGTACGGTCACGTGCGGCACCGGGCGTGGCCACGGCACCCCGTCCGCCGCGGCCGGACCCGCGACGGCCAGGGCGGCCAGGGCGGCGGCGAAAAGGAGTGGAGCGCGTCTGACGCCCACGATCACACTCCCCCGCCGATGCGGGTGAACTCCTGCAGCGCCCCCTGGAACGCCTCGGGCCCGACGGCCAGCGGCCCGGCGAAGGCGCGGGAGATGTCCCACGTCAGGTACGTGCCGAAGCCCAGCAGCGCGGCCGTCGCCAGCAGCGGCAGCATCGCCAGCCCCCTCGGCCTGGCCCCGGCCAGGAACGGGAAGACGACGACCAGGACGCCGGTGAGGACGGTCAGGTGCAGCAGCCCCGCCGGAGGCCGCGCGGCGGCGTCGGCGGTGCGCTGGGCCCGCGCGGTGGACAGCGCGCTGAGCTTCTCCAGCACGGCGGCCTTGGCGTCGTCCTGCTTGTCGCCGGTCACCTGCAGGTCGGTGACGCGGCCGCGCAGCTCGTCCATCCTGGCGGCGCCGACCGGGTCCATCCGGCCATCGACCATCAGCGGCCACTCGTCCCTGACCACGAACGTGACGTAGTCGCGCAGCGCCCTGCGCACGTCCTGCGCCGCGGTGCCCGGCAGGGCGTCGGCCGCCCAGTACGCGTCGACGGCCGCCTGGCTCTCGGCGTGGGTGTTGAGGCGGGCGGCATCGGCCGTGGTCCAGGGAACGATGATCGCGATGGCGAAGACCAGCAGGAACATGGCCGACAGCATCGCTCCCGCGTGCGCGGCCGACGGGCCGTTGGGGTCGCGGTCCTCTCCGGCTCGTTTGACCTTCCTGAAGATCAGCGCGGTGAGCGCCACCGCGCCCACCGCCGCCACGACTGAGAGCGTGTACGCCACCATGAAGAATCTCCCGAAACTCATCGGATACGCAACGTCACATTACTATCACACAGTGCAATGATGGCGCGAAGCACAGATCGGTAAAGGCCGGGGCAGCGGCGAGCCCGTGAACGGCGTCGGGGCGGCCACGTGTGGCTACGCGCGTGACCGCCCCGCTGGGCCCAGGTCCGGAGGCGTGCCCTCCTGCGCGACGAGGACCGGGGCCGCTCCGCGCGAACCGCCGGCAGCCCTCGCCCGCACCCCTCCCACCAGGACCCGCCTCGCATGATCCGCCGTCCCGGGGCTCCGCGCGTCAGGGATCGCCCCGGGGATTTCCCCTGGGGTACGGGCCTTCGCGCGGCCGCGGCCCGTCCAGCCGCATGCGGAACGGCCGCGTGGACCCGCCGTCTTCGGACGGCACCTGGGGATAACCCCTGGGTTTCGCGCGGCCTCTGGACAAGGGGACAGGCAAGTCTTACTTGAGCCGCCCGCCGCGCCGCGCAACGTTGGACTTCCCAGCGTGCGGAGGCCGGTATGACGTTCGTCGGACGGGACGAGGAACTCCGATGCCTGGCCGCGGAGTTCGAGCGCGCCCGCGCCGGGCTGCCCAGGCTCGTCGTGGTCGAGGGACCGGCGGGGATCGGGAAGACGACGCTGGTCCGGCGGTTCCTGGAGACGTGCGGGACGGGCAACGTGCTGTTCTCCGACGGTGACGAGGGCGAGGCGCTGCTCCCGTACGGGACGCTGACCAGGCTCTTCGGCGGGCTCCCCGCGCAGGTCGAGGCGGCGGCCGCGGCCGGGCCGCCCGATCCGCTGGCGGTCGGCGCGGCGCTGCTGCCGGAGCTGAGCGAGCGGCAGGCGAGCGAGCCGCTCTGCCTGGTCGTCGACGACGTGCACTGGGCGGACGCGCCGACGTTGCGGGCGCTGACGTTCTGCCTGCGCAGGCTGCGCGTGGACCGGGTGATGGCGGTGCTCATGCTGCGCGAGACCGCCACGCTGCCGGGGCCGGAAGGGCTGCGGCGGCTCATCACGGCCGACGCGACCCGCCGGGTGCGGCTGCGCGGGCTGCGGGAGCCGGAGGTGGCCGCCCTGGCGGGCGGGCGGGTGTCGCAGCGGGCGGTGGCCAGGCTGGTCGCCCACACCGAGGGCGTGCCGCTGCACCTGCGGGCGCTGCTGGAGGAGGTGCCCATGGAGGCGCTGGACGACCTGGCCCAGCCGCTGCCCGCGCCGCGCTCGTACACGATGCTGGTGCTGGCCAAGGTGGCCAGGTGCGCGCCCACGGTGCGCGAGCTGGTCGGCGCGGTCAGCGTGCTGGGCCTGTCGTGCCCGCTGCACCTGGCGGCGCGGGTGGCCGGGGTGGCGGAGCCGCTGCAGGCGCTCGAAGAGGCCGTGCGCGAGGGCGTGCTCCTGGAACGGTCCTCTTCGCGCGGGCCCGTGGCCGCGTTCGCGCATCCGCTGATCCGCGCGGCCGTCTACCGCGACCTGGGCCCGGCACGCCGCTCGGCCCTGCACGCGCGGGCGGCGCTGGCGGCGGAGGGCGAGCAGGCGCGGCTGCGGCACCGCATCGAGGCGGTGGCGGGCCCGAGCACGGAGCTGGCCGCCGAGCTGGCGGAGCTGGGCAGGGCGCAGGTACGGCTCGGCGCGTTCGGCGGCGCGGCCGAGCACCTGAAGGCGGCGGCGGAGCTGTCGGGCGACCCGGCGCCGCTGGCCGCCGAGGCGGTGGAGGCGCTGCTGCTGGACGGGCGGGTCGACGAGGCCGCCGAGCTGACCGCGAGCCTGCCCGAGGACGCGCACCCGGCGGTGCGCGGCTACGCGCTCGGCCACCTGGCCATGGTGCGCGGCCAGGTCGAGGAGGCGCGGAGGCAGCTCATCACGGCCTGGCAGCAGGCCGGGCCGCCCGAGTCCGGCCTGGCGGCGCGGGCCGCGCAGCAGCTGGCCATGCTCTGCCTGGTCAGGGCCGAGGGCAGGCAGGCCGCCCGCTGGGCCGAACGCGCCAGAAGCTCCCCCGGCTACCGCCTCAGCATCGACTACAACCGCTTCACCCAGCTCACCGGCCTGGCCGTCTCCGGCGAGATCGACGCGGCGCTGGCCGCGACCGCCGATCTGCCGCCGCCCGCGTCGGCGTCGATCGCCGACCTCGACGCGCTGCTCGGCCGGGGGCTGGTGCGCACGTGCTCCGACGATCTGGCGGGCGGGCTGGCCGACCTGTCCGGGGTGGTGGCGGCGTGCGGTGAGCGTTCGGTGCCGTTCCGCATGCTGGCCACGGCCCTGCTGGGGCAGGTCGAGTACCGCTCCGGCCGCTGGGACGACGCCGCCCTGCACACCGAGACCGCCGCGTCCGTGGCCGACGACGCCGACCAGCGGTGGCTCTCGCCCATCTGCCACGGGCTGGCGGCGCTCGTCCCGGCCTCGCGCGGCGCCTGGCCGCTCGCGGAGTCCCACGTCAGGGCGGCCGTCGCCGGCGCGGACTCGGTCGCGGCGCTGGCGCACGGGTGCGGCGCCGCCGCGCACCTGGCCGCCGCCAGGGGCGACCACGCCGCGACGGTGGCGGCGCTGGAGCCGCTGGAGGCGGTGAACGCGCACGACATCGTGTACGAGCCGGGCGTCGTGCAGTGGCTCGACCTGCTCATCGACGCGCTGGTGGGGCTGGGCGAGCTGGACCGGGCCGAGTCCTGCCTGGTCGCGGTCGAGCGGCTGGCGGGGCGGCGCGGCAGGCGGTCGGCGCTGGCCACGGCGGCCCGCTGCCGGGGCGGCCTGCACGCGGCCCGCCACGAGAACGCCCTGGCCGACGCCGCCTTCACCACCGCGCTCGCCCACACGGGGGCGGTGGCCGGGCTGCCGTTCGACGAGGCGCGGCTGCGGCTGGCGTACGGGCGGTTCCTGCGCAGGCTGGGCCGCCGCCGGCAGGCGCAGTCGCACCTGGAGCCGGCGCTCGGGCTGTTCACCAGGCTGGGCGCGGCGCCGTACGCGGGGCGGTGCGAGCAGGAGCTGAGCGCGTGCGGGCTGCCGCGCGCCGAGTCGGGCGCCTCGCCGCTGCTGCGGCTGACGCCGCAGGAGCAGGCGGTGGCGCGGCTGGTGGCGACCGGGATGACGAACCGTCAGGTGGCCAGGGAGCTGGTGCTGAGCGTGAAGACGATCGAGTACCACCTGGGGAACGCGTACGCCAAGCTGGGGGTGAGCTCACGCGTGGCCCTCACCACCAAGCTCATGCGTTGAGTCACCGAGTGGTCAGAAGCGATTCCGCCAGATGGTCGGCGGCGTCGGCGAAGACGTCCAGCGTGCGGTGCAGGACCTTGCGCAGGTCGTCGGCTTCGAGGAGGGTGAGCGCGCTTGTGGTCGCGCACGGCGAAGTCGCGGCCGGTATCTCCTGGCGTCGCCACACCGTCGCCCCTCCCGCTGATATCAGAAGTTTCTGCCCTGGTATTGAGCAGTATCAGTAATCGGGCGTTTGCTCACGGGTAAGCCCCGTCCGGGCGGCCACCTCGTCCAGTGCACGAGCCACCTTGATCAGCACAGCCCTCTTGCGCACCTCGTCCCGTACTTTGACCAGTGCGGCCACGGTGTCGAGGCCGTCGCGTCCGGACAGAACATGGACGGCGGCGTTGGCCAGCATCTGGCTGCGGAGGTAGGGGCCCTTGCCGTGACCCGGGTGAAGCGCGGCGCCGCACGTCACCGCGACATCGCCCAGCAGCCCCGGCACCCACGGCTGGTCGATCAGCTCGCACGTCCACACCACACCGCGTACCAGCACCTCGGTGTGAGTATCCAGGAAGGTCTTACTCGTCCACACGTAGCCATCGGCGTCGGGATTCTCCAACGTCTGTTCCCGATGCGCCGCCACCCGACCCAGGATCTCGCGGATCATCTCGACGGCGTCGTCGGTGAGCAGCGACCGTGCCTGGGCGAGCCACTTGACGCTCGACTTGAAGGTTCTGGTCGACCTCCAGCCTTTCATCGTCCAGTGCTTCAGCAGCGGCAAGACGGTGGGGGCGGTCAGCCGTGTGCCGTATTCCTCCGCCATGGCATGGGCGAAAGGGTCGAAGTCCCAGGTCAGCGTGCGCACAACACCGGCCGGGCCATGCTCGGGCGGCTCCTGCAACACCTGCTCGATCTGGTCGTTCAGCTCATTCCACGCCTTCGGATAACGATCTTCGAGCAGCTCCGGCACCCAGTGCAGCACCTGGCGGCGGTCGCGATAGTCCAGGCGCTGAATGGCCGCCAGCGGGATCCGGTAGAGCTCCGCGTAGTTGCTGTGCTCGTTACGCAGCAACCCGTCGGCGGCCTCCCACAGGAACGTGACGTCCTCGACGGTCCAGGGCGTGTCGGCTTCGGCCACTTCGCGCACGATCCGCAGCACCCAGTCGTCGTCATCGTGGCCGCTCTCACAGCCCCGACTGAGCCTCAACTGTGCCCAGCGCCCGAACGAGCGCCGCTCAGCCACCTCCTCGCCTGGCCGGTAACCGAGGTCGAACCGGGCGAACAGCTCGCGCTCCGGCTGCCCCACGTTCTTCAGGAACCAAGCGCTGGGGTCGGGATATTCGTCGATGACGCCCATGTCAGCCTCCGATCAGAGCAGTCGTTCGTCGTAGATCGTCTGGCAGGCATGGATATCAGCCGTCGGTGACAGAACAGCATCAGCGAAGGAGAGGCGACCGGCCCGCCGGCGACGCGATCCGCTGCACAGCATCCCACCGTCGAGTTGCGACATCACGTCGCCGAAGTCCACTTGGCGGCCTCCGTCCGTGCACCCTCGACGGCATCTCGAAACCCGATGAAATACCAGTTCAGACACCGTTTGGCGGCTCCTGACATATCTCTGAACGGCTCACCGGGTGGTGCCGTTCGAGGTCCTGGCGGAGCGAGCGGGCCACCGCCACGCCATGGGTGAGCCCCGCAGCCGTCCGCGCATAAACGCTCATGCCGACGTCGGGGAGGGGCGGCGGGCGGTGGTCTCCCGGGGCAGGAGCCGATGGCTGAGGATCGTGGTGGTGGGCTTGCCGGGCTCCGTCGTGGTGTCGATGATGTGCCGGGCCGCCATGGCGCCCATCTCGTACAACGGCAGGCTCACCGTGGTCAGGCCGACGAACTGGGCGACCCTGAGGTCGTCGATACCGGCGACGGAGATCTCGCCCGGCACGTCGATGCCCGCCTGCCGCAGCGCGTTGAGCGCGCCGACCGCGGCCTCGTCGTTGGCGGCGAGGATGGCGTCGGGCAGCGGCGGCCGGGCGATGAGCCGCATGGTGGCCGCGTGGCCCGCCTCGTGGTCGAACCCGCCGGGCAGGCATTGCGCGGCGTCGGCGAGGCCGGCGTCGCTCATGCAGGCGAGGAAGCCCTCGCGGCGTTGCCGGCTGGTGACCATGCCGCCGGGTCCTTCGATGAAGGCGATCCGGCGGTGGCCGAGGGAGATGAGGTGCTCGGTGATGTCGTGGGCGGCGGCGTGGTTGTCGGCGGTGACGATCGGGCAGCCGATGTCGCGGACGGTCAGCGATACCAGCCGGATGCCCTGGTCGCGGGTGTGGCGGACGGCCTCGGCCAGTTCGGGCGCGTGTGGGTCGTCCACGTAGCCGCTGCCGGCGATGATCACCCCGGCGGCGCGGTAGTCGCGCATGGTCTGCAGCCGGTTGATCTCGGTGAGCGTGCTCCGATCGACGTTGGACAGCATGGTGACGTAGCCGGCGCGGCTGGCCACGTCGTCGACACCGCGCGCGATGACCGAGAAGTACGGGTTGACGATGTCGCTGACCAGCACGCCCAGAACCCGGCTGGTACGCGAGACCAGCGCGCGGGCCAGGGCGCTGGGCGAGTAGCCCAGGCTTTCGGCGGTGGCGATGACCTTGGCGCGGGTCTTGGCCGAGATGGGATGGCTGGAGCCGGTCAGCACCCGCGAGGCGGTGGACACCGACACGCCGGCCGCCTTTGCGACCTCTACCAGTGAAGTCACGGCTCACCTTCCGAGGAGAACGTTTGCCTAAACCATGGCACGATCCTCCCAGGTCAGCAATCAAATGCCCGAAACCGCCATGTAACTAACCTGCAACGCCCTCTTGACGGCGATGTGGCGCAGCTCATTAACTGGCCCGCAAGGCAGACGTTTGCCTAGCCGGTGACCTCCCCTTTTGCAAGGTAGAGGACACGGACGTGAGCTCGAAGGAGAAGCCCATGCACGCCGGGACTCATGTGAAACGGATCGCCGCGCTGGCGGCCCTGTCCGCCCTGGCCGCGTGCGGCGGCGGTGGCGCCGGCACCAACGCGGACGGGACGTCGTCGTTCACGGTCGCGGTGATCGAGCCGGACCTCACGACGGTGCCGATCCTGGCCGCCGTGGACGCCGTCCGCCAGGCCGGTCACCAGGTCAAGGTGGTCGAGCTGGCCGAGCCCGAGCTGGCCATCGAGGGGCTGGCCAAGGGCGACTACGCGATCTCGGCGGAGGCGACCAGCCCGGCGCTGATCGCCATCGAACAAGATGCCCCGATCAAGATCATCGCCGATGTCATCGGCAACCAGTGGGCGATCTACAGCAAACCCGGCATCTCTTCCTGTGACGACCTGAGCGGGCGCCCGTTCGGCATCTTCAGCGAGGGCGCGGTGGCGACCGCGATGGCCAAGGAATGGGTGGGCGCCCAGTGCGGCGCCGGCAAGCGGCCGAACTACCTGACCATCGGCGGCTCGGACGTGCGGGCCCAGGCCCTGGTCGCGGGCCAGATCGACGCGACGCCGCTGGAGATCTCCGACGTGGCCATCCTGGAGTCGTCGGGGAAGGAGAAGTTCACCCAGGTCGTCGACTTCGCCAAGACCCTGCCCGACCTGCACCCGCAGACCGTGTACGCCAACACCGGGTTCCTGACCGAGCACAAGGCCGCGGCGCAGGCGTTCGTGACCGCCCTCGTCCGCGAGCACGCCAAGATCAACGCTGATCCGCAGCACCTGGTGAGCCTGGCCGCCAAGTACCTGCCGGACGAGGACGCCGCTCACACCGCCGAGATAGCCCAGCGGTACGTCAAGGCGAAGCTGTTCGACGCGCCGGCCCTGACCGAGCAGAACGTCCAGGGCACCATCGACTTCTTCGTCCGAGCCGGCGTGATCAAGCAGGGCATGACCGCCAGGGACGCCGCCGACCTGTCCTTCGTCAAGGCGGCCGCATGACCTCCGGTCCCCGGCCCGCGCGCCGTCCGGGGGTGCTGCGCCGCCTCGCCGGCGCGAGCCTGCCGTACCAGCTGCTGACCTTCGCCCTCTTCGCCGCCGGCTGGGAGCTGTACGCCCGCCAGTGGGGCGGCCTGCTCGTCCCCACCTTCACCGAGACGGCGGAGGCGACCGCCGAACTGCTGGGCAGCGCCGAGCTGTGGCGCGCGATGTATGTCAGCAACCAGGCGCTGGTGCTCGGCTTCGGCGTCGCCGTCGTGCTCGGCGTGCCCGCGGGCATCGTGCTGGGCCGCTTCCGGACGCTGGAGCGCCTCACGGACGTCTACCTCAACATCCTGCTGGTCACCCCGATGGCGGCGATCATCCCGCTGCTGGTGATGTCGGTCGGGTTCGGGCTGGCCTCCCGGGTCATCCTCGTCACGATCTTCTCGATCGTGATGGTGGTGGTCAACAGCCGCGCCGGCGTACGCCAGGTGGACCCGTCGCTGATCGAGATGGCCCGCTCCTTCGGCGCCACCGAGCGGCAGATCTGGACCCGGGTCCTGCTGCCCGGCGCGCTGCCCGCGATCATGACCGGCATCCGGCTGGGCGTCGGACGTGCGGTCACCGGCATGGTGCTCGTCGAACTGCTCATGGTCTCCACCGCGCTGGGCGGGCTGATCCTCGAATATCGCGGCCTGTTCAAAGCGCCGCTGCTCTACGGCACCATCGTGATCATTTTGGCGGAGGCGCTCCTGCTCATCTCCGCCGCGCGATGGTGCGAACGCAAACTGACCGGCTGGGCCCACACGATGACGGCGAGGAACGCACAATGATCGAAATTCGTGGATTGAGCAAGAGTTTCGTCGGCCAGGACGGCCAGGTCGTGGACGCGTTGCGCGACGTCGACCTGACCGTCGACGAGAACGAGTTCCTGACCGTGCTCGGCCCCAGCGGCTGCGGCAAGACCACGTTGCTGAAAGCCGTCGCCGGGCTCATTCCCTGGAACGACGGCGACATCCTGGTCGATGGCACGCCCGTACGCGGGCCCGGCCCTGATCGCGCCATGGTCTTCCAGAACTTCGCCCTGCTGCCGTGGGCCACCGTGCTGGAGAACGTCGCCTTCGGGCTGCGCACGCGCGGCGTCGGCAAGGCCGAGCGGGAAGAACGCGCCCGATCGCTCATCGGCATGGTGGGGTTGTCCGGCTTCGAAAGCAAGCGCCCCGGCGAACTGTCCGGCGGCATGCAGCAACGCGTCGGCATCGCCCGCGCCCTGGCCGTGCAACCACGGGTGCTGCTCATGGACGAGCCGTTCGGCGCGGTGGACGAGCAGACCCGCCGCCTGCTGCAGGAAGAGCTGCTGTCGATCTGGGAGGAACACCGGATGACCGTCGTGTTCATCACCCACAGCATGGAAGAAGCGGTGCTGCTGGGCGACCGGGTCGTGCTGATGAGCGCCCGCCCCGGCAAGATCGCCGAGATCGTCCCGGTGCCGCTGGAACGGCCCCGCTCCAGCGACGTCGGCGCCCTCGAACGCTCGGGCCGGTACGTCGAGATCACCGCGTACCTGTGGGACCGGCTTCGCGACATGCACGAAGAGCACCGCCCGGCCAAGGCGGCCGGATGAGCGCGGTGGCCGAGCGCCGCACGATGCGCTCCACCAGACGACGGCCATCCTGGCGGCACCTGCCGGCCGCCCCCGTCAGCCTGGCCATCGGCGCCGTGGCCTGGGAACTGGTCGGACGCCTGGCCGGGGTGTCGTTCTTCCCGCCGCTGAGCACCGTGCTGGCCCGCCTGGCCGACATGATCTCCGGCGGTCTGATCGTCCCCAGCCTGGCCGACAGCCTGGTCAACCTCGTTCTCGGGTTCGCCATCTCCCTGGGCGCCGGCCTCGCCGTCGGCGTCGCCATGGGCCGCTACCGCAAGGTCGAGGCCGCCCTCGGCGTCTACGTCTACGCCCTGCTCACCGCCCCGTCGCTGGTCTTCGCGCCGATCTTCTTCTCCCTGCTGGGCGAGGGCCGCGGCGCGATCGTGGCCGTCGTGGTGATGTACGCGATGTTCGTCATCATCATCAACACCGCCTCGGCCATCCAGTCCGTACCGGCCTCTCTGATCGAGATGGCCCGCTCCTACGGCGCCGGCGAACGGCAGGTGCTCCTGCGCGTCATGCTCCCGGCCGCCGCACCCATGATCATGGCCGGTGTCCGGCTCGGCGTCGGCCGCGCCGTCACCGGCATGATCAACGGCGAGATGTTCATCGCCGTGGTCGGCCTGGGCCGCATCGTCACCCAGGCGGGCGGGCGCTTCGACGGCGCGAGCGTGCTGGCCGTGCTCGTGGTCATCATCGCCGTCGCGCTCGGCGCCGTCGCCCTGGTCCAGGCGGTCGACCGCCGCATCACCCGCTGGGTCCCGAAAACCTCGAGAGGAGACCGATGAAGATCGACGCCTACAGCCACATCCTGCCCGCGCCGTACTTCGAGCGGATGCGTGAACTCGCCGTCGACCCCGGCGCGCTCAAACGCTGGCTGGAACTGCCCGCGCTGCACGACGTCGACGCCCGCCTGCGGATGATGGACGAGTTCGGCGACGGCTACCAGCAGATCCTCACCCTGTCGTCTCCGCCGATCGAACTGCTCGCCGGCCCCACCGAATCCGCGGCATTGGCCCGGCTGGCCAACGAGTCGATGCTGGAGCTGTGCGAGAAACATCCCGACCGGTTCCCGGCCTTCGTCGCCTCCCTGCCGATGAACAACCCCGATGCGGCACTGGACGAGCTCGCCTTCGCCATCGACGACCTCGGCGCCCGCGGCGTCCAGGTCTTCACCAACGTCAACGGCCGGCCCCTGGACGATCCCGCGTTCGCGGCCGTCTTCGACGAGATGGCCCGGCGTGATTTGCCGGTGTGGATGCATCCCACCCGCAGCGCCGCTTTCGCCGACTACGCGACCGAGGAAACCTCCAGGTACGAGATCTGGTGGGCGCTCGGCTGGCCGTACGAGACCAGCGCCGCCATGGCCCGCCTGGTCTTCTCCGGCCTGTTCGAACGCCACCCCGACATCAAGATCATCACCCACCATCTGGGCGCCATGATCCCCTACCTGGAAGGCCGGATCGGGCTCGGCTGGAGCGACCAACTCGGCAGCCGCACCGCCGGCGAGAACTATCAGAACCTGCTGCCCCGGCGCCCGCTGGATTACTTCCGCCGCTTCTACGCCGACACCGCTCTGTCCGGCTCCGACATCGGCACCCGCTGCGGCCTCGACTTCTTCGGCGCGGACCACGTCCTGTTCGGCACCGACTGCCCCTTCGACCCCGAAGGCGGCCCCATGTACATCCGCGAAACCATCCGCGTCCTCGACGCCCTCGACCTCACCGACACCGACCGGGACCGGATCTACCACCTCAACATTCGACGCCTGATGCGACTGCTGGACTAAACCTGGGCGTCATCTCGCCACATCCAAGGCCACGTCCGATCTCATGCGGCAGTCTCACTCGCCGGGACGTCGCCCGCGCGGAGTCGGCTCTGTCCGGCTCTTGTGGTGCATGCGGGAGCGCAGGCGAACAGATCTCCGGCAGCGGCGAGACCGCCGCAGACGCTTCCGTCCTGGTCTCCCGATGATGGAGCTGCCCCCTTGATCCGCTGAAGCTGGAGCGGCGCGTCCGGTTCGGGGCTTGACGTCTACACGAACGGGTCCATGTACGGGCGGTCTTTCACCCGGTCGTGGATGCGGCGCAACCACGGCTGCCCAACCGGCGCCAGCCGCTCCAGCGTACGGAGGAACACCCGCCCATCAGGGCGGAAAAGACCGTGCGGCAGCAGCGGGAGCGGATCATCACGGCGAACGCCGGCAGGCATCCCATGCGCCGCCGGCACGAGCCGCCGATCATCGTTGAAGGCCATGTACGTCCACACGTCCGCGGCCAGCGGCACCACCGCTCCCGCGTCGCACGGCCACACCTCACCGGTCTGCGGATGCCGGGGCACCAGGGCGATGTCCGTGATCGCGGCGGACAGGCCAGGCCCGGCCAGAGCCAGGTGTCGTTCCGGTGGTCCCGGAGGGAGCAGAATGTCGATCGCCCGGCGAAACGCCTCTGCGACAGGCCCCTCAGGGACGGACACCCGCTTACCGCCCGAGACCGCCAGCAGGTGCGCCAGTGCCACCCGAAATCCGACTGCGGAGTGCCCAGCCGATTGATCTTGACCGGCCGCACGCTCCTATGGATTGATCAACGGGACTTTCCCATTCTTATGAGCGGAGTGCGGGTGCGCCCATTACGCACGGAACGTGTTCATGCCGGCCGGCCGCTCATCAACCGGCTGGCCCGGCAACTGCTTGCCTTCGGCGGCGCCCTGACCGTCGCGGCCGGTCTCGTCACCATCCAGGCCCCTCAGGCGTTGGCCGCCGATTCCACGACGTACCTCAACGGCGCCACGGTCGGCGGTGACGTGGCCGCATGACGTCGCACTTGTTGTTGAAGGCGTCCGTACGCAGCGGGGTGTCGATCTGGGGTATCTCGTCGGAGTCGACGCATGATGGTCAGCGCCATCACGGAAGCTGGGAGTCATGGATTCAGTCATCGGGACTCCGGAGGAGCACCCGGCTGCCCGGGACGCGCTCGCCGGTCCCGCCGTCCCCGGGCCCCGGAGCGGCGGGAGCTTCACGGAGTCCGGCTACGTCGTGCCCGCCCGCAAGACGGAGGCGATCCAGGGCGGCAAACCGATTGCCGCCCGGCGGCTGGTGGAAGCCGGGGCCGAGGGGGCCGGTGAGGAGCTGATGCCGGCGGCGGGCCTACGTGCGTTTGCCGGCGGGATCGTGACGTGGGGTGACCGTGGCCGCTGATCAGCCGGTGGGCGGCAACGACCAGGCCGTGGTGCGGGTCGGTGGCACGGTGCGGCGGCCGGTGCGCCGGTGGTCGGCGTCGGTCCACGAGCTTCTGCGGCACCTGGAGCGCGTGGGGTTCGGCGGCGCCCCCCGCGCCCTGGGCGTGGACGCGGAGGGCCGGGAGATGCTCACCTACCTGGTGGGCGAGATCGCCGGCGAGCCGCCGTGGCCTGCGTGGGCGTGGAGCGAGGACGCGCTGGTCCAGACAGCCCGCTGGCTGCGCGACTACCATGCGGCCGTGGCCGACTACGTGCCGGCTCCCGGGGCGTGCTGGCGGCTCGGCGGATGCTGGACACCGGGAACGATCATCGCGCACAACGACGCCGGGCCGTTCAACGCCGCGTGGCACGAGGGCAGGCTGACCGGCTTCTTCGACTGGGACTTCGCCGGACCGGTCACACCCGACTCGGACGTGGCCTGGGTGGCCATCGCCTGGGTGCCGCTGTACGCCCGGCGCGTGGCGGTCGCCGACGGCTTCGGCGACCTCGCCGCCCGGCCGGAGCGGCTGCGCCTCTTCCTCGACGCGTACGGCTGGCGCGGCCGCCCCGAGAAGATCGTCCTCGAGGCGCAGGTGCGCATGCGCGCACGGGCCGGCCAGATACGCAGATATGGCCGCGGCCCCGACGAGCTTTACATGCGGCTGTTCGAACGCGGCGTCGCCGACGATCTCGACCAGGCGGTTCGCGAACTCGATGACTTTTGCTTGTAAAAAATTCTACGATGTAGAGAATACAGTGTGGAATCCACGGACGAGGGGTGCAGCCATGAGAAGACGTCCGGTCATGGTGAAGCTCGAGGAGACGAGCCTGCGCGTGGGCGCGGTCACCGCTTCGAATTCCGCCGGCAACTGACAGTGGGCGCGGGTGAGGCGTTTTCGCCTCACCCGCGCTCGGAGGAACACGTGACGGATTGGCGCCCCCGCCTGCGGGAAAGCGTTATCGTACAGGCTGAAGGCGACGAACTGCTCTTCCTGTGCACGGCGGACAGAACCGTGAAGAGATTCGCCGCCGACGCTTTCGTGAAACAGGTGATAACGCTTCTGGACGGCACCCGCACATATGCCGAGATCCAGCGGTCCGTCGGTGACTCGCAGCCGCTCGGCGAGGTGCTGCAAATCCTCACGGAAGAGCGGCTGCTGAGCCGGGTCGGCCATCTTGAGGGATCGTTCGCGAAGCTCGGGGACGAGCGCGCCGAATTCTACGACCGCCAATTGAGGCTGCTCCAGGATTTCTGCGACCAGGGCCTCACCGACCTCCCCACCGGCGTGCAGTTGCAGGAGCGCGTCGACCGCTCGACCGCGGTGGTGTGCGGGGCCGGCGGGCTCGGCGGCTGGGTCGCGCTCTCCCTGGCGAACGCGGGCGTCGGCACCATCCGCCTGTGCGACTTCGACCGCGTCGAGCCGTCGAACCTGACCCGGCAGACCCTCTTCTCCGTCGCCGACGTGGGAGCGCCCAAGGTCGAGGCGGCCGGAGCCCGGCTGCGGGCCGCCAATCCCTTCGTCACGGTCGAGACCTTCGACCGGCGCGTCACCTCCCCCGCCGACCTCGCGGACCTGGTGGACGGGGCGGGCATCGTGATCAACGCGATCGACCTGCCCACGCCCAACGACACGTCCACCTGGGTCAGCGAGGCCTGCTGGCCCGACGTGCCGCACATCCTGGGCACCGGGTACGCGTACCACATCGGGGTGCTCGGCACGACGGTCCTGCCGGGACGGACCGCCTGCTGGACCTGCGTCCGTACCGAGACCTTCGCCGACCACGGGCGCGACCGGATGGAGTCGCTGGTCGGCAAGAGGGAGAAGGCGGGGGCCATCGGGGCGCTGTGCGGGCTGGTCGGCACGATTCTCGCCTGGGAGGCGATCCGGGTCCTGGCGGGGTTGCCCCCGGCGCTGAGCGGGCGGTGGAGCGAGGTGGACTTCTGGCCGCTGGAGATCCGCTCGCGCCCCATCCCGAGGCGGCCCGACTGTCCGACCTGCGGGGAGGGCCGCGACGGCGCGATCACACCGCGTTTTTTGCCATGAACACAACCAGCATCGCAAACCTCCCTCCAGCAAGACCTTCTGTGCCAGGGCGAACGGCCGGCAACGTGCGAATCACGGCGACCACGGCCGCCTCGGGCCACGATTACCTGCGCAATTGCGGCGAGTCACAGCAGCATCATGCGGCCGGTCGACCCCATCCATGCCGGCGGCCGGCGTTCTCGGGAGCCGGGCAGGACGCGATGGCCGCAAGTTTTACCAAGTCCCGAAACCCTTACAGGCACGGCGTTTCCCCGCCGTCCGGCGACCGATACCCGCGAATCCGATTTGTTCTGCTTGCACTACCTATGGACAGATGCCTATCTTTTGCCTAATCACGGCATAGATGTGGTCACTTCGCCTCATCGTTGCCGCTTCGTTGACCGGACCGTGCGCTGTCCTCCAGAAGCTCTTCGGGACAGCATTCGGCCGCCTAATCCGCGCCTCGCGGAGCCGGGGACCCACTTTCTGGGGTGAATCGGACGCCAGCCCAGGCTGCGCCCGTAAGGCACTTCCAAGCCCGAACCCGTCAGCTAACCCGGTAGGCGGTATGGAAGCAAGGAGTCAATGCCGTCGTGTCCAAGCCTCGGTTTGCCGCAATCGCCCACATCCTCAAGAACCCCCGCGCTCTCCTCACCAATCGCCTCGGCCTCGCCGTCGCCGGTGCGACCCTCGCCGGAACCACCGCCATCGCCGGCGTGGCGTTCGCGGCGGCATCCCCGGAGCAGGGGCCGGTGAACGCGTCTCAGCAAAAGACCGGGTCTCTCATCTACGGCCTGGACATCTCCAACTACGAGCCTCTGTACGACTGGAGCGCCAGCCAGGCCAAGTTCGGCATCATCAAGGCCACGGAGGGCACCGACTTCCGCGACGCCTCCTTCGCCAGGCACTGGCGCGAGCTGGGCAAGAAGGGCATCGTGCGCGGGGCCTACCACTACGGCCACCCCGCCAACGACCCCATCGCGGAGGCGGACTACTTCCTGTCCGTGCTGAACTCGCAGCCCGGCGCGGCCGGCGACATCCTCGTCCTCGACCTGGAGACCACCGACGGCAAGTCCATCGCCGAGGTGAACTCCTGGGCCAAGACCTGGCTGTCGTACGTGAAGAAGAAGACCGGGACGACGCCGATGTTCTACAGCGGCTGGAAGTTCGCCAACAAGTACGGCAAGGGCCTGGCCGAGTACCCGCTGTGGGTCGCCCATTACAGCAAGGCCAAGGGCGCGGTCGCCCCGCCCGCCGACTGGAAGTCCTGGGCCATCCACCAGTACACCGACGTCCCCATCGACCAGAACGTCTCCGTGCTGTCCACCGACCAGCTACGCGACCTGGGCCGCCGCGCCTGAGCGAGCGGCGCGGACAGCCGGGCCACGTGCCCGGCCGCGCGCTCGCGCGGCCGGGACGACCGGACCCCCACGCCACGGCGAGCTCACCGACGAGCTCGTCGTGGCGTGGCCTGTGATGGAGATCCGGACTGGACGGATTGTCGATCATCGAGCGGTCTCCCCGCGATCCGTCCAGACGGATGCTGACATTTCCGAAATGTGAGCCACGATGTCGGGCGTGAATCTCAACGGCCGCAAATTCGTGATGGTGAGCTCGACGGCGAGCGCAGTCGACCAGGACAGCCCTACGGAGTTCCTGTACCAGGAGGCTGACGGGGTGGTGTGGGGCAGCTACTCCGGCGACACCGTGACCCACGGGCGTTTCGTGGGCATGCGCGACGGCGCCCAGGTCTCGATCTCGTATGCGCACGCGTTGAAGGCCGGTGGGAAGGCGGGCGGGCAGAGCAGCAGCCGCATCGAGGCGGGCGACGACGGGCTGCTGCGCCTGGTGGAGGAGTTCAGCTTCGACGGGGACGACACGCTCCACGTGAGCGTGTGCCAGGAGATCGGCTGATCGCTCAGTCGTCCTTGCGGAGGGCGGCGCGGCCCTCGGCGGCGCCGACGAAGCGCATCTTGCCGAGCGGCACGCCGCCCTGCGCCCCCTCCTGGGCGGGCCGCCGCGCCGGGCGCGCCCGGTCGCGATCACGGTCGCGGTCGCTGGGCAGCACGTACGGCCGCTTGAGCACCTCGTCCAGGATGAACACGGTCTCCGTGGCCTTGACCGCCGGGATGTTGGCCAAGCGATCGGTCACCATGGTGTGCACGGCGGCCACGTCGGACACGCGTACCTGGATCATGGCGTCGTGCTGCCCGGTGGTGATCGCGCAGTACTCCACCTCCGGCATCCGGGCCAGCTCGGCCCGGAACTGCTTCCACATCTGCTGGCGCACGGTCACGAAGATCAGGGCGGTGATGCCGAGCCCGGTCCGCACGTGGTCGATCTCGGCGGTGAAGCGCTTGATCGCCCCGTCCGCGCGCAGCGCCTCGAAGCGCGTGTAGGCGTTCGCGCGGGAGATGCCCACCCGCTCGGCCAGCGCGGCCACCGAGATCCTGCCGTTCTCGCGCAGGACCTCGAGGATCTTCATGTGGATGTCGTCGAGCTCGAGACCGATGCCGATCCGTCCAGGCTGACCGCCGCCGCCGACACCATTTCTGGAAATTTCACTCATCATTACCTCATCGACCTTTATATACGTCTTACCGACCGCACGGTGCCTGGACGTTCTGCCGCACAATCCTCGACATCTTCCTGCCGAACGTCCAAATCTTGGAGGACCATCATGGCGACCCGCTCGCAGACGGCGGCTGTGCTGCTCGCCGGTGCACTCGCCCTGGCCGCCTGCGGCAGCGGCGGCTCCCAGGCTCCCGCCGCGTCCGGCGGTGGAGGCAAGACCCTCGTCATCGACACGTCCTTCGACCTCAAGACGGCCGACCCGGGCCGCACGTACGAGCCGACGGGGCTGATCGTCGGCAAGGCCGTCTACGAGACGCTGCTGACGTTCGACGGCGCGGACGTGACCAAGCCGGTGCCCGCGCTCGCGGAGTCGTACGAGCTGAGCGAGGACGGCAAGACGCTGACGCTCAAGCTGAAGAAGGGCGCCACGTTCGCGGACGGGTCCCCGATCACGGCGGACGACGTGGTGTTCTCGCTGACGCGCGTGCGGGACATGAAGGGCACGCCGTCGTTCCTGCTGGACGGCGTCGAGGTGGCCAAGACCGACGACTCGACGATCACGCTGACGTCGAAGGCGGCCAACCCGGCGCTGCCGTACATCCTGCCCAACCCGGCCCTCGGCATCCTCAACAGCAAGGTCGCCAAGGAGCACGGCGCCACCACGGACGCCCAGGACAAGGCCGAGCAGTACCTGAACTCGGCCTCGGCGGGCTCGGGCCCGTACGAGATCGAGTCGTTCAACGTGAGCAGCCAGGTCACGCTCAAGGCGAACCCCAAGTACTACGGCACCAAGCCCGCCTACGACAAGGTCGTCATCCGCAACGTCGAGGCCGCCACGCAGAAGCTGAACGTCCAGCGCGGCGACAGCCAGGTGGCCCTCAACCTGTCGGGCGACCAGGTCACCGGCATGCCCGCGAACCTGCAGGTCAAGAAGACGGCCTCGGCGAACGTCATCTTCCTGCTGGCCAACCAGGACTCCGGGATCAGCAAGACGACGCCGAACGCCAAGTTCGTGGAGGCGGTCCGCAAGGGCGTCGACTACGCGGGGCTGCTGGAGCTGGCCGGCGAGGGCTCGGCGCAGGCGCCGGGCGTCATCCCGTCGCAGCTGCTCGGCGCGCTGCCCGCCGACCAGGCGGCCAAGCGGGACGTCGAGGGCGCCAAGGCGGCGCTGGCCGCCAGCGGCGTGTCGAACCCGACCGTCAAGCTGGAGTACCCGAGCGAGCTGACCGTGAACGGCCTGTCCTTCCAGCCGCTGGCCGAGCGCATCCAGGCCAACCTCAAGGAGGTCGGCATCACGGTGGACCTGCAGCCCGCGCCGGTCACCACGGCCCTGGACAACTACCGCAACGGCAAGGAGGAGATGGGCCTGTGGTACTGGGGCCCGGACTACCCCGACCCGAGCGACTACCTGGCGTTCCTGCCGGGCAAGACGGTGGGCCTGCGGGCCGGCTGGAAGGCGGGGGCGGCCAAGGAGATCGAGGCCGCCGGTGACAAGGCCGCCACGGCGATCGGCGACGACGCCCGCAAGGCCGCCTACGTGGACGTGCAGACCAAGCTGAACGCCTCCGGCCCGTTCATCCCGCTGATCCAGCCCGGCCAGAACATCGTGACGGCGGCGTCGGTCACCGGCCTGGAGTACCACCCCGTGTGGACGGTGGACGTGGCCGACCTCGGCGTGAAGTAAGGGAGCCTCGCAGGTGTCCGACATCCCGGGCGAAGCCCGCCGGGGCCGGGCGAGACGGGCGCATCCGCTCGTCCGCTTCCTGATCCGGCGCATCCTGCTCGCGGTCCTGATGGCCTGGGGCATCACGCTCGTCACGTTCGTCCTGACGAACCTCGTCCCCGGCGACCCCGTGGCCGCGAACCTCGGCCAGCGGGCGCTGGGCGATCCGGCGATCGTGGCCCAGTGGCGGGCCGAGCACGGCCTGGACAAGCCGCTCTGGGAGCAGTACGCGCTCCACCTCCAGGGCCTGGTCCACGGCGACCTGGGCACCAGCCAGCAGAGTCACCGGCCGGTCAGCGCGGACCTGGCCGAGTTCGTCCCGGCGACGCTGGAGCTGGCCGGGGCGGCGATCCTTGTGTCGCTGGTGCTGGGCGTGGCGTTCGGCGTGATCGCCGCGCTGCGCCGGGACCGGCTGTCGGACCACGCGCTGCGCGTGCTGAGCCTCATCGGCATCTCCGTCCCGACGTTCTGGCTGGCGCTGGTGGCGTTCTACGTGTTCTTCTACCGGCTGCAGCTCACCCCGGGCAGCGGCCGGGTGGACGCGGCGCTCAGCGGCGCGGCCCCGGCCGTGACCGGGCTGCAGACCGTGGACGCGCTGCTGGCGGGCCGGTGGGACGTGTTCTCCTCCGCGGTCGGGCACCTCGTGACGCCCGCGCTGGTGCTGGCCCTCTACACGATCGGCCTGCTCACCCGCTTCACGCGCTCGGCGGTGCTGGAGGTGCTGGGGCAGGACTACGTGCGCGCCGCCAGGGCCAAGGGCCTGCCCGGCCGGGTGATCCTCTTCCGGTACGTGCTGCGTTCCGCCCTGGTGCCCGTCATCACCGTGGCGGGCCTGGCGTTCGGCAGCCTGCTGTCCGGAACCGTGCTGGTCGAGGCGATCTTCGCCTGGCCCGGCGTCGGCCAGTACGCGTACAAGAGCGCCACCACCCTCGACCTGCCCGCCGTCATGGGCGTCGGCCTGGTCGTCGGCGTCGTCTACCTGGTCATCAACCTGATCGTGGACGTCCTGTACGGCGTCATCGATCCCCGAGTGAGGCTGCAATGAGACGGCGGGACCCGCTGGCCCGCAGGGGCCTGCTCGCGCGGCTGCCCGAGGCGTGGCGGCAGCCGCTGGCCGTGGTCGGCGCCGTGCTGGCGGTGGCCTGGCTGGTCATCGCGCTGGCCGCCCCCGTGCTGGCGCCGCACGACCCCCTCGCCCAGGACCTGCCCCGGCTCACGCCGCCGGGCCCCGGGCACTGGTTCGGCACCGACCAGCTCGGCCGCGACATCCTCAGCCGCGTCATGTACGGGGCGCGGGTGTCGATCCCGCTGACGTTGCTGCTGGTCGTGCTGTCGGTGCTGATCGGCGGGCTGCTCGGCGCCTGCGCCGGGTACTTCGGCCGGTGGGTCGACGAGACGATCATGCGGGTGGCGGACCTGGTGTTCGCGTTCCCGACCGTGATCCTGGCCATGGTGGTGGCCGCCGCGCTGGGCGCCAGCCTGACGAACGCGGTCCTGGCCGTGCTGGTGGTGGCCTGGCCCGCCTACGCCCGCGTCACCCGGGGGCTGGTGCTGGGAGTGCGGGAGCGGGAGTTCGTGCTGAGCGGGCGGCTGCTGGGCTTCTCGGTGTGGCGCTCGCTGCGCGTGGACGTGCTGCCGAACGTGACCGGGCCCGTCCTCGTGCTCGCCACGCTCGACATCGGCACCGCGCTGCTGCTGCTGTCCGGGCTGTCGTTCCTGGGCCTCGGGGCCAAGCCGCCGTCTCCCGAGTGGGGGGCGATGGTGGCCTCGGGCGTGGAGGTGTTCGACAGCTGGTGGGTGGCGACGTTCCCGGGGCTGGCGATCCTGACGGTGGTGCTGGCGTTCAACTTCCTCGGCGACACCCTGCGGGACGCGCTCGACCCCCGTACGGCCCGCGCGATCAAGGAGCGTGCCCTGTGAGGACGTTGGAGATCACGGGGCTCGAGATGTCGATCGGCGGCAAGGAGATCCTGCGCGGCGTCGATCTCGCGCTGGAGCCCGGCCGCGTGCATGGGCTGGCCGGGGAGAGCGGCTCGGGCAAGACGATGACGGGGCTGGCCGTGCTGGGGCTGCTGCCGCACGGCGCCCGCGTGTCGGGCGCGATCCGGCTCGGCGAGCGCGACCTGCTCACCCTGCCGCCCAAGGAGCTGAACCGGGTGCGCGGCGGCGAGGTCGCCATGGTGTTCCAGGACCCGGCGACCAGCCTGCACCCCATGCTGACCATCGGCAAGCAGCTCACCGAGCACATGCGGCACCACCTGAGGCTGGACAAGCGCGAGGCGCGGGCCCGGGCGGTGGAGCTGCTGGGCAAGGTGCGGATCCCGGGGGCGGAGGAGGCGTACGGGCGCTATCCGCACCAGTTCTCCGGCGGGATGCGGCAGCGCATCGCCATCGCCATCGCGCTGGCCTGCTCCCCCAAGGTGCTGATCGCCGACGAGCCGACCACCGCGCTCGACGTGACCGTGCAGGCCGGCGTGCTGCGGCTGCTGCGCGGCCTCTGCGACGAGCTGGGGCTGGCGGTGCTGCTGGTCACCCACGACCTGGGGGTGATGTCGGCGGTGGCGGACGAGGTGAGCGTGATGAAGGACGGCCTGGTCGTGGAGTCGGGGCCGCGCGGGCGGGTGCTGCGGGAGCCCGAGCACGCCTACACGCGTTCCCTGCTGGAGTCCCTACCCGACGCGGAGGCGCAATGACGCTGTTGGCCATCGACGACCTGGTCGTCGAGCACCGCTCCCCCGGCCGGCCCGCCGTGCGGGCCGTGGCGGGGGCCAGCCTGGCCGTCAACCCCGGCGAGGTCGTGGGGCTGGTCGGCGAGTCCGGGTGCGGCAAGTCGACGCTGGCCCGCGCCGTCTGCGGGCTGAACCCGGTCACCGCCGGCTCGATCTCCTTCGACGGGCAGCCGGTCACCCCGCTCGGCCTGCGGCGCAGGAAGCTGACCAGCATCCAGATGGTCTTCCAGGACCCGTACGCGTCGCTGAACCCCCGGCGCCGGGTCGGCGACCAGATCGCCGACGGGCTGCGCACCTCGAACGACACCGCCGCCTCGCCCGCCGACCTGCTGGAGCGCGTCGGCCTGCCGCGGGACTTCGCCGGGCGGCACCCGCACGAGTTCTCCGGTGGGCAGCGGCAGCGCATCGCCATCGCCAGGGCGCTCGCGGCCCGGCCGCGGCTGCTGATCGGCGACGAGCCCATCTCGGCGCTGGACGCCTCGGCGCAGTCGCAGGTGGCCAGGCTGATGCGGGACCTGGCGGTGGACTCGGGCGCGGGGCTGCTGTTCATCAGCCACGACCTGTCCGTGGTGCGGCTGATCGCCGACCGGATCGCCGTCATGTACCTCGGGAAGATCGTCGAGGTGGGCGACACGGCCGAGGTGTGGGCGGACCCGAAGCACCCGTACACCAAGGCCCTGCTCCAGGCCATCCCCAAGCCGGACGGGATGGGGGTGCTGCCCGCCGAGCTGGCCGGTGACGTGCCGGACCCGGCGAACCCGCCGGGCGGGTGCCGGTTCAACCCGCGCTGCCCGTCCGTGATGGACGTCTGCCGCGTGAAGGAGCCGGACTTCGGGCCGGTCGCCTGCTGGCTGCACGAGCCGAAGTGACGCCCGTCCCCGGGCCGCGGACCGCCGCGGCGCGGCTGGCGGCGGTGCGGGCGGCCATGGGCGAGGCCGGGGTGGAGGCCCTCGTGCTGCGGCCCTCGCCGGACGCCCGCTTCCTCGGGAGCCATCTTGGGGACCGTCAGGGCGCGTTCCTGGTGGTCACGCGGGACGTGGTGGCCGAGACCGCCGATCCGGCCGGGGTGGTGCCCGCGGGGGCGCGCCGGGTCGGGGTGGATCCGGAGATGCGGGTGCGGGAGCTGTTCGGGCTGGCGATCGAGGCCGAGCTCGTGCCCGCCTCCTCGGTGCTGTGGCCGCTGCGGCTGCGCAAGGAGCCGTACGAGGTCGAGGCCGTCGGGCGCGCGGTGGCCGCGGCCGAAGGGGTGCTGGCGCGGGCGCGGGAGCTGGCCTGGTTCGGGGCGACCGAGCGGGCGATGGCGTACCGGCTGCGCGTGCTGCTGGCCGAGTCGGGATGCGAGGAGCTGCTGTCGCTGCGGGTGGCGGCCGGAGAGCACACGGCGCGGCCCGCGCACGTGCCCGGGGAGCGCGTGATCAACCCCGGGGACGCGCTGGGCGTGTCGGTGTGCGGGCGATGGGGCGGCTACTGCGCCGAGGTGGCCGGGGTGTTCGCCGTGGCCGAGCCGCCCGAGGACTTCGAGGCGATGTACTCGGTGGTGCTGGCCGCCCACCGGGCCGGGCTCGCGGCCGTGCGGCCCGGCGTGCCGGTGGACGAGGTCGCCAGGGCCGTGGGCGAGGTGATCGACGGCAGCGGGTACGGGCGCTTCGCCGCGGCGCACGTCGGCCGCGGCGTCGGGCTGGGGCACGACGAGGGGCCGTGGCCGGGCGAGGACGCGGTGTTCGAGCCCGGGATGGTGTTCTGCCTGGAGCCCGCCATCTACGTGCCCGACCTGTTCGGGGCCCGGGTCGCGGACGTGGTGGTGTGCGGGGACGACGGCCCGGTGCCGCTGGGCGCGTCGCCGCACACCCTCCACGTCCTCGACCGCTAAGGCAGTTGGACGGCGTCGGCCAGCCTGCGGGCCTCCTCCGCCCATCCCGCCAGGAACATCAGCGCCTCGCCCCGCTCCCTGAACCGGCGGGCCGCGTCCACCGGCCGGGCGCCGCCGTAGTCGAGCTGCTTCTTCCCCGCCCGGGCCAGCATCAGCGGGGCCAGGAAGTCGTACTTGACCGCGGACGCGCACACCGCCAGCCGCACCAGCCGCTCGTCCCCGCGCCGGCCCGACTCGCGCAGGCCCCGCACGTACGCGCCGTAGACGGCCGCGTCGAGCGCGGGCAGCAGCCCGGCGGGCAGGAACAGGTCGAACACGCTGTCCGGGATGTGGTTGCCCACGTCCTCACCCAGCGCCCCGTCACCCGCGAACGCCCAGTCCACCAGCACGCTCTCGCCGTCGCGGTCGATCACGTTGTTCGGCCACACGTCGAGATGGCACAGCGCCCTCGGCAGCGACTCCAGGACGGCCAGGAACCGCTCCCGGTCCCGGTGCAGCCGCACCAGCTCCCCGCGCAGGCCGGGCGGGAAGTTCTCGGCGACCAGGGGGTGCCGCCAGGCCGCTTCGTCCTCCAACAGCTCGAACGGAACCGCTTTCGAACCCAGGTAGTCGCGCAGGAACGACCGGCTGGCCCACGGCCGCTCCACCTCGCCCGCCGCCCCCTGGGCCAGGCCGAGCTGGTGCCCGAACAGCGTGTGGCGCTCCAGGCCCCAGGCGGTCGCCGGGGTGCCCCCGACGTCCTCGGTCCACAGCGCGAGGTCGCCGTCGTCGCGTTCGACCAGCTCCAGCAGCTTCGGCGCGGTCACCCCCGAGCCCGCCCACAGCCCCGGCAGGCCGTCGGCGTAGACGTCGGCCTCCCTGCGCCAGTAGTTCCAGTGGCGCGGGTCGTCGGAGTGCGCCCACCCCTCGCCGCCCTCCTTCCGGCGGGTCAGCACCTTGAGCACGGCCGACCTCTGCCCTCTGCGCACCCGCCAGATGCCGCCGGTCACCGCGTTCAGCGGGTTGTGGGTGAGCGGCTCGACGACGGCGGCGCCGGCGCCGCCGAGCACGCGCGCGATCTCTTCTTCCACCCGCGCAACACTAGCCCGTGACAGTGTGTGATGATCCACGGCAAAGGGTAGTCCAAGGAATATGCTGCGCATCGGCACGTGGAGCTCTGCCGGGTCGCTCGACGTGGTGGTCTGCGGCTGGCGCGACGGCGGCCCCGAGCCCCTCGAAACGGGCATCAAGCTCATCTACGGGGCGGGCGGCCCGATGCCGGACCTTCCCGGGCTGCGGGTGGGCTCCCTCGTGGCGAGGCGCGCGGAGGAGATCGCCGAGGCCCTGTTCCAGGGGGTGGACGTGGTGGCCACCGCGCCGGACTGCTGTCCCGCGGCGCCGGTGGTGGCGGCGGGCATGTGGCATTACGGCTGGACCGAGGGCGACCTGGGCGCGCTGGCCGGGGCGACCGTGGCGGGCCTCGTCATGGCCGCGCAGCCGCGGCCGTGCGCGGTGGAGATCCGCCGTGACGGCCGCAGCTCGCTCGACGGCGACATGCGGGCGGAGGCCGTACGCTCCTGCCTGGCCGCCCGCTACCGCACCCCGGAGCTCACGATCCCCCTGGAGTCGGCCCTGGAGCCGGCCCTGGAGCTGGTACGCCTCAGCCAGGAGGCCCCCAGCAGGCTCCTCATCACGCCCCGTTAGCCGCCCGGCGATCCCGGAGACGGCGCCATCGGTGTCCCACCCAGATCGCGGGATTTGCGCGGCGCCGGCCCGGGAACGGCCAAGGCGTGGCGGCACGCCGTACGCGACGTGCCGGGCGGCCCGATGACCGAGGGCCGCGCGCTCACGGGGTTCTCCGGAAGTCCTACTACGCAGTGGAGAGAAAGTGAAGATCACTGGAGTTGAGCTGCGGCGGATCGCGATGCCGCTGGTGGCGCCGTTCCGCACGTCGTTCGGCACGGAGACGGCCCGCGACGTCCTGCTGGTCAGGGTGGTGACGCCGGACGCCGAGGGGTGGGGCGAGTGCGTGGCCATGGGCGAGCCCCTCTACTCCTCCGAGTACACCGACGGCGCGGCCGAGGTGATCCGCCGCTTCCTGCTGCCCGCGTTGCCGAAGAGCCTGGACGTGCACGACGTCGGCCGCGCGCTGGAGCCGATCAAGGGCCACCGCATGGCGAAGGCGGCACTGGAGACGGCGGTGCTGGACGCGCAGCTGCGAACGGCGGGCGAGTCGTTCGCCCGCTTCCTCGGCGCCTCCCGCACGCGGGTGCCGTGCGGGGTGTCGGTCGGCATCATGGACTCGATCCCGCAGCTGCTCGACGCCGTCGGGGGCTACCTCGACGAGGGGTACGTCCGCATCAAGCTCAAGATCGAGCCCGGCTGGGACGTCGAGCCGGTCCGGGCGGTGCGCGAGCGGTTCGGCGACGACCTGCTCCTCCAGGTCGACGCGAACGCCGCCTACTCGCTGAGCGACGCCCGCCGCCTGGCCCGGCTCGACGCGTTCGACCTGCTGCTGATCGAGCAGCCGCTGGCCAACGACGACCTCGTGCAGCACGCCCGGCTGGCCAAGCGGCTCACGACGCCGATCTGCCTGGACGAGTCGATCGAATCGGCCGAACACGCGGCCGCCGCCATCGCGCTCGGCTCGTGCTCCATCGTCAACATCAAGCCCGGCCGGATCGGCGGCTACCTGGAGGCCCGGCGTATCCACGACCTGTGCCGGGCGAACGGGATCGCGGTGTGGTGCGGCGGCATGCTGGAGACCGGCCTCGGCCGGGCGGCGAACGTGGCCCTGGCCGCCCTGCCGGGCTTCACGCTGCCCGGCGACACGTCGGGGTCGCGGCGCTACTACTCCACCGACATCACCGAGCCGTTCGAGCTGTCCGACGGCCACCTGGAGGTTCCGGCGGGGCCTGGGCTGGGGGTGAACCCGATCCCGGAGGTGCTCGAAGAGGTGACCACGAGCACGGAGTGGATCACACTCTGAGCCCGCGGGCCGGTGCTGACCGACGGCGACCTGTCGCTGCCCGGCATCGTCGCCGCCGTCGCCGCGCCCGCCGTCACGCTGGCCACCGCCCGCCTGGACCGCCGGGTGATGCTGTGCGTGCTCATGGCGGTGCTCGCGGTCGCCGACGTGCTGGCGGCGGTGGCGACCTCGTACTGGATCATGTTGTTCTCCAGGGTGCTGGTCGGCCTCACGATCGGCGGGTTCTGGTCGATCGGCGCCGGGCTGGCCGCCCGCCTCGTGCCGCCGCGCTCGGTCGGCGCCGCCACAGCGCTGATCTTCTCCGCCGTCCCCCTGGGCTCCGTGCTCGGCGTGCCGGCCGGCACCTTCATCGGCCACCTCGCCGGCTGGCGAACCGCCTTCCTCACCCTGGCCGCGCTGTCGCTCCTCGTGCTGGTCGCCCTGCTGGTGCTGCTGCCGCCGCTGCCCGCCCAGGAGGTCACCAGCGGCCGCGTCCTGCTCGGCCTCCTGCGCGAACGGGGCACCAGGATCGCCCTGCCGGCCACGTTCCTCATCGTCCTGGCGCACTTCGGCACCTACACCTACGTCACCCCCTTCCTCCAGCACGTCACCCACCTGGACCCCGCCGCCGTCAGCGCCACGCTCCTGGCCTACGGCGTCGCCGGGACGGCCGGGAACTTCCTCGCGAGCAAGGCGGTCGCGACCGCCCCGCGAGCGGCCTTCATGGCCTGCGGCGGCCTGATCGCCCTGACCACGCTGGCGCTGCCCGTGGCCGGCACCACCGCCGCCGGCGCCGTCGTGCTGGTGGTCCTGTGGGGCCTGGCGTACGGGGGCGTGCCGGTCTGCTCCCAAGCCTGGTTCATGAACGCCGCCCCCCGGACGCCGGAGGCCGCCACGGTCGTCTTCACCTCTTCCTTCCAGGCGACCTTCGCTCTCGGCGCGCTCGCCGGCGGCCGGGTCGTCGACGCCTTCTCGGTCTCCACGGCGATGATCTGCGGCGGGCTGACCGCCCTCCTCATGGCGGCCTGCCTGTGGTCGCTCACCAGACCCCGCTGACCCGGCTCGGCTCTTCCTCCCCAGAACCCAGCAGACGGGAACGGCCTCGCGCACGGTGCCACCACCGGCCGAGGCCGCCACAACTTACCGTTATGCGCTGATCCGCCCGAGAAGATGCCGGGTGAAGAAGCGCTCCGAACTCTCCAGCTCGAACGCGGGCACGCCCACGTGGGGGCCGGGGTTGGCGTGCAGCGTCTTCTCGCCGGAGGCGAAGGCGTCGAACAGCGCCAGCCCCGAGTCACGCGGCACCAGTTCGTCATCCCACTGCAGGAGGAACTCGACCGGGACCGTGATCCGCGCCGCCGCCTCGGCCAGGGTTTCGTGTCCGGCGAGGCCGAAGACGGCGGCGGTGATCCTCGGCTCGGCCGCGGCGAACGGCACGCCGACCGCGCTGCCCAGCGAAACCCCCCAGAATCCCACGGGCCCGCCCGCGCCCACGCAGTCGAGCTCCTGGAGGGCGTCGAGGGCGGCCCGCCACTCGGGAACCGCCTGCGCGCCGCGTTCGGCGTTGAAGCGGACGATCAGCGGGCCGATCTCCTCGCCGGCCGCCCTCCGTTCCCTGAGGTCGGCCGAGAACCGCTCGTCCCGTTCGGTCCTGGGCCGGTCGCCGTGCCCGGGCGCGTCGATGGCCGCCACCGCGAAGCCGCACTCCGTCACGTAGCGGTGGGCACGGGCCACCAGGCCCGGCGCCGTCTTGTGCTGGCCGCCGCCATGGCCCAGCAGTACGAGAGGACGGCCGCCGTCGGCGTCGGCGGGCGACCAGAGCACGCCGGGGAGGTCGTGGAGCATGAAGAGACGTTCGGAGACGCCGTCCGAGGTCGTCTCTGAGATGAAACGCATAGGTTCGTTGCCTTTCGGGATGCCTTACGGGCGCTCCCGCGGCCACCTAGGTCAGACGAACCGCACATTCACGAGGGAGAGGAGCACCCGGCCTGCTACAGCGTTAACGGGTCTCACCTCCTCAGATCGGTACGTGCGCGGTGACCTTACCACCGATCAAGCGCGCGCCCGGCGTGAGAGCACGGGGGACGGGCACGGCGATCTTGTGGTGAGTCGGGTGATCCGGCCGCCCCGCGGTGGCGTGCCGGGGCGGTGCCCAAAGATCGGGCCCAGCCGAACCGATCACGGCAGCGGTACGTCCTGATAAGCATGACGATGCGCATGCTCGCGGTGTTCTCCTTGGTGGCGGCTCTGCTGATGGTTTCCGTGGGTACGGTGGACGCCCGCTCGGGCTGCTCATGTGCGATGCGTACGCCACAGCAGCACGTCAACGAGGCGGCGGCCGCGTTCTCCGCTACCGTCACGAACGTCCGGGTGGACGAACCGATGCTGAACGGCGGCAGCGTCACCGCCACGCTCCGCACCGACCACGTCTACAAGGGCGAGCCCGGCGCCGAGGTCGAGGTGTTCACCAGGGCGCAGGGGCCGGCCTGCGGATACGAGTTCGTGAAGGGCGCCCGCTACCTGGTGTTCGCCGGCGCCCGCGGCTCGGGGCTGGCCACGACGTCGTGCTCGGGCAACAGGCTCCTGCCTCCCGGTGACCAGCCGTTGCGGCTTTCCGACCAGACCCAGGGCATGGAGCCGCTCACTCCCGAGCTGATCAAGGCGCTGGGAACGCCTGCCCGAGTCGACGCCGAGCCCGCACCCGCCTTCGACTGGACCGGCCCCATGGCGATCGCCCTGTTGATCGGAGTGGGTGCGTCGGCGGCGATCGCATGGACACGACGGAGGGCACGGTCGCGCTGACCTGCACGCTCGGGTGTTGTGATGGTGTGGGAGAAAAATGTTGGGGACCGTGTCCATTCGGCCGGGGGCCGTTCGTGGTGAGGGTGTGCGGCGAGCCTGCCGTACGCCGACCCGGCCCATGAGGGGAAACACCGTGAAGTACATGATGCTGATCAACGCCGCCACCGCCGACCAGGACGACCAGTGCACCGTCGAGGACTGGATGGCCTACGACAAGGCCGTGCGCGAGGCAGGTGTCTGGGTGTCCGGCGAGTCGCTGGCCGATCTGGTAACCGCCACGACCGTGCGCGTCGACCGGGACGGCGTGCGGACCGTGACCGACGGGCCGTACGCCGAGACGCGGGAGGTGCTGGGCGGGTTCTATGTGATCGACGTGCCGGATCTCGACGTGGCGCTCGACTGGGCCGCCCGCTGCCCGGGCGCGCGCGGCGGCGGGTCCGTGGTCGTACGTCCGATCGCCGACTTCGGCGCCTGAGGCGCTCGACGTGCCTGAGATGCCTGAGGTGTGGCGAAGTGCGTGAGGTGGAGGCGGTCTTCCGGGAGGAGCGCGGCAGACTGCTGGCCGCGCTCGTGCGCCGGTTCGGCGATCTCGACCTCGCCGAGGAGGTGACCTCGGACGCCGTCGAGGCGGCGTTGACGCACTGGCCGGTCGAGGGCGTGCCGCCCAAGCCGGGCGCGTGGCTGATGACGACGGCGCGGCGCAAGGCGGTCGACCGGCTCAGGCGCGACCAGGCCTTCGCCGCACGGTTGGCCATCCTGCAGGTGGAGGCGGAGCGGGCGGCGCACGCCCCGGCGGGCGACGCGGACGGCGAGCTGCCGGACGAGCGGCTGCAGCTGTTCTTCACCTGCGCCCACCCCGCGCTGCCCGCCGAGGACCGCGGCGCGTTGACGTTGCGCTGCCTGGCGGGGCTGACCACGCCGGAGGTGGCGCGGGCCTTCCTGGTGCCGGTGCAGACGATGGCCAAGCGGATCGTCCGGGCGAAGAAGAAGATCCGCGAGGCCCGCATCCCGTTCCGCGTGCCCGGCGCGGACGAGCTGCCCGAGCGCCTGCCCGGCGTGCTCCAGGTGATCTACTCGATCTTCACCGAGGGGTACGCCGCCAGCTCCGGGCCCGACCTGCAGCGCCTGGACCTGGCCGAGGAGGCGATCCGGCTGGCGCGGATCCTGCGCCGGCTGCTGCCCTCCGAACGGGAGGTCGCCGGACTGCTCGCATTGATGCTGCTGGTCCACGCGCGCCGCGACGCCCGTACCGGACCCGGCGGCGAGCCGGTGCTGCTGGACGAGCAGGACCGCGCGCGCTGGGACCGGGAGCTGATCGAGGAGGGCTCGGCCCTGGTGGTGACCGCGCTGAGCGGCGGCCCGCCCGGCGTGTACGGCGTGCAGGCCGCCGTCGCCGCCCTCCACGACGAGGCGGCGGACCTGGCCACGACCGACTGGCCGCAGATTGTGGCCCTGTACGACGTGCTGCTCGCGCTCGACCCGTCCCCGGTCGTCGCGCTGAACCGGGCGGTGGCCGTGGCCATGCGCGACGGGCCCGAGGCGGGGCTGGCACTGCTGGACGAGCTGGCCGGCGAGCCGCGGCTGCGCGACTACCGCCCCTACCTGGTGGCGCGCGCCGACCTGCTGCACCGCCTCGGCCGCCTCCCCGAAGCCGCCGCGGCGTATCGCGCGGCTCTCGACGCGGCCGGGAGCGAACCCGAACGCGCCCACCTCCGGCGCCGCCTGGCCGCCGCCGAGGAGTCCTGAGGAATTCCGCGGGTGGTCGCCCAGCTGACGCTCTCGACCTGGACCGCCCTGTTCGTGGCGATCAAGGGCGCGATCCGGGCGCGGGACGATTTCGACCGCATGGGCGCCACCGGCGGGAAGAACGCCCAGGAGTGGCGAGACGTACGTCAGCGACGCCGCTCGCCCGATCAGCGCGCTCGCCGGCTCTCGCTCGTGCTCGTGTCACCGGCCCACGGCGTCGGGACCCGGGCTGGAACGACGCAGTTGACGCGAGCACCACGATCCGCCCGTTCGAGCGCCATGCGCTCGGCCATTCTCCCGAGGCCCGGCGGGATCCGCGGGACAAGCGCCGTTCGCGGTTTATACGCCACAGGTCCAGCGGTCGCCGCCGAGCCTATGCGCTACGAATAATTCGTGTCAGAATGACCTGTGATCTCAGCCATGTCCAGAGCGCAGAAAAGGAGTATTAAGTGGCTGGACATCGAGTGCGCCTCGCGGCGTTGACGGTGGGTGTCGTCAGCATGTTAGCGGTATCCGGGGGCATTGCGAACGCGGCCTCCGGGCGTACGTACCGGGTCGCCTACCTGGGGCCCTTCAGCGCCGAGGCCACCTGCAACGCCTCCAGCGCCGCGCTGAACGATCCGCCGGACGTCTACAGTTCCCCCTGCTTCTACTCCGAAACCGGCGTCCCCGGCTACAAGCTCCTCCCGGGCTGGTATTTCCGCTACCAATACTCCATCGATTGAGCAGCCGAATCTTATTCCATTGGGCGGCGGTCTCCTTACTCTAAGTTACCCGATTTCGAGATCCCGCCCATCGGCTACCGACCTGGCCGCGCCTACGTTATTTGACATCGATCGCCATCTCAAAATGTATTCTTGCACCGGTCGGGAAATGACCCGAATGGAGTCCTGGTCCGGGGCGAGCGTCAAATGGCCCACCGCCTCGTCGGTCAACGGGTGGGCAGGCGATGGCGCGGGGGGTGGCGTCGGCCCGGCCTGCCCCCGGGAATATTCGGTTGCGGTTGCGTGCTGACCATCGCACTATGTTCCTCATGTTCCTGCACGCTCTCCTTGTGACGCCCGCGGTGCCGGGCGTGCTTGAGCGTGCCTGCGACGGCCTGGAGCGTTGACCTCTTCCCGTGAGTCCTGAGGTGACCCGGCGGGGGGAGGTTGTCGGCCCCGAGCACGGGTCACACGGAAACCAGGTCTCAAGGAAGGAACCATGGCCAAGCAGGCCTACGTACGGAACAAGCCGCATCTCAACATCGGCACGATGGGGCACGTCGACCACGGCAAGACCACGCTGACCGCCGCCATCACGAAGGTGCTGGCGGAGCGCGGGCAGGCCACGTACACGCCGTTCGAGCGGATCGACCGCACGCCCGAGGAGGCGCAGCGGGGCATCACGATCAACATCTCGCACGTCGAGTACGAGACCGACACCCGCCACTACGCGCACGTGGACATGCCCGGGCACGCCGACTACGTGAAGAACATGATCACGGGGGCGGCGCAGCTCGACGGCGCGATCCTCGTCGTGTCGGCGCACGACGGGATCATGCCGCAGACCAGGGAGCACGTGCTGCTCGCCAAGCGGGTCGGCGTCGAGCACCTGGTCGTGGCCGTCAACAAGGCCGACGGCGCGGACCCGGAGCTGACCGACCTGGTCGAGCTGGAGCTGCAGGAGCTGCTGGCCGAGCACGGCTACGACGGCGTCCCGATGGTGCGGGTGTCCGGGCTGCGGGCGCTGGAGGGCGACCCGGTCTGGACGGCGTCGATCGAGGCGCTGCTCCGGGCGGTGGACGAGCACATCCCCGTGCCGGTGCGGTACGTGGACGCGCCGTTCCTCATGCCGGTCGAGAACGTGCTCACGGTCACCGGCCGGGGCACGGTCGTCACCGGGGCCATCGAGCGCGGCACCGTCCGGGTCGGTGACACGGTGGAGGCGGTCGGGTTCGGTGAGGCGTTCGGCGCCGTCGTCACGGGCGTGGAGACGTTCGGCAAGACGATGGAGCGGGGCGAGGCCGGCGACAACGCGGCCGTGCTGCTGCGCGGGGTCCGCCGCGAGCAGGTACGGCGCGGCATGGTGCTGGCGGCGCCCGGCAGCCAGCGGGCCCACCGGTCCTTCACCGCCCGCGTGTACCTCCTGACCGCGGAGGAGGGCGGGCGGCACAGGCCGATCGCGTCCGGCTACCGGCCGCAGTTCTACCTGCGGACGACGGACGTGCCCGGGGAGATGACGCTCAGCGGCGCCGTCGCCGCCCAGCCGGGTGACACGGTGGACGTGGTGGTCGAGCTGGGCAAGGCGGTCGCGCTGGAGCCCGGGCTCGGCTTCGCCATCCGCGAGGGCGGGCTGACGGTCGGCGCGGGCACGATTCTCACCGTGCCCGACGCCTGACCCACGCGAGGTCCGGGTCGATCAGGGGCGGACGCCCGTCGCGAAGCGCACCGTGCGGGGAAGGACGAAGCGGTCCTGGGGCAGCGACGCCTCCAGGGCCGCCCGGGCTTCCCCGCGCAGGGGCTCCGGGATCGCCTCCAGCGGGGCGCGGCGGGCGGCCGACCAGAGCCAGTCCCACACCTGACCCGCCTCGACGGCCACCTCGAACACCACGTCCTCGTACCGGACCTCGCCCAGCCCGCCCGCCTCGAACAGCCCGGTCAGCTCCTCGGCCGAGCCCAGCGTGTGGCTGAACGGGGCGCTGCCCGCCCCCGAGGTGTACGGCTCCAGTGCCCGCCCCACCAGGCCGAGCAGCTCGACCTCGACCGGGCTCGACCGGACCAGCAGGCTGGCCGCCAGCCGGCCGCCGGGCCGCAGCAGCCCGGTCATGGAGCGGACGGCGGCCAGCGGGTCGGGCAGGAAGTACAGCATCATCCCGGCCAGCACGACGTCGAACCGCTCGCCGGGCAGCAGCTCCGCGGCCCGTTCCGCGTCGCCCAGCAGGACGGTCGCGTGGCCCAGCCCGTGCCGGTCGATCTCGGCCGTGGCCGCGACGACCATGCCGGGCGCGAGGTCCAGCCCGACCACCCGCCCCGTGGGGCCGACGGCCTGCGCCGCGGGCACGAGCGAGGCTCCCGTCCCGCAGCCGGCGTCCAGGACGCGGTCGCCCGGCCCGGGCCCGGCCTGCCGTACGAGCTCGGCGGCCACGGGCGCGAAGAACGGCACCCCCACCTGCTCGTAGGTGCCGGAAGCACGGTCGAACACACCGGCCAGGTACTCCTTGGCATCCATCACATTCCTCCCGTTGAGCGTCAATGAAACGTCAGCACGAAGGGCGCGCGGCCCCGCGGGGAGGGGCCGCGCATGATCAGATCCGTCGGTCAGCTGGGTTCGAAGCGGAGCCTGAACGTCGTCCGCCCGGCCCTGAGGTCGTACGCGGGCAGCGCGCCGGGCCCGCAGGTCGCGGTGCCGATGCCCTGCTGGGCCAGGTCGAGGCCGACGTGCACGCGCCCGCCCGGCGCCAAGTCCGGCCGGTGCCGCGCCTGGTCCAGGTCGAAGGCGCTCCACGGCCGCGCGGTCAGCCCGAACGCCGGGAACCCGCGCACCGTGAAGGCGCCGAGGTCGGCCCAGCGCACGTCCGCCCGGTGGCCGTTCTCCTGCGGGAACACGTACGGCGTCTGGAACTCCGCCAGGCTCGCCCGCCAGCGGCCGACCCTGGCGGACATCCCCGTGTCCGGGTACGCCTCGCCCGGCCCCCGGCCGAACCACGTGACGTGCTCGACCGCACCCGCGGGCAGCGTCATGTCCAGCCCGAGGCGCGGGATGGGGTCGGCCCAGTCGCCCTCCGGCTCGACGTCCACCCGCAGCTCCAGGCCGCCGTCCGAGGCCGTCCAGGTGTAGGTGGCGCGCAGGCCGAGGTCGGTCGCGGCCGGCGCGACCCGGGTGCGCACGGTCAGCCCGTCGCCGGTCTCGACCGCGTCCACCCGGTGGGTGAGGCGGTGCAGGCCGAGCCCGCGCCACTTGCCGGCCAGCCCGCCGTAGGTGTCGTTGTCGGTCGGCGCCCGCCACAGGCCGAGCCGCGGCCCTTCCACCTCCACGCCGAACAGCCTGATCAGGCGTCCGGTCTCCAGGTCGAAGGCCGAGTCGCCCACGGAGATCTCGCCGCCGTCGCGGACCGGCCCGGCGGTCCACGTCGCGGGCGCGCCCTCGACGGCCTCGCCGACGAGCGGCGACAGGAGCACCTGGCCCCAGGCCACCTCGTGACCCGCCTCGGCCCACGACTGGTCGGCCGCCAGCACCGCGCGTACGGTGAGCCACACCTCTCCGGTGCCCGAGCCGGCGGGCAACTTGACCTCGCCGCCCTCTGCGGGCACGGTCAGCCGGTGCTCGGCGACCGTCTCCCCGTCCGCCTCCACCGTGGCCAGGAACTCCAGGTGGGACAGGTCCGCGAAGCCGTAGCCGTTGACGACGCGCACCACGCCGTCCCCGAACTCGAACCGCACCGGCTCGAACACCTTCTTCAGGTCGATCAGCCCGGGCGACGGCGTGCGGTCGGGGAACACGAGGCCGTCGATGACGAAGTTCGAGTCGTGGACGGGCTCGCCGTAGTCGCCGCCGTACGCGTACTCGTATTCGGGATGCGCCAGCCCGTGGTCGATCCACTCCCAGATGAACCCGCCGGCCAGCCGCGGATACTTCTCGAACAGCTCCTGGTACTCGGCCAGCCCGCCGGGCCCGTTGCCCATGGCGTGGGCGTACTCGCACTGCATGAACGGCATGCCCCGCCGCCGCGCGTCCAGCTCGGGGTCGTCCAGCGGCTCTTCCTCGCGCCGTCCGATGAGCTCGACCTCGGCGTGCGAGGCGTACATGCGGGAGTAGACGTCCGTGTGCGCGCACGACCGGTCGCCCTCGTAGTGGATCGGCCGGGACGGGTCGCGCTCGCGGGTCCAGTCGGACATGACGGCCAGGTTCCGGCCGACGCCCGCCTCGTTGCCGAGCGACCACATGATGACGCTGGGGTGGTTCTTGTCGCGTTCGACCATGCGGCGCATGCGGTCGAGCAGCGCGTCGGCGTAACGGGGGTCGTCGGTGGGGTTGCCGCGCCAGCCGACCTCGCCGAAGCCGTGGGTCTCAAGGTCGCACTCGTCGATGACCCACAGGCCGAGCTCGTCGCACAGGTCGAGGAAGTCGGGGTGGGGCGGGTAGTGGCTGGTCCTGACGGCGTTGACGTTGTGCCGCTTCATCAGCAGCACGTCCTCGCGCATCGTCTCGTACGTCATGGTCCGGCCGCTCTCCGGGTGGAACTCGTGCCGGTTCACGCCCTTGAACAGCAGCGGGCGGCCGTTGGCCAGGAGCACGCCGTCGACGATGGAGATCGTGCGGAAGCCGACGCGCAGCCGTGCCGTCTCGCCGGGGAGGGTCAGGACGGCGTCGTACAGGCGGGGCGTCTCGGCCGTCCACGGCTCCACCTCCAGCGTCACCTCCGCCCCGGGCGCGAGGTCGGCGACACCCAGTTCGGGGACGCTCAGCGTGCCCGAGCCCTCGAAGCTCAGCGTGCCGCGCCCGTCGGCGTACGAGGTGCGCACGAAGACGTCGGCGGTGGAGCGGGTGAGGGTGACGTCGCGGAAGATGCCCGGCAGCCACCACATGTCCTGGTCTTCGAGGTAGGTGGCGGCCGACCACTGGTGCACGCGCACGGCCAGCACGTTGCGCCCCGGCCGCAGGTACGGCCCCGCGTCGAACTCGGCGGGCAGCCTGCTGCCGGTCCAGAAGCCCAGCTCGTGGCCGTTGAGCCAGACCCTGGCGAAGGAGTCGGCGCCCTCGAACCGCAGCCGCCCGCCCGTCCAGCCCTCCGGCAGGTCGAACACGCGGCGGTAGTCACCCGTCGGGTTCTCGTCGGGGACCCGGGGCGGGTCGACGGGGATCGGGAAGACGACGTTGGTGTAGGCGGGCGCCCCGTGCCCGTGCAGGTTCCAGTGGGACGGGACCGGGAGCTCGTCCCAGTCCGCGTCGTCGAAGGCTGGCCGGGCGAAGTCGTCGGGGACGTTCGCGGTGGGTGAGAGGCGGAAGCGCCACGTGCCGTTGAGGTCGACGGCGGGCGCGTCGGAGCGGAGTGCCGCCCGGGGTTCGAGCAGTCCCGAACCGGGGGAGAAAGTTTCGAGATCCATCGCGGTCGAGCCTAGAGGTTAGAGATGGTTTCGTCATCGATGAGTTTTCTGTCCTCACTTGGGCGGAACATCATTCGCCCTCACCCTCCGAGGTCGTAGACGCGACGCGCGTTCTCCGCGCCCACCATCCAGGCCACCCGCATCGCCTGCTCCACCGACCACTCCCCCTCCGCCACGAACCCGCCGAGCACCCGCGCCATCGCCCGCCGCCACAGCAGCGCCCCGAGATAGTGCAGCTCGGCGGGGCCGAAGCCGTCGGACGAGAAGAGCAGCTTCGCGAACGGCGCCACCTCCAGGCTCTCGGCCACCAGCGCCACGCTCCGCGCGCCGGTGTAGCTCACGCCCAGCCCCACGTCGAAGAACACGTTCGGGTACGCGTGCGCCAGCAGCCCCGCGTACCGCTGGTACGGGTAGCAGTGCAGCAACACCAGCGGCACCCCGGTCGGCTCGGCCAGCTCGATGAGCCCGCGCAGCAGCAGCGGGTCCGACCGGCGCAGGTCCACGTCCGGGTCCCCGTACCCGATGTGGAACTGCAGCGGCAGGCCCCGCTCCAGCCCCGTCCAGATGAGGTGGCGCAGCAGCACGGGATCGGCCAGCCGCCCGCCCCCGGCGGCCAGCCAGCGCCCGGCGGCCTCCGTGACCTCCTCACGCGCGGGCGGCGCCGGGTCGAAGTCGAGCCCGAACCGGTAGGCGACGATGCTCTTGAGCCCGCGCGCCGTACGCGTGCGCTCCCACAGCGCCTCGGCGAACCGGTCGGCGAACGCGCCCGCCCCGCACCCGCCGGCGACCACCTGCTCGGCCACCGCCTCCAGCCGCACCACCTCGTCGGCCGGCACGCCCGTGACCTCCGCCATGCCGGAGGGCCCGAGCAGCTCCTCGCCCCGGTAGCCGGTCTCGACCAGGAAGTGCCCGATGCCGCTCGCGCCCAGCAGCAGCCGGTTGGTCTCGTCGACGCCGAGCCGGGCGCGCCTGGCCAGGTATTCCTCCGGCGTGCAGTGCGGGTCGAGCCCGAGCACCGGTGCGCAGTGACCCAGGATGGCGTAGCCGACCTGGGAGTCGAACGGCGTCATCCACGAGGGCACCGGCCGGTCCGACTCGGTGATCAACTCCTCGAACGCCCGGCGCGACAGGTCGTGGGACGTGACGCCGTGCACGTGGTGGTCGACCAACCTCATCTCGTCGATGGCCCGCACGAAACCCGCGGGCATGAGGTCGAGCTCGCTGGACATCGGCCGTGTCTCTCCAGGGTCTCCCCAGGTCTTCCTACCCGGTCAGGATAGGGGAGCTACCCGTGCCGGGAGGGGTTCACGCGCCGTGGTGAAAAGTTGTGGCCATGGGTGACAAGACAGACGAAAACTGTTTTAATCCCGCCTAGGTCCCAGTATGACCGTTTTCCTCTAGCGGGAAAGGCGGGTCCGTGCGAGCACCAGGTGGCGAAGTAGTCATCACCGGCGGTCTCGGTTTCATCGGCTCACATCTGGTGGACGCCTACCTCGCGGCGGGCCACCGCGTACGGATCATCGACTCGAACGCCGGGGCGGTCGTGGACGGCGAGGACTACGACGCGGACCCCCGCTGCACGGTCATCCGGCAGCGCGTGGAGGACCATCTGGCCTCCGGCGGCGACTTCGCGGGCGTGGACCGCGTCATCCACGCGGCCTCCTACGTGGGCCCGGCCAGCATCCTGGCGCGGTCGGGACGGCTCGGGCACGACATCATCGGCAGCACCGCGCCGGTCATCGAGGCGTGCGCGAGCGCCGGGGTGCCGCTGTGCATGTTCAGCTCGGCCGAGGTGTACGGGCGCAGCGGCGTGCTCGACGAGAAGGACGACATCGTCGTGCCGACCCAGTACAACACGCGCATCGAGTACGCCGTCGCCAAGACGCTGGCCGAGGCCATGGTCTGCAACAGCCGCCGGCATGGGCTGCGCGGCATCGTCATCCGGCCCTTCAACGTGGCGGGCGCGCGGCAGTCTCGGGCGGGCGGGTTCGTGATGCCCACGTTCGTGCAGCAGGCCCTCGCCGGGCGGCCGATCACGGTGTTCGCCGGCGGGGAGCAGGTCCGGGCGTTCGTGGCGGCCGGCGACCTGACGGCCTTCCTCATCGGCTTCATGGACGCGGCGCTCGACGGCGACGACGTCATCATCAACGTCGGCAACCCGGCCAACGCCGTCACCGTCATGGAGCTCGCCGAACGCGTCAAGACCCTGCTCGGCAGCCCCTCCCCCATCGTCTGCGTGGACGGCAGGACCGTGCACGGGCCGCACTACGCCGAGGCGGAGTCGTTCCACAAGATCCCGGCGCTCAGGACGGCCACCGACCTGGGCTGGCGGCCCCGCGTCACCCTCGACGAGCTGATCATGAACACCGCCGACTACTACCGCGCCCGCGAGGACCGAAGGGCAGTGAATGCGCCGCTTTGACCGCGTCCTGGTGATCTCCCCTCACGCCGACGACGAGGTCCTGGGCTGTGCCGGTCTGATGGCCGCACAGGCCGTGCTGGGTGCCGAGGTGCACGTCCTGTATCTCGCGGTGGACGGCATGCGCCACTACGGGCTGGCCGGTGCCACGACCTACCGGCAGCGGCTGGACGAGATCGAGGCCGTGCGCGGCCTGCTCGGCTTCACCTGCGAGATCGCGTACGGGGATCGCGGGCTGACCGAGCGGCTCGACACGCTGCCGCGCCGGGAGCTGGTGGACCTGTTCGAGCAGGTGCTGAACGAGCGGCGGCCCGACCTGCTGCTGCTGCCCAGCTTCGCCGACTACGACCAGGACCACTGCGCGGTCTTCGACGCCGGGTTCGCCGCCGCCCGGCCGATCGCGCAGCAGTTCGGCAAGTGGCTGGTGCCGAACGTCTTCATGTACGAGATGTCGAAGATCCAGTGGGCGTCGGAGCCGATGCCCCGCTCGACGGCGTACTGCGACATATCCGCTTATATGGTCACGAAGCTGGAGGCGCTGCGGGCGTACCGGAGCCAGCACCGGCCCTCGCCGCACATCAGAAGCGAGGATTCGGTGACGGCGCTGGCCACGTTACGCGGAGCGGAGATCGGCGTCACTCACGCGGAGGCGTTCGGGGTGCTGAGGGAGGTCCTGTGAAGACGTTCGCGTTCGCCACCGGGATGGAGTTCGCCGCGCCGGCGGTGGACGTGCTGGTGGCGCAGGGCACCCCGCCGTCGCTGCTGATCGGCTACCCGCCGAAGCTGCAGCACCGCTCCGGGTTCGCGCCGCTGCGGGAGGCGTCCGACAAGCACGGCATCCCGCTGCTGGAGACGGCCGACATCAACGACGGGCAGGCGTACGAGCTGGTCAAGGACATGGACCTGTTCGTGATCGCGGGATGGTCGCAGCTGGTGCGCGAGCCGCTGCTGTCGGCGTGCCCCCTGGGGTCCATCGGGCTGCATCCCACGCGGCTGCCCGACGGCCGGGGGCGGGCCGCGCTGCCGTGGACGATCATCAAGCGGCTGGAGACGAGCGCGGTCAGCCTGTTCTTCCTGGACGAGGGGGCCGACACCGGGGACCTGATCGCGCAGCGGGAGTTCACGATCAGCCGGCGCGACGACGTCGGGGCCGTCTATCGCAAGGTCACCGAGATCAACGTGGACCTGCTGGCGACGTACATCCCGCTGCTGCTGGAGGGACGCGTGGTGGCGCGCCCGCAGGGGCCCGGCGGGTCGTGGTGGGAGAAGCGGCGGCCCGAGGACGGGGTGATCGACTGGTCCCTGCCCGCCTCCGACCTCTACGACTGGGTGCGGGCGCTGGCCGCGCCCTACCCCGGCGCCTTCACCTCCGTTGCCGGGAGGCGGCTGTACGTCCACAGCGCGGATCTCATCGGGGCGGACCTGACCGAGCGCGGCGGCGCGGAACCGGCCGGGACCGTGCTCGCCCCCGTGTGGTCGACCGGGGCCGGCGGGGTGCTGGTGGCCTGCGGGTCGGGGCTGCTGGTCGTACGCGAGGTGCAGTGGGAGGGCGAGGACCGGCGGGACGCCCTGGACCTCGTGGAGTCGGGCGAGCTGACGGTAGGCGCATGCCTCGGGACATGAGCCCGGAAGGCCGTGGGAACGTGCGGCTGAGCGGGGCCGTGATGGCGCATCCCCGGCGCAGGGAGGCGGCGGCGCGGCTGGCCGGGGGCGTGCTGGACGTCGTCACCGACCCCGATCCGGGCGGGCGGCCCTCGGCGTTCCGCACCTCGCTGCTGGCCTGGTCGAGCATCCCCGGCGACTCCACCCACCACTTCCTCCTGCACGACGACATGGTCCTGTCCGGCACGTTCTTCGAACGGGCCGAGCGCGCCGCGCGGGCCATGCCGCACGCCGCGCTCGCCCTGTTCGCGTTCTGGAACTCGCGCAATGGCGCCGCCGCCCGCCAGGGGGCGCTGGCCGGGGCGCGGTGGGTGGCGGGGGCGGGCGAGTACACGCCGGTGGCCGCCCTGCTGCTGCCCAGGGAGGTCGCCGAGGGGTACGTGCGGTGGGCCCCGGGCCGGGGCGACACGTGGCCCGACGACGTGCTCATGGGGCGGTACCTGCGGCAGGCCGGGGTGCCGGTGTTCGTGGCGGTGCCCAGCCTGGCCGAGCACGAGGACCTGGCGAGCCTGGTGGACAACGACTTCCAGGGGGTGCGCCGCGCGCCGTGCTTCTTCACCGACGACCCGCTGGCGGGCCGGGGTGAGGACGCCGTGCTCGACGATCTGCCGGCGATCCCGTTCTTCAAGCGGGGCGTCGCGCAGTGCGCCGTACGGGTGCCGGGGTCGGGGCGGTGGCGGGACCTGCGCTGCGAGGACTACCTGGCGGGCCTGGGGTTCGACGCCGGTGCGCTGCTCGCGCGGGCGGGCGCGGGGCCGTATGGGGCGTTGTGGCTGACGGCGTACACGATGGGGGTCGTGCACCGGGGTCGCGAGCTGGGGGACGCGCGGGTCGTGGACGAGGCGCTGGCCACGATGGGGCCGGGCGGGTTGTGCCACGAGCTGTCGGGGCGGGAGCTCGGGCGGCTGTCGGGGGAACTGCACGAGGTGGCGCGGGCGGGCCTGGAGGCGGGCCTGCACGAGGTGAGGGCGCGGACGGGCCGGGCCCCTTCGATCGTCGCCCCGGAATCCGCGGCCCTGGGATCCGCGGCCCTGGGATCCGCGGCCCTGGCGGTGGCGGTGAGCGGCGCCGGGACGTTCGTCCGTGAGCACCTGACGCACGCGTTCGCCGATCGGGGCCTCCGTCTCGCCGCCTTGGACTCCGGCGCGCCGGTGGTGCACGTGTGCGCCCTCGGCTGGTCCCCGGACGCCGACCCGGAGGAGGAGCTGCGGCTCGCGCGGGCGGCCTTCGCCGGCGGGCGTGGCGGGGTGCTGCTCAGCTCGGTCCACGTCTATCCGCAGCGGAAGTGGGTGGACGAGCAGACGCCCGCGTCGCCCGCCGCCACGCCGTTGTCTCAGGCCCTGCTACGGGTGGAGGCGTCCGCGCCGGGCGCGGTGGTGCTGCGGCTGGGCGAGCCGTACGGGCCCGGCATGCCGCAGCGGGGACCGGTGGCGGACCTGGTGCTGCGGTCGTCGCTCAACCGCCCCGCGCCTGTTTCCGGCCGTCCCGTGCAGCTGGTGCACGTACAGGACGTCGCCGGTGCGGTGCTGGCGGCGCTGGAACGGGGGGTCGCGGGGCGCGTCTACAACGTCGCCGACCGGAAGCGGCCGCGCATGAGCGAGCTGGCCGAGGCGGTGTCCAGGGCGGTGCGTCCGATGGACGCCGAGACCTCCGACGAGCCTCCCGGACCGCTGGTGAACGTCGAGCGGGCGGGGGCCGAGCTGGGGTGGCGGGCGGGTGTGTCGCTGGACTACGGGCTGCACACGTTCGCGCAGTGGCTGGCCTACGAGAGCGACCGCCCTTAGCGTTCCCGCTGTGGCGCCGCTCCTTGAGTGGGAGCCCGCGAAGGCGGCCCTCATCCCGAGGACAGTGACCGCCAGCGGAGGCCGCCGTCGGGTCCGGCGCCGATGAGCCGTCCCGCGGTGGCGGCCAGGGCGGTGCGCCCTCCGGCGGGGCCCATGTCGCTCCACCCGGCCTCGTGCCGTTCGGCGGTCCTGACGAGGATCCGGCCGGCGCAGACGGCGAACAACCGGCCGTTCATCGCGGTCAGGCTCACCGCTCCGGCGGCCGGGCCGACGTTCCTCCAGTCGTGGGTGTCGAGCCGCCGGATCGGCAGGTGCCACAGCTCGTCGGCGGCTGTGACGGCGAACAGCCCCTCGTCCACGGCGGCCAGGGCGATGGTGCCTTCCGGCGCCCGGCTGACGTCCCGCCACGGGGTGCGGGTGGGCACGGGGTCGCGGTAACGGATGGCGCCGTCGGGGGCGACGCCGTACAGCCCGGCGGGCGGGCCGCCGTGCGCCTCCCGGGGCGCGGCGAGCGCGATCGCGTCGGTCTCGTCGATCGCCTGCCACGGGAGGTTCTGACCGCACACGTCCCTGACGGCGAGCGTCCCGTCCGAGCACACGGCGTAGAGACGGTTCTCACAGCACACGAGCGCCCGCACAACTGCGGCGCCACCCGTCTCGACGCCCGCCGACGGGGCGACCTCATGGGACGCGAAGCCCGGCGCGACGTCTACGGCGCCCGAGCGCGGGGCGGGGGACGGGGGTGGGACGGGGGTCGGGGGTGGGGTGGGGGTCGGGGGTGGGGTGGGGGTCGGGGGTGGGGTGGGGGTCGGGGGTGGGGTGGGGGTCGGGGGTGGGGTGGGGCCGATCGAGTCCCAGGTGGGGGTGGCGGGTGGGTGGGAGAGGCGGTCGAGGACGTTGCGGGTGATGGTGGCCAGGGCCGGGTCGGCGAGGGTGTTGCCCCAGTTGATGGTGCCGGCGTTGAAGACGGTGCCGGCGCCGAGGCGGTGGAGGCCCATCGTGGCGGCCCCGCCCCTGCCGTAGCGGCGCCAGTGGGACAGGTCGGCCGTGGCGAGGACCACGAACGACGGAGGTGTGCCGTCGCGGCCGCTCGCCCGGGGCACGCCGGCCACCCATTCAAGGTCGGCGGCGTCCGTCTCGTAGCCGAGCGCGCCCCTCCCGAACGTGTCGCCGTCCGCGAGCCCCGTGCCCTCGAAGACCCAGTGGCCGGCGAACCGGGCGGTGTAGGACTCCTCGGCCATGACGCGGGAGTCGACCCAGCAGCCGGCGCCGTTCCTGAAGGTGAGGCCGGTGAGGGTGTTCTCGGGGCGGTTGACGGGGTCGCTGGGCCATTCGACCGTGACGCGGCCGGGGTCGGTGGCGGCCATGGGGTCGGCTGTGGCGTCGCGGTAGCAGACCATGGTACGGAGGTCGTCCTCGAAGCGGACCTGCCACCAGCAGGTGTTGCCGGAGAATATGGCGATATTTCCCCCACGGCGGGCAAAGGTCTCCACCGCGTCCCGCATCTCCCACGACCAGTACTCGTCATGCCCGTTGACGACCAGGAGGCGGTAGCGGGAGAGGAGGTCCAGGCCGCCGTGCAGGTCCAGGCCCGAGCAGTAGTCGACCGTGTAGCCCGCCGGGCCGAGCCAGCGGAGCAGGCCGAGCTCCCACTCCTCGATCTGCGGCCCCGCGCCCGGCCGGTCGAAGGTGACCTTGACGGCGCGGTCGGGCTGCTCCGACTGGTAGAGGCCCTCGCCGGGTACGCCGGGCCGGTTGTACGCCTCCCAGGTGGGGAACGGGATCGAGACGAGGATGGGCGAAGCGGGCACCGAACTACGTACGACGAAATATGCGGAAACATCGCGGTAGATGGCTCGATAGAGGGAGCTGGGCCAGTCGTCGCCGATCTTCAAGGTCCAGAAGGGCCCACCGGTCGAGGCGTCCTCCACGACGACCCGGCCCGACGGCACGTCCTCCACCACGATCGGGCCGCCGCCGGAGTCGAGGATCCGGAAGCGCAGCTCGTCCCCCTGCGCGCACGACGTCGTCTCCGCGTACAGGCTCATGTACGGGCCGCCTCCACGATCAGGCCTTCCAGGTCGAGCAGGTACTGTTCGACGCCCGGCGGGGGCAACAGGGCGGTGTCGGCGTAGCAGGAGAGCTCCATGCGGCCCGGCTCACCGCCGACATGCAGGCGGAAGTCGCAGATGTTGCGGTCCATGGCGTCCGTCCAGGCCACCTCCGTCTTGCCCTCCAGCGCGTCGACCTGACCGTCCTCCTGGACGAGCCGCTGGTCGTTGAAGCAGCCGAACGACCGGATCCCCGGCCCCACGCCGGTGACCGCCTCCTCCATCGCGTACGGGTCGTACTGCGCCTGCCGGTACGCCCGCAGCGCCGTCCCCCACGCCTGCCGCACGAGCGCGTCGAAGGACTCCGTACGCAGGTCCAGCACCACCAGCGCCTCCTGCGAGATCGTGGACACCACGTCGCGCCGCCCGGCCGCGAAGCGGTTGTTGACGATCACCCGCATCCCGCAGAACCGCTGCCCGGTCAGCCCTCCAGCCACCCGCATCGCCGCCGCGAGCAGCACCGTGGAGGAGCTGACCCGGTTACGGGCGGCGAGCGCCTGCGCGGCGGCGGCCAGCGCGGGCGAGCGCATCGTGGCCTCCAGGAAGCGCGGCTCCCCCGGTACGTGCGAGGACGGCGGCACGGGATCCATCCGGGCGTACTCCTTCAGCCAGAACCCGATCGCCTCCCCGGACACGCGCCGCCCCTCGGGCGAGTGCTGCCAGGCGGCGAGCTCCCGGGGAGTGGCGCCGCGCGGGGGCGGGAGCGAGTCCCGGATCAGGAGCAGCCGGAAGTCCTTGACCACCAGCTCGGCCGCGTGGCCGTCGGCGGCGAGATGGCAGAGAACCAAGACGACATGCCGGACATATCCCCCGGCCACCACGAACGCCACCCGCAGCGGCCACTCCTCCCAGTACGCGAACGGCTCAGCCGCCAGCCGCTCGCCCACCTCCTCGACCAGCCCCGAACCGACCGACCCCGAATTGACCGGGCCCGAATCGGCTGGCCCTGAATCGACCGGGCCCGAACCGACCGATCGTGAAGCGGCCGGCCCCGGACCGACCGGCCCCGGACAACCGGCCGGCTCCGACTCGACCACCTCGTACGGAGGGCGCGCCGCCGGCCAGACCCGCTGGAGCGGCGCCTCGCGTGGCCCGGTGAGCCGGGTGCGGAGCGACTCGTGCCTGGCGACCAGCCGTTCGAGGGCCAGGGCGGCGCGCTCCACGGTCACCGGGCGCTTGGGCGCGGCGAAGGAACGGACGATGTTGAGGTAGCGCTCCTGCGGCGCGGCGGCGACGACCGCGCGCCAGATGTCCTGCTGCCCCCAGGTCAGCGGCCCGTCCCGGGCCGGCGGCTCACCGGGGTCAGCCATGGAGCCGGACGTAGTCCACCAGCGCGTCCAGGCTGTCGAGGGCCGTGGGGTCGAGCTCCACCCCGAACTCGGCCTCCACCGCGTCGATCAGTCGTAAGTAGGCCAGCGAGGTGACGCCGAGATCGCTCAGCCGGGCCTGCCCGGACAGCACCTCGGCCGGATCGACCGCCCCGTCGGCGGCCTTGGCGATCATGTCGGCGAGCCGTTCGTGGAGCTCCCCATCCATCAGCACCTGGTGAACCCTCCCTCGTCGGGGAATCCGGGGCGAGTGTGTCACGCGGTGCCAGACGTCGGCAAGCGCCTAGAGGTAAGGGCTTGACGCGTGTGTGCATTTTTTCTAGCGTCAAGCGGCACGACGAAAATAATTCTGGGGGTGGTTCCGTCGGCCCTTCCAGTGCCCGATCTCCTGACGTCCCGAGCCGCCACCGATCCCGACCACGTAGCGCTGATCGTCGCCGGCCAGGGCAGCCTGACCCTGGCGGAGTGGGACGAGCGCTCGACCGCCGCCGCCCGCGCGCTCCCGGGGCCGCTCAAGGGCGATCGGGTCGCGCTGGTCTTCGGCGCCCGCGAGTGGCTGGACTACGCGGTGAGCTGGATGGCCGTGCTGAAGGCGGGCGGCGTGGCGGTCCCGCTCTCGGACCGGCTGGCGCCGCCGGAGCTGGCGTACATGATCGAGGACTGCGGCGCGGCGAGGGTGGTCCACGGCGGCGGGGACACGGCGCTCCCCTCGGGGCCGGCTGCCATCCCGTCAGCGGTGCTCCTCTCGGGACCGGCCATCCGCGAGCAGACAGCGGCCCCGAACCCGGCGGCTCTGGAGGCGGCGGTTCTGTATCCGTTCTCGCTCGCCCAGATCCTCTACACCTCCGGCACGACGGGCACCCCCAAGGGCGTCGCCGCCACCCACGCGAACCTGACCTCCCCGCCCGTCCACCCCAAGCGCCGCCCGTTCACTCATTCCCGGCATCTGGTGCACGCCTTCCCCATCGGCACGAACGCCGGCCAGGTGATGCTGCTCCACGCCCTCACCGCCGCCCCGACTGTGGTGACGCTCCCGCTCTTCACCCCGGCCCGCTTCGCCGCCCTGATCGAGGCGTACGCGGCCGGCACCGTCTTCGTCGTCCCCGCGATGGCCGTCGAGCTCCTCAACGCCGGCGTGCGCGAGCGCCACGACCTGTCCAGCGTGCTGCTGCTCGGCTCGGCCGCCGCCGCGCTGCCTCCGGTGGTCGCCGCCGGCCTGGCCGCCGCGTTCCCGAACGCGACCGTGGCGAACTACTACACCTCCACCGAGGCCGCCCCGGCCCAGACCATCATGATCTACGACGCGGACCGGCCCGGCTCGCTCGGCCGCGCGGCGGGCGGCTCCCGGCTCAGGATCGCGAACGCGGACGGCACCTCCGTGGCGCCCGGCGAGACGGGCGAGGTGTGGCTGCGCGCCGCCGCCCATCCCCGCGCCTACTACGCCGCCGACCGGAAGAGCACTGACCGGAAGAGCCCCGGCCAGGAGGGCCCCGATCCGGAGAGCCCCGATCCGGAGAGCGCTGGCCGGAAGAGCGCTGACGGGGACGGCGCCTTCCGGGACGGCTGGGTGCGCATGGGCGACCTCGGCTACCTGGATGACGAGGGCTACCTGTACCTCGTCGACCGGGAGAGCGACGTGATCAAGTCGGGCGCGTTCAAGGTCTCGACGGTCCAGGTCGAGTCGGCGCTGCACGAGCACCCGGCCGTGGCGGACGCGTCGGTGTTCGGGGTGCCGCACCCGGTGATGGGCATGGCGGTGGCCGCCGCGGTGGTGGCCACCGGGCCGCTGGCGCTCACCGACGTACGGGCCTTCCTGAGCACCCGGCTGGCCGGCCACGAACTGCCCACGGTGCTGCTCACCCTGGACGCCCTGCCCAGGAACGCCGCGGGCAAGGTCATCAAGCGGGAACTGCGCCGTATGGCAGAGGAGTGACGATGGTCCTGGCATCGCAGGCCCAGCACGGCATGTGGATCACCGAGATGGTGCACGGCGGCGGCACGGCGTACCACATGCCGTTCGCCATGTGGTTCGACGGCCCGCTCGACCGGGGCGCGATGCTGAAGGCGTGCGAGTCGGTGCTCGCCCGCCACCCGGTGCTGGGGTGCGCGTTCGAGGACCGCGACGGGGAGCTGCACCTGGTGCCCGCCGCCGACCGGCCGCCGGTCGGGTTCGTCCGGGCGGAGGACCCGGAGGAGCTGGTGCGCGCGGAGATCGCGCGGCCGTTCGACCTGGGGCGGGGGCCGCTGGCGCGGTTCACGCTGGTCGAGGTGGGGCCGTCGCGGCATGTGCTGCTGTTCGTGGGGCACCACCTGGTGTTCGACGGCATGTCGAAGGACCTGCTGGTGCGCGACCTGGCGGCGGCGTACTCGGGCGGGCCCCTGCCGCCGCTGCCCATGCCGTACGGGGCCGCCGCCACGATCCCGCCCGAGGCCGCGGCGTACTGGCGCGAGCACTGGCGCGACCTGCCGACGGTGGTCATCGATGGGGTGGCCGGGACGGCGCGGACGGCCGGCCGCGGCGAGACGGTCCTGCTCGACCTGACCGGCGAGATGTCCGGGTGGGAGAGGGCCGGGGTCTCGCGGTTCGAGCTGTTCCTGACGGCCGTGCACGCCCTGCTCTTCCGGTACGGCAACGCCGAGCCGGCGGTCGCGATCGCCATGTCCACCCGCGGGCCGGAGACCGGGGAGCACATCGGACTGTTCGCCACCGAGTTACCCGTCTACTCCGCGCCGACGCCGGACGTCACTCTCGCGGAGCTGGCCCACGACCTGCGAGCGCGGCTGCGCGGGCTGAACCGCTTCCGCGACATCCCCGCGGCCAGGGCGGCGGGCGGCATCAGGCCCCGCCCCGCGCTGGCGCCGGTGTCGATCAGCTTCCGGCGGCGCGCGGCGGACGTGGCCTTCGCCGGGCTGGACGTGGTGGCCGAGTGGAAGATGTCGAACCACATGGTCAGGAACGTCCTGCACCTGCAGGCCGTGGACGGCGACGACGGCCTGCGACTGACCCTGCACTACAGCCCCGACCTCATCGGGCGCGAGCACGTCGAGCGGGCCGGGGAGCACCTGCGGGCCGTGCTGGCCGCCGACCCGGGCCTGCGGCTCGCCGACCTGCCCCTCCCCGCCGCCGCACCGGCTCCGGTACCCGCGCCGGAGCAGGCCGAGGCGCACCCGCCGGGCGCGGCGGCCGGGGCGGTCGACGGCGAGGTGGTCGAGCAGGTACGGCAGATCTGGATGGAGGTCCTGCGGATCGAGGAGCTGGCCCCCGACGAGGACCTGTACGACCTGGGCGGCCATTCGCTGACCATCACCCAGATCAGCGCCCGGATCAGGAAACGGCTCGGCGTGGAGGTGCCGTTCGACGTGTTCCTCGACGATCCGACGGTGGCCGGGGTGGCGGCGGCGGTCAGCGAGCTGCGCGCATGATCTCCCTCGGCCAGGAACGGCTCTGGTTCCTGCACCGGCTCGACCCGGCCGACCCCGCCTACCGGGTGGCCGTCGTGCGGCGGATCCTCGGCCCGCTCGACGTCGAGGCGCTGACCGGCGCGTTCGGCGACGTGGTGGCGCGGCACGAGTCGTTGCGCACCCGCTTCCCCGACCACGACGGCCAGCCGGTCGCGATCGTGGACCCGCCGGGCCCCGTACCGGTCGAGCGGATCGACCTCGACACGCCCGAGCAGGCCGAGCGGCTGCTCGAAGAGCGCGCGAACACCCCCTTCGAGCTGGGCTCCACGCCACCCCTGCGCATCACGCTGGTCCGGCTGTCCCCCGGCGACCACGTGCTGTGCGTCGTGCTGCACCACATCATCGGCGACGGCTGGTCGCTGAACGTGCTCATGGACGACCTGGCCAGATGCTACGCGGCCCGCCGGGACGGCACCCCGGCCGAGTTGCCGGAGCTGACCACGACGTACGCCGAGTACGCCGACGCGCAGCGCGAGGCCGACGCGGACGTGGATCACTGGACGGCCAGGCTCGACGGGGCCGTGCCGCTGGACCTGCCGGTGGACCGGCCGCGCCCGGCCAGACGGGGCAGCGCGGGCGGGGAGGCCTGGTTCGACCTCGGCCCGGAGCTGGTGGCCGCGCTGGGGCGGCTCGCGCGGGCGGAGCGGTGCACGCTGTTCATGGTGCTGCTGGCCGCGTACCAGGCGCTGCTGGCCCGGCACACCGGGCAGGACGACATCGTGGTGGGCACGCCCACGGCCGGGCGGAACCGGCCCGAGCTGGAGCCCATGGTCGGGCTGTTCGCCTCGACGCTGGTGCTGCGGGGCGATCTGTCGGGCGATCCGGCGTTCACGGAGCTGCTGCGGCGGACCCGCCGCACCGTGCTGGAGGCGATGGCGCACGGCGAGACGCCCGTCGAGCGGGTGCTGTCGGCGCTCGACATCGAACGCGACCTCAGCCGAACTCCGCTGTTCCAGACCATGTTCGGGCTGCACAACGCCGCGGTCGGCTATGGCGAGGCCACCGCGTTCGCCGGGCTGGAGAGCCGGCCGTTCCCGCACGGGGCGCCGCCCGCGATGGTGGACCTGAGGGTGGACCTGTGGCCGGACGGCGGGGGGCTGCGCGGCGCGTTCGTCCACAGCGCCGAGCTGTTCTCCCGGCCCACCGTGGAGCGGCTGGCGGCGCGTTTCCTGGCGTTGCTGGGCTCGGTCGTCCGCCGTCCCGGCGCGCGGGTGTCCGAGCTGGAGGTGCTGCCGACCGAGGAGCGGCGGCTGCTGGACTCCTGGAACGACACCGCGGCGGACGTCCCGTCCGGCACGGTCGTGGACCTGTTCCTGCGGCAGGCCGACCTGCGGCCGGACGCCGTCGCGGTGGAGTGCTCCGGGTCCGCGCGCGCCTACGCCGCGGTGGCCCGGCAGGCCCGGCTGGTCGCGGCGGGGCTGCGGGCGCGCGGGGCGGGGCCCGGGTCCGTCGTGGCGGTGTGCCTGCCGCGCTCGGCCGAGCTGCCGGGGACGCTGCTGGGCGTCATGATGGCGGGGGCCGCGTACCTGCCGGTGGATCCGGCGCTGCCCGCCGGGCGCGTCGCGGCCATGCTCGACCAGGCAGGCGTGCGGGTCGCGCTGGCCGGGCCGTCCGCGCCGCTGCCCGGCCACGTCGAACGGCTCGAACCGGCCGGGCCGACCTCCCCGCTGCCCGGCCACGCCGAACGGCTCGAACCGGCCCCCGGGGCGTCCGTCCCGGCATCGGCGGCGGTGGCGTACGTGCTGCACACCTCGGGCTCCACCGGCACGCCCAAGGGGGTGGCGGTGCCGCACTCCGCGCTGGTCAACCTGCTGGCCGGGATGGAGCGCCTGCTCGGCTCCCGTCCCGGGGACGTGTGGCTGGGCAGCACGGCGCTGTCGTTCGACATCGCCGGGCTGGAGCTGTACCTGCCGCTGGTGACGGGCGGGCGGCTGGTGCTGGCCGACGACGTTGCCGTGCGCGACGGGGTGGCGCTGGCCCGGCTCGTCGGCGCGTCCGGGGTCACCCACGTGCAGGCCACGCCGTCGGGGTGGAGCATGCTGCTGTCCGCCGGGCTGGACCCGTCGGGGCTGGTGGCGCTGGCCGGGGGCGAGGCGCTGCCGCTCGCGCTGGCCAGGCGGCTGCGCAGGCGCGTGGGGCGGCTGCTCAACATGTACGGCCCGACCGAGACCACGATCTGGTCCACCGCCTGGGAGGTGCCGCCCACCCCCGACCGGGTGGGCATCGGCCGGCCGCTGGCGAACACCACGGTACGGGTGCTCGACCGGTCCGGCTCGCCCGCGCCCATCGGCGTCCCCGGGGAACTGGTCATCGGCGGAGCCGGGCTCGCCCTCGGCTACCTGCGCTCGCCCGGGGAGCCCCCGGAGCCGTTCGCGGGCGGGTGGTACCGGACGGGCGACCGGGTGCGGTGGCTGGGCGACGGCACGCTGGAGTTCCTGGGGCGGGAGGACTGCCAGGTCAAGCTGCGGGGGCACCGGGTCGAGCCGGGCGAGGTCGAAGCCACCCTGGAACGGCACCCGGGGGTGCGCCGGGCCGCCGTGGTGGTGCGGGGCGGCGACCTGGTCGCCTACGTGGTGCCCGCCGCCCCGGACGATCTGCTGGAGCGGGCGGCCGAGTGGCTGCCGCCGTACATGCTGCCCTCGGTCGTCGTGCCTCTGGAGGCCCTGCCGCTGACCCCCAACGGGAAGGTGGACCGGCGGGCGCTGCCCGAGCCCGCGCGTCCGGCGGCGGGCCGGGGCGGCGCGCCGGTCACCGCCAGGGAGCGGCAGGTGGCGCGGATCTTCGCCGAGGTGCTGGGCACGGGCGACCTCGGCGCGGACGACGACTTCTTCGCACTCGGCGGCCACTCGCTGCTGGCCACCCGGGTCATCGCCCGGCTGGCGGCGGCGGGCACGGGGGCAGGCACAGGGGCGCCGCTGCGGGAGCTGTTCACGCGTCCCACGGTCGCCGGGTTCGCCGCGACGCTGGACGAGCTCGCGGGCGATCCGGGCAGCCCCCTCGTGCCCCGACCGGCCGGCACGCTGCCGCCGCTCTCCCCCGCCCAGGAACGCCTGTGGTTCCTGCACCGCCTGGATCCCGCCGACGCCTCGTACAACATGTACATCGTGCGCAGGCTCCAGGGCCCGCTCGACGAGGCGGCGCTGGAGCGGGCGCTGACCGGGCTGATCGCCAGGCACGAGTCGTTGCGGACCCGCTTCCCCGAGGTGGACGGGCGGCCGGTGGCGGTGGTCGAGCGGCCCGCGCCCGCCCGGGTCGAGCGGCTCCCGGCCCGCGACGAGGCCGAGGCCCGCGCCCTCGTGGCCGCCCGCACGAACGCCCCGCTCGACCTCGGGGCCGCCCCGCCGCTGCGCGTCACGCTGGTACGGCTCGGGCCGGATGATCACGTGCTCTGCGTCGTCCTGCATCACATCGTGGCCGACGGCTGGTCGATCACCGTCTTCCTGGACGACCTGGCCGCCCTGTACGCCTCCGCCGAGCTCGCGCCGCTGGCCGTGCAGCACGGGGACGTCGCCGGCTGGCGGCGGGAACAGGACCGCGGCGCGGCCCTTGACTTCTGGCGCGCCCGGCTGGCCGACCCGCCCACCCTGGACCTGCACACCGACCGGCCCCACCGCCCCGGCGCGACGCGCGGCGACTTCCAGCTGCTCGAAGTGCCGGGCGAGCTGCTCGCCCGGCTGGAGTCGACGGCGCGGCGGCATCGGGTGACGCTGTTCATGGTGCTGCTGGCGGCGTACCAGATCCTGCTGTCCCGGCACACGGGGCAGGAGGACGTGCTGGTCGGGTCGCCGACGGCAGGACGGGACCGGGTGGAGCTGGAGCCCCTCATCGGCTACCTCAGCACCACGCTCGTCCTGCGCGGCGACCTGTCGGGCGATCCGGCGCTGGAGGAGGTGCTGGCCCGGACGCGCAGGACGGTCCTGGACGCGATGGCGCATCACGACGTGCCGTTCGAGCAGCTGCTGGCCGAGCTGGACGTCGAGCGGGACCTCACCAGGAAGCCGATGTTCCAGACCCTGTTCACGCTGAACAGCCAGACCGCCGACGGCGAACGCGACCGTCTCGGCCCGGTGCGGATGTCGTTCTTCGACGACGGGTACCGGCAGGCCAAGTTCGACCTGACCGTGGAGGCGTGGCGGTCGCCCGGGCGGCTGCGGGTGGCGTTCGGGTACGACGCGGGGTTGTTCGACGCGGAGACGGTGGCGCAGCTGGCGGAGCGGTTCGCGGTGGTGCTGCGGGGGGTGGCCGACCCGGGCAACCGGCAGGTGCCCCTGTCGCGCCTGCCCGTCCTGACGCCGTCCGACGAGGCCCTGCTCGCGTCGCTGGACCGCCCTCCGGCGGGCGTGGTGGGGACCGTCGGAGGGCTCATCGCCGAGTCGGTGGCGGCGCACCCCGGCGAGGTGGCCGTGAGCTGCGGCGCCGAGGCCGTGACGTACGCCGAGCTGGAACGGCGGGTGGCGCGGCTGGCCGGGGAGCTGGCCGGGCGGGGCGCGCGCGAAGGGGACCTGATCGGGCTCCGGTCGGGCCGCTCGGTCGAGGCGGTGGTGGCGATGCTGGCGATCTGGCGGGCAGGCGCCGCCTACGTGCCGCTGGACCCGGAGTACCCGCCGGAGCGCCTGCGCGCCATGGCCGCGGGGACGTCCCTCATCGTCGCGGCGGGGATCGAGCCGGGTGCGGGCAGCACAGAACGCCGGCCCGGCCTGGCGTACGTGATCTACACCTCGGGCTCCACCGGCACCCCCAAGGGCGTCGCCGTCGGGCACGCCGGGCTGGCCGAGCGGGTCCGGTGGATGCGCTCCGCGTACGGCCTGCGCCCCGGCGACCGCGTCGTCCAGCTCGCCTCGCTGAGCTTCGACACCCACGCCGAGGAGATCTTCCCCGCGCTGGCCGCGGGCGCCACGGTCGAGCTGCTGCCCGGCGGCGGCGCCACCCTGCCCGACCTGCTCGCCCGGCGGCCCGACGTCACCGTGCTCGACCTGCCCACCGCCTACTTCCACCACCTGGTGGACCTGATCGACGAGATCCCCTGGCCGCAACGGCTCCGCCTGGTGATCCTCGGCGGCGAGCAGGTGCGGGCGGAGGCGGTGGCCCGCTGGCGCGAACGCTTCGGCGACCGGGTGCGCCTGGTCAACACTTACGGGCCCACGGAGGCGACGATCATCGCCACGTGCGCCGAGCTGCCGGGCGGGGACCCGCACCCGCCGATCGGCCGCCCGGTGGGCGCGACCCCGGTGCGGGTCCTCGACCGCCACGGGGCGCCCACCCCGCCGGGCGCCCCCGGCGAGCTCTACATCGGCGGCCCCGGCGTGGCCCGCGGCTACCTCAACACTCCCGGCACGCCCCAGGATGACGGCTTCGTCACCCTGCCGCAGGGCCGCTACTTCAGGACGGGCGACCGGGTGCGGCTGCGGCGCGACGGGCAGCTGGAGTTCCTCGGCCGTCTGGACGCCCAGGTGAAGGTGCGCGGCTTCCGCGTCGAGCCGGGCGAGATCGAGCACCGCCTGCTGACCCACCCCGACGTCCGCCAGGCGGCCGTGCTCGCGCGAGAGGGGGACCTGGTGGCCTATGTGGTGCCGCGTGGGGGGACGAACGTGGCGGGCCTGGCCGAGTACGTCGCGCGGGCGCTGCCGCCGTACCTCGTGCCCGCGCACTGGGTGCTGCTCGACGCGCTGCCCCTCACCCGCAACGGCAAGCTCGACCGCGCCGCGCTCCCCGAGCCGGACGCCCCCGTCGGGAGCGACGGCACGCCGCCCAGGACCGACGCCGAGGAGCTGGTGGCCGACGTCTGGGCGGAGGTGCTGGGCGCGGACAAGATCGGCGCGTTCGACGACTTCTTCGCCCTGGGCGGCCACTCTCTGCTCGCCATCAGGGTGGCCGCCAGGCTGCGCGCCCTGGCGGGGGTGGATCTGCCGATCCGCACGCTGTTCGACCGCCGCACCGTCGCGGCGCTGGCGCAGGCCGTGGAGGAGGCGCTGGTGGCCGAGGTGGCGGGGCTGTCCGACGAGCAGGCCAGGAGCCTGCTGGACCCGCGAGCTCCGGAGGGCCCATGACCGAGCTTGTCGAGGTCATCAGTAGGCACAGCACCTTGGTCATGAGACCGACGGAGGAGGGCTCATGACCGAACTGAGCCAGGCGCAGCGGGCGCTGCTCACCCAGCGCCTCCGCCGGCGCGGCGGGTCGCGGCCGAGCATCCCCGCGCTGCCCGCCGACCGGCCCCCGCCCCTGTCGTACGCGCAGGAGCGGCTGTGGTTCATGGAGCAGTACGCCCCCGGCAACGCCGCCTACACGATCCCGCTGGTGCGGCGGGTGCGCGGGCCGCTCCAGGCCGACGACCTGGCGGCGGCGCTGCGGAAGGTCTGCGAGCGGCACCAGCCGCTGCGCACCCGCTTCCCCGTCGGCGCGGACGGGCAGCCGGACGTGCTGGTGTCGGAGGAGACCGAGGTCCCGCTGACCGTCGCCGAGGCCGGGTCCGTGGCGGCGGCGAGGGAGCTGGTGGGGCCGTTCCTGGCGGAGCCGTTCGACCTGGTGTCGGGCCCGGTCATGAGGGCGCTGCTGGTACGGCTGGCGCCCGGCGACCATGTGCTGGCGCTGGCCGTGCACCACATCGCGGCCGACGGCTGGTCGGCGAACATCCTGCTGCGCGAGATCCTGTCGTTCTGCACCGGCGGGACGGCACCCGACCTGCCCGTCACGTACGGGGACTTCGCCGCCTGGCAGCGCGGCCGTCCGGACGGCGACGTGGACCACTGGCGCGACCGGCTGGCCGGGCTGGAGCCCTTGGAACTCCCGACCGACGCGCCGCGGCCGCCCGAACTGACCTACGGCGGGGCGGCGCACCACTTCTCAATTGCGCCCGAGCTGGCCGGGCGGCTGGACCGGCTGGGCGGGGAGCACCGCGCGACGCCGTACATGGTGCTGCTGGCGGCCTTCGCGGTGCTGCTCGGGCGGTACGCGGGGCAGGACGACGTGGCGATCGGCTCGCCGGTGGCCGGGCGGGCGCTGCCCGAGCTGGACCACCTGGTCGGGTGCTTCGTCAACATGCTGGCGATGCGGGTGGACCTGTCCGGGGACCCGTCGTTCGCGGAGCTGCTGGGCCGGGTGCGTGACCTGGCCACGGACGCGTACTCGCACCAGGAGGTGCCGTTCGAGCGGCTGGTGTCGGAGCTGAACGTGCGGCGGGAGCCGTCCAGGTCGCCGGTGTTCCAGGTCATCCTCGCCATGCAGAACTACGGCGGCGAGCCGGAGCCGGGCCCGCTGACGCTGGAGGGGTTCGAACCGGGGGTGTGGGCGACGCGGTTCGACCTGGAGCTCTACACCGGGGGCGGCGGGTCGTTCCTGTTCGTCTACAACACCGCGCTGTTCTCCGCCGAGCGGATCGAGCGCATGGGCGGGCAGCTGGCCACGCTGCTGGAGGGGGTGGCGGCCGATCCGGCGGCGCCGGTGTCGGGGCTGGAGCTGCTGACGCCGGAGGAGCGGGAGGAGCGGCGGCGCTGGAACGACACGGCCGTCGACCTCGGCCCGCCGGGGCTGCTGCACGAGCCGGTCATGGCCGCCTCCGAGGCCGGGTCCGGGGCCGGGTCCGTGGCGGTGCGCCATCCCGGGGGCGCGATCACGTACGAGGAGCTGCGCCGCCGGGTGCGCGCGCTGGCCGCCCGGCTCAGGGCGGCCGGGGCGGGGCCGGGGCAGCTGGTCGCCGTCGTGATGGAGCGGGGCTGGGAGCAGGTCGTCGCGGCGCTGGCGATCAACGCGGCCGGGGCGGCGTACCTGCCGATCGACGCCGACCTGCCCGACCGGCGGCGCTTCGAGCTGATCGAGCGCGGCGAATGCGTGATCGCGGTCACGCAGCCCTGGCTGGACCTCTCCTGGCCCGCCGGGGTGACCCGGCTCGCCGTGGTCCCGGACGAGGACGCCCCGGCGTTCGGCTGCCCCGCCTCCCCCGGCGACCTCGCGTACGTGATCTTCACCTCCGGCTCCACCGGTGCCCCCAAAGGGGTGATGATCGAGCACCGGGCCGCCCTGAACACCGTCCGCGACCTCAACCAGCGCTTCCGCGTCGGCCCCGCCGACCGCTTCCTGGCGCTCTCGGCCCTGAGCTTCGACCTGTCCGTGTACGACGTCTACGGCGCGCTGGCCGTCGGTGCGACGCTCGTCATGGGCGACCCGGCCGCCGACAAGGACCCGGCCGCCTGGGCCCGCCTGGTGGAGGAGGAACGCGTCACCGTCTGGAACTCCGTGCCCGCCCTCATGGAGCTCCTGGTGGACCACGCCGAGCACGAGGGCACCGACCTCGGCTCCCTTCGCCTGGTCCTGCTGTCGGGCGACTGGATCCCGCTGACGCTCCCCGACCGCATCCGGGCCCTCGCACCAGGCGCCGAGGTCATCAGCCTGGGCGGCGCCACCGAGGGCTCGATCTGGTCCATCTCGTACCCGATCGGCCGGGTGGACCCGTCCTGGACCTCGATCCCGTACGGCCGCCCCCTCGCCAACCAGGCGTTCCACATCCTCGGCCCCGGCCTGCGGGACACCCCCGCGGGCGTGCCCGGCGACCTGTACATCGGCGGCGCGGGCGTGGCCACCGGCTACTGGCGCGACCCCGTGCGGACCTCCGCCTCCTTCCTCACCCACCCCCGCACCGGCGAGCGCCTCTACCGCACGGGCGACCTGGGCCGGTACACCTCCGACGGCGTCATCGAGTTCCTCGGCCGGGCCGACGCCCAGGTCAAGATCCGCGGCTACCGGATCGAGCTGGGCGAGATCGAGACCCACCTCGCCCGCCACCCCGACGTGACCGAGTGCGTGGTCACCACCGACGGGCAGGGCACGGGGGCGCAACTCGTCGCGTACGTGGTCACGCCCCGGCCGGACCCGGCGCGCCTGCGCGCCCACCTGGCCGAGACCCTGCCCGCGTACATGATCCCCGCCCGCTTCGTCGCCCTCCCCGGCCTCCCCCTCACGCCCAACGGCAAGGTGGACCGCCGCCGCCTGCCCGCTCCCTCCGCCGCCCCGGCCGGAACGCGCACCCCGCCGGAGACGGACACCGAGCGGCTGGTGAGCGCCGTCTGGGCAGAGGTGCTCGACGGGGCGGACTTCGGCGTCGACGACGACTTCTTCGACGTCGGCGGGCACTCGCTGCTGGCCATCAAGGTCGTGGCGCGCCTGCGCAGGCGGCTGCCGTCGCCGGTCGCGGTGGTGGACCTGTTCAAGCATCCGACGGTGCGCGAACTGGCCGCGTTCGCCGACGGCGCCGCCGCCGGGCCGCGCGGGCTGCTGCACGAGCTGACGCCGCGCCGCGCCCCGGGAGGTGGACACGCCGAGCTCACCTACGTCTGCGTCCCGTACGGCGGGGGCTCCGCGGTGGCCTACCAGCCGCTGGCCGACGCGCTGCCCGGCACGCATGCGCTGTGGGCGGTCGCGATCCCCGGCCACGACGTGGGGCTGGAGGAGGACCGGCTGCCTCTGGAGGAGGTGGCCGACCGGTGCGTGCGGGAGATTCTGGACAAGGTACGGGGACCGCTGGCGCTGTACGGGCACTGCGGGGTCGGGTCGGCGCTGACGGTCGCCATCGCGCGGCGGCTGGAGGCGGCCGGGCGGCGGCTCGAAGCGGTCTACATCGGGGCGATCTTCCCGTTCGCCCGGCCGGGGAACCGAGCTCTGTCGGCGCTGTCCCGGCTGGCCCGGCGGGAGTACCTGCGCAGCGACCGCAGCTACGCCAACTGGCTGACCTCGATGGGGCTCGACATGAGCGAGCTCGATCCCGGGCAGGCGCGGCACATCATCAGGAACATGCGCGAGGACACGGAGGCCGCGGAGGAGTATTTCACCGGGCTGTTCGAGAGCGCGGTGGAGCCGTTGCGGGCGCCGGTCATCAGTGTGGCGGGCGAGCGGGACCCGGCGACCGAGTACTTCGAGGAGCGGTATCGCGAGTGGCACTTCCTGAGTCCGACGGCCGCGGTGGTGGAGTTGGATGAGGCCGGACACTTTTTCCTGAAATATCGGGCGCAGGAGCTGGCCGAGATCGTCACCCGCACCCACCTCGCCCTGGATCCGGGCGAAACGGCGGCGGGCCCGAACTGGCGCCTACACGAAACCTCCCACCTCGCCCAGCCGACCGCGACCCCGAGCCCGAGCCCGAGCCCGACCTCGGCCCCGCTCAAGGCCTCCGCTGCGGGAGCGCAACCCAGCATGCGGCGGTTCCTGGCCGTCGCCGGGGGCCAGCTGGTGTCGATCATGGGCTCGGCGCTGACCGAGTTCGCCATCCCCATCTGGATCTATCTCACCACGGGCTCCCTGGCCCAGTTCGCCCTGCTCGCCGTCCTGGGTCTGGTGCCGGGCATGGTGGTGGCCCCGCTGGCGGGCGCCATCGTGGACCGGAGCGACCGCCGCACCGTGATGCTCGGCGGCGACTTCGCCGCGCTCGGCACGCAACTCCTGCTCGGCGTGCTGCTGTGGACGGGCAACCTGCAGACCTGGCACATCTACCCGCTGCTCGCGCTGCTGTCGGTGGCGCTCACGTTCCAGCGCCTCGCCTACACCTCGGCCGTGCCGCAGCTCGTGCCGAAGCGGCACCTCGGGCACGCGAACGGCATCGTGCAGATGGCCGGAGGAATGACGCAGCTCATCGTGCCGCTGGCGGCGGCCGGGCTGATGGCGGTCGTCGGGCTCGGGGGCATCCTGGTCCTGGACGTGGTCAGCTACGTGTTCGCGATCACCGTGACGTTGCTCGTGCGCTTCCCCAGGACGATGGCCTGGCGGCGCAAGGAGCCGGTCATGACGGAGCTGGTGGCCGGGTTCCGGTATTCGTGGGGGCAGCTCGGGTTCCGGCGGATGCTGCTGTTCTTCGCGGTCCTGAACGTGTTCCTGTCGCCGCTCTTCCTGATGATCTCGCCGCTGGTGCTGTCGTTCGCGGGGCTGCAGGACGTGGGGCGGATCTCGTTCCTGTCGGGGCTCGGGGTGCTGCTCGGCGGCCTGGCCATGACGGTGTGGGGCGGGCCCGGGCGCGGCCGGATGCGGGCCGTGCTCTGGTGCACGCTCGCGCTGGCCGCGTTCTGCCTGGTCACGGGGTTGCGGGCGGATCTGGTGCCGATCGGGGTCGGGGCGTTCGGGATGTCGTTGTGGGTGACGCTGCTCAACGGGGTCTACGCCACGATCGTGCAGGTGAAGGTGCCGCAGCGCTTCCACGGGCGGGTGTTCGCGCTCAACACGCTGATCGCCTGGTCGACGCTGCCGCTGGGGTTCGGGCTCGTGGCGCCGTACGGGGCCGCGGTGCTCGACCCGCTGCTCGCCCCGCACGGGCCGCTCGCCTCGACCGTCGGCGCGGTGATCGGGACCGGGGCGGGGCGGGGTGTGGGGCTGATGTACGTCCTGTTCGCGGTCGCGATGGCGGTGCTGGCGGTCGTGGCGCTGCGGTCGAAGCTGCCGGCGCTGGTCGACGACGCCGCCGACGCCGCCCCCGACGACCTGGTCGGCCTACAGTCCCTCGAACGACGCCGTCTCTAGGGCTTCCTTGACCGCCTGGAGGAACAGCACGGCGTCCCTGCCGTTGATCAGCCGGTGGTCGTAGGCCAGCCCGACCACCGCCACCGTGCGCTCGCCGTCGCGCTGCGGCGAGGTGAGCGCGAGGGCGCACGCCTGGCCCGGGAAGACGATGGGGACGGCCATGACGATGTCGGGGTCGTGGTGCAGGGTGACGACGATGTTGCCGCCGTCGAGCTGCTCCTGCCTGAACCCGCCGCGCTGCGCCAGCCTGCGGAACTCGGCCAGCTCCCCGGCGATCTCCTCGACGCCCTTGCGGTGCGCGTCCCGGATGACGGGCACGTACAGGCCGGTGCCGAGGTCGATCGTGACACCCACATGGGGCGCCTCGGGGACGGCGGCCGTGCTCTCGTCCACGAGGGCGGCGAAGCACAGCGGGAAGTCCCGGTGCAGGCGGGCCACGGAGGCGACAAGGAGGTCGGGGAGGCCGACGAGCTTGCGCAGCCGCTTGGTGAGGCCCCTGGCGGCTGCGGTGGCCCGGCCCACGTCCACTTTTATGGCGGTGTAGGCGGCGGGGATCGTCTGACGCGAAAGGCTCACCGTCCTCCCGACGGCCCGCTGATGAGGGCTCAGCCGCCGCACCGTCGTCGGCACCTCGCCCGGCGGCACGGCAACGGCGGGCGTCGCCGGCGGGCCGGGTGGGAGCGCGCCCGGCGCGACGAGGCGCTCGACGTCGGCACGCCGCACCACCTTCACGGGCAGGGCGTGCACGCGTGCGGGGTCGATGCCTAGCTCGTCGATGAGCGCCCGCGCGGGCGCCGTGATCAGCGGCACCCCAGCCGGCGGGGCGCCGGTGGAACCCGCCGAAGGGGCGCCAGTAGCCGCAGCGCCGCCGGAACCCGGCGCGGGCGGGGCCGGAGGGTCGCCGGGCTCCGACGTCGGCGAAGGTCCCGAAGCAGGCGCAGCCGGGGCGGGTGTGGGTGGGGCGGGGGCGGTGATGTGAGCGATGGGCTGGCCGGGGGCGCAGTCGGAGCCGGCCGGGATCAGGTGGGCCAGGACCCCGTCGTGCCCGCTGACCAGCTCCTCCACCGTCTTGGACGTCTCCACCGACGCCACCACGTCATCCCTGCCCACCGGCGCGCCATCCGCCACCAGCCATTCCAGCAGCACGTACGCCGAGTCGTTGGTGTTCAGCTTCGGCACCCGGATCTCAACCATCCAGCCCCTCCAGCACGGCACGGCAGATCGTGGAGTCCTGGACGAGCACCTCGCGCTCCAGGTGGGCGGCCGTCGGGATCACGCTGTCCGCCGAGCTGACCAGCCTGACCGGACGCCGGAGCCGCCCCCAGAGGCGGGTGTGGAGGCCGGCGGCCACGTGGTCGCCCCAGGTGCCGCCCGCGCTGCCGTCCTCCGCCACGCACACCAGCGGCGCCCGCCCGAGCACCGGCAGCAGCTCCGACGGGTCGAAGGGGTACAGGCGCGAGGGGACCAGCAGGACTCCGGCCAGGTCGTGGTCGAGCAGCAGAGTTCGCATGGCGGCCAGCGCGCGATGGGCGACCCCGCCGGGGGTGATCAGCACGTAGTCGAGATCGGCCGAGGGGATCTCCAGGCCGCCGGGTCCCCCCGTGTCGAGGCGGACCACCGCCACGTCGCCCACGAGTTCCCACCTGAACAGCTCGTCCACCTCGTACATCCACCGCGTGTAGAGCACCTTGTCCTCGAACAGCAGGCACGGCTCCCCCAGCGCGAGCATGCGGTCGAGCACGGCCCGGTTGTCGTGGAAGGGCGACATCTCGAACAGCGACAGCCCCGGGATCCCGATGAAATGCTTCTGCGGGCTCTGGCTGTGGGTGGGGCCGTAGCCGCGATGGCCGCCGGACGGGCACCGGATCACCAGCGGCAGGGGCACCCGGGTCCCGTACATGGTGACGGATTTGCTGGCGAAGTTGAGGATCTGGTCGAAGGCGAGCGCGGCGAAGTCGGCGAACATGATCTCCACGACCGCCCTGCCGCCCGCCAGCGCCAGCCCGGAGGCCGCGCCGACGATGGCGCCCTCGCTGAGCGGGGTGGTGAGCACGCGGTCGGGGAAGCGGGTGGACAGCCCTTTGGTGATCTTGAAGGCGCCGCCGTAGGGGTCGAGGAGGTCCTCCCCCAGGACGTACACGGAGGGGTCGTCCTCCAGGACGCCGTGCAGGGCGCCGTTGAGGTCCTCGCCGACCCGCGCACGCCTCCCTCGCACCCCGTGGACTGTCACGCCGCCGTCCAGACGGCCGGCGGCCGGGCGGCGACCTCGGCGGCGATCCGGTCGATCCGGGTACGGGCCGCCGCCTCGATCCCGGCGGACTGTACGGGGTGCGCGGCCCGGTAGGCGGCGTACCAGTCGACGCGGGGGAAGTCCGGCGGCCGGGTGTCGTCCCCCTTGCTGTGGGGGCCGAGGCGATGGGTGGCGAACTCCACGACCAGCGGGCCGGGCTCCGCCCGCATCCGGTCGACGAGAGGCGCCAGCCGGGCGCGGATTTCGTAAATTTCCGTAATATCCACCCGGTGATGCGCGACGCCGAACGCCCGCGCCCGCCCCTCCACCGTGCCCGCCATCTGCAGCCCGGTCGGCGTGGACTGGGCGATGCCGTTGTGCTCGACCACGACCAGCAGCGGGAGCCGCCAGAGCTGGGCCAGGTTGAGCGCTTCGTACACGGCGCCCTCGCCCCACGTGCCGTCGCCGAGGTAGACGCAGGCCAGCGTGCCCGGCTCCTGCCGCTTCAGCCGTAACGCGACCCCGGCCGCCACGGGCAGGCTCTGCCCCTGCACGCCGGTGGACAGGTAGCGGTCGCGCTTCAGGTGCTGGCTGCCGCCGACACCCTCGCAGATCGCCCCTTTCCTGCCCATGATCTCGGCCAGCAACCCCTCCGCGTCCTCGAACCTGGCCAGATAGTGGCCGTGGCCCCGGTGGTTGCTGAAGATCCAGTCGTTCTCGCGCAGGAGCGTGCGCAGGGCGACGGGGACGTACTCCTGGCCGAGGCAGGTGTGGGTGGTGCCGTTGAGCTCGCCCTGTTCGAAGAGCGCGAGCAGCTTCAGCTCGAAGAATCGGATCAGCAGTAACAGTGCCAGGTCGTCGTCAGAGAGTTTGTCCATTTGGTCTCTCGAGCACCAGGAGAACCTCCTGAAAGGCTAACAATCCCGATATTTCCCGTCCAGGGCGCCTCCAAGCCTCGCTGGAACGGTCCGATTCTTTCTCGAACGGATCCCTGACCGAGATCGCCGATCGTTACTCTGGCACCCGATCCACCGCCCCCATGACTGGAGCAGGCCGATGTTCGGGCGTTATCTGAGATCGCAACTGGTCGTCCTGCTCTGCGGAGGGCTGGTCGGGCCGATCTTCGTGATCGTCTACTTCGCGCTCGGCCCGGCCGAACGCGAAGAGATCCCGTGGATGTTCTACGTCGGGCTGGCGCTCACGGTGTCCGACGTAGTGATCGCGGTGGCTCTGGCCCGCCACGGCGCGAAGGCGGCCGCCAAGACCGCCACCCTGGAGCGGAACGGGGTGCTGGCGCTCGCCCGGATCACGGGCATGTCGGAGACCGGCACCAGGATCAACGGCCGGCCGCTGATCAAGCTCGGCCTGCGCATCGAGGGCCCGGGGTTCGCGTTCGACACCCAGGACCGCGTGCTGGCCGGCGTGACGCGGGCGGGCAACTTCAACGCGCGCAGGCTCGCCGTACTCGTGGATCCGGCCACGCACGAGCATCAGATCGACTGGGAGCGCAGCGCTCTGGTGAACGGGCTGGTGCCGGCGAAGTTCAGCCTGGCCGAGGACGGCAGGACCTACGACCTGAGCGGGCAGGCCGGCCCGCTGATGGAGATCCTCCAGCTCCTCAAGGCCAACGGCGTCCCGCTGAACGGCATGATGGACGTGCGCTCCAGGCCGGAGCTGCGTCAGCAGATCCAGGCCGTCGTGCGCCGGGCCGCCGCGCGACCGGCGGCCGGCGCCGCCTCGCCGGCGTTCCCGCCGCCCGAGCGGTCCGCCGCCCAGCGCCTGGAGGAGCTGGAGGCGCTCCGCACGACGGGGGCGATCACGGACGACGAGTACGCCGCCAAACGACGGCAGATCATCTCCGAGATCTGAGCTTGCTCACTTCGACAGGGTCTTCCAGGTGCCCGCGTACAGGCGGACGAGAGACGGCTTGGCAGACTTGGACTCCGAGCAGACCTGTGAGGCGGGCCAGGCGGCGGCCCTGGCGGTCAGGGCCACGGCGGCCTGGCGGGTGACGCCGTTCACCGTGACGGCGACCGTCACCTGCCCCTTCCGCAGCGCCGTCAGCGTCCCCGTCGAGGGGTCGAAGAAGGCCACGTGCCACGGCCTGACGCCCTCGCGGCCGCCCACGTGCAGGTTGGGCGAGCCGGACCACGCGGCCGAGACCGGGTAGGCGACGGGGACCGTCCTGCTCCCCTGCTTGACCGCCGCCGTCACCGCGCCGGGCGCGCCGATCGCGACCGTCGCGGAGGCGGTGAGCGTGAGGTCGTCCACGTGCGGCCGGACCTGCGTGCCGATCCAGTCGGGCGCGTCCGCGAACCAGTTCCGCCGCACGTGCTCGGCCTCGGCCTTCGTCACCGGGTCGACGCCCCACAGCGACCACCCGGTGAACCCGCCGTCGTCGGGCGCGGTGGCCGGGTTCTTGCCGGAGTTGCCGTTGATGAAGTACGGCACCGCGTCCACGTGCGAGGCGTGGAACGTCCCCACGTGCGCCCCGATGTACGCGGCCCCCTTGCCGGTGGTGCGCTGGAAGTCGGCCAGCCAGCCCTCCACCAGGGCCGCCTCCTTGCGGTCGCCGAGCTGGCTGCCCTTGCCGGGCGTCGGGTCGCGCGGCGGCACGTGGAACAGCACCGTCACCGAGCCCACCGACGCGTCGGCGGCGGCCTTGTCCAGCTGCGAGCGGAGCATGGCCACCTGGTCGTAGCCGCCGCCCCGCAGGTTCAGGCGCGAGGTGTCCAGGGTGATGAAGCGCGTGCCCTTGTGGTCGAAGGTGCCGTACGTGTCGCCGAAGACGGCCTTGAAGTTGTCGATCTTGCCGCCCATGACCTCGTGGTTGCCCGGAATGTAGTGATATTCCAGGGTTCCGCCGAGCTCCTCGTCGAGGATCTTCTTGGCCAGCGCGAAGTCCTCGGGCGACGCCTCGTCGACCAGGTCACCGTTGATCAGCAGGAAGTCCGGCTTGGCCGCCTTGATCTCGCGCAGCGTGCGGCGCGCGTTCTTGACGATCTCGCTGTCCGGGTCCCTGGCCACGAACTGCGCGTCCGACATGACCGCGAACCGCCACGGCATCCGGCCCACGTCCGCCTTGACCACCGGATCGGCGACCTTCGGCACCGCGGGGGCGGAGATCGACGGCGGCACCTTGGCCACCAGGCCGTCGATGAGGATCTCGTTGGCGTACTTCGCGTCCGCTTTGGTCTCGGCCACGTAGAAGCGCCGCAGCCTGAGCGGGTAGTTCACGCCCGGGGGCACGGCGAACTCGACGTACTTCCAGCCGGTCCACGTCATGTACGGCCCGCGCAGGATCTGCGACTGGCCGAGCGCGTCGTAGAACTCCAGGCTCGGCCACTCGCCCTTGCCGGTGGAGTTGATCCAGAGCCCGAACGCCTGCGGCTGGCCGTCCACCACGATCTGCTGCGGCGGGCTGGCATAGGCGGCCCGGGTCGCGGTCGAGGTGGTGAAGTCGTACGAGAGCTTGAGGCCGCCCCCGCTCTGACCGGGCGCGGCCGACAGCGAGCCGGTGGCGCGGGCCGCGGCGAACGTCCAGCCGGCCGCGTCCTCGAAGTCGGCGACCGGCTTCTCCTCGAACCCGACGGTCACCGGCACCGCCGCGTTGATCTTGCCGACCTTCGCGGTGATCAGGCCGGACCCGGTGGCCTTCTTGGCCTTGACGGTGAAGTAGCCGTGCTCGGCCGCGGTGACCTCGAGCAGGCTCTTGTCGTAGTCGAGCGTGAGGTCGGCGGGCTCGACGGGCGCGGAGTTGCCGTTGCGGTCGTATCCGACCACCCCGAACGTCGCCACACCGTCCGCGCCCGCCAGGCCGAGCCGGTCGGCGGTGATGCCGAGCCGCTGGAGCGGCTGCAGGACGGTCAGGTCGATGGTGCCCTTGGCGCCGCCGCGGGAGGCGGTGACGGTGGTCCGGCCGGGCACCAGGGCGTGGAATCTTCCGTCGCGGATCACGCCGTGCACGACCGGGTCGGCCCGCCACGACGGCGTTCCGGCGGCCGGGCCGTACGTCTCGTCGTATCCGGCGGCGGTCAGCCGGCGGGTGAGACCGGGGAAGACGCGGTCGGGGCGGCCACCCGCGACGGGCCCGACGCCGGGCGCCTTGGCGGGGTCGCTCGCGGTCTCCAGCCAGAAGCCCTTGAGCTTGCCGCTGCCCTCGGGCGCGTAGAGCGCGAGGCCGTTGGGCACGTGGCGCTCGCCGCCGTCGGAGGGGCTGTTCTCCACCTGGACGTCGGCGGAGCCGGGCTCGCGGGCGAGCATGGTGGAGGAGCCGCCGCCGTCCAGGTTGAGGGCGTTGGCGGCGCCGAGCTCGACCATCATGCCGGCGAGCTCGTTGAGCGTGACGCCGCGGCTGTCGGCCTGGCGGCCGTCCACGGTCAGCAGGTACATCTTCCTGCCGTCGGCCGAGAACCCGACGGCGGTGCGGGGGTGCGCGGCGGGGTCGGTGGAGTTCTGCACGACCCCGTCCTTGACCAGCACCCAGTTGCCGCCCACGGCCGCCTTGACCTGGCTGCCGTCCGACGGCTTCGGCTGGTACCTCACGTCCACGCGGTCGCCGGCCTTCAGGGCGGCCAGGGCGGTGGCCCCGGCGTCGCGGCCCAGCAGGATGGTGGTCCCGGCGGGGATGGGGCCGGTGCCGGCGGAGGTGCGTACCTCGGAGACCACCCCGTCGACCAGGACGACCTCGGCGACGGACGTGGCGCCCTCGACGGCGCGGGCCCGGTTGTACGAGCCCCACAGCGGCGTGAACAGCCCGACGCCGCCGCTCTTCACGATCTGGTTGAACTGGGTGAGCGCGATGGGCGAGCCGCCGGCCGGGGTGGCGGCGCCCTCGAAGTACATCTTGAGCACGCGGCCCAGGCCGTCGCCGGTGATCGCGACCGCGTTCTCGTGGCCCGCGACGGGCGACTGCACCAGCGAGCCGTTCTGCACGCCGATGCCCTGGGCGGCGCCGGAGTTGTTGATGTCGAAGAAGTCGCCGTTGACGGCCGCGACGGCGTGCGCGCGCTTGGCGGGCCCGGACAGCGGCTCGGTCCTGGACACCTCGCCGGAGTAGAGGTAGTCGGCCTTCGCGCCGCCGAGGTCGGCGGTGACCGCGTCCGCGCGCAGCCAGCCGAGCGCGTCGTAGGTGTCGAACGAGGTGAGCGAGATGCCCGGCGCCACCGGCCGGGTCCTCTTGGCCGTCTCCAGCCGCTGCTGCCCGGCGTCCTGGGCGAGCAGCGTGGAGGGGGGCGGGTAGGACGACGCCTTGAGCGCGTCCTCTGCGGGGGGCGCGGGATCGGCCTGCGCGGGGGCCGCGGCCAGGGCGAGAGGGCCTAACGCCAGCACCGACGCTGTCAGGATTCTGAGGGACTGCACGACCGAACTCAATCGCTCGTGGATATAACTTTCAAGACTTAGGAGTGAACTAAAAGAAAATTTCAGATCTTGTCGGCGCTCGACCGGGCTTGCAGGATGGTACGCGTGGATCGAGAGGCGCTCTACCGCGACCCGTATCCCGTCTACGCCAGGGCCCGCGCCGCCCCTGGGCTGACGTTCGTCGAGGAGCTGGACGCCTGGCTGGTGGCCCGGCACGCCGACGCGCGCGAGGTGCTGGGGCGCCCGGACGACTTCTCCTCCAAGGGCGCGCTGCGGCCCGACGTGATCCCGGGCCCGCGGGCGTTCGCGGAGCTGGCGGGCGCGCCCGGCACCGCCCCGGTGGTGCTGAGCACGGACGGCGAGGCGCACGCGCGCTACCGCCGGCCGCTCACCCGCGGCCTGTCCCCGGCCAGGGTGGCGGCGGCGCTGCCGTTCGTCCGGGCGACGGCGGAGGAGCTGGTCGCGTCGTTCGCGAAGGCGGGCCGCGTGGAGTGGATGTCCGGCTACGCCAGGCTGCTCCCGGCCGCGGTGATCGGGCGCCTGCTCGGCCTCGACCCGGCCGACGTGCCCGCCGCGATCCGGGCCGGCAACCGGGCCGAGGACCTGCTGTTCACGCCGATGCCGGAGGACGAGCAGGTCGCCGCGGCCCGCGAGGTGGCCGCGTTGCGGCACCTGTTCGACGCGCACGCGGCCCGGTCGCGGACGGCGGAGAGCCTGACCGGGGAGCTGTCGCGCGGCCTGGCCCCGGGCCCCGGCGAGCCGACGCCGGAGCAGCGCGACGAGATCGTGGCCAACACGCAGAACGTCATGCTGGCCGGCCACCTGACCACGACCGCGCTGCTGGGCACCGTCGTGCACCGCCTGCTGCGCGAGCGCGGCCAGTGGGAGCTGCTGTGCGAGCGGCCGGAGCTGGCGGGGGCGGCGATCGAGGAGGCGGCCAGGTACGAGGCGCCCGTGCAGGGCTTCCGCCGCACCGTCACCAGGCCGCTGGAGCTGGCGGGGACCGCGCTCGGCGAGGGCGAGACGGTGTTCGTGTCGTTCGGCTCGGCGGGGCGGGACGAGGCGGTGTTCGAGCGGCCGGACGAGTTCGACATCGCGCGGGAGCCGGCGCGGCACCTGTCGTTCGGGCACGGCGTGCACGGCTGCCCGGGCGCGCTGCTGGCCCGCGAGCAGCTCAAGGTCACCCTTGAGCTGCTCGTGCGCGAGCTGCCCGGCCTACGTCTCGCCGGCGAGGACGTCGTCATGGCGGCCACGCTCATCCACCGGGCCCCCGAGGAGCTCCACCTCGCCTGGTGAGTCCGGCTCCCCCGCCGAGCGCACGCCCGCGTGCAGCACCAGCGGCACGGCCAGCGCGACCGCCATGGACAGCACGGCCGTGCCCGAGTCGTTGACCAGCATGCCGACCACGCCGCTGACCAGCGCGCCGACGAGCCCGGCCCGCAACATGGGCGCCCGCGCGAACGCCCTCGGCACGATGCCCGCGCTGATCTGCCCGGGCCGCAGCACGGCGAAGATCAGGAACGCCAGGCCGGCCAGCACGATCGGCATGAGGTTCGGGGAGAGCATGGTGTTCAGCATCGCGCCCAGCTTGCGCCCGATCATGGGCAGGAACGTCCCGTCGATCACCTGCCCCACGAACCGCCCCAGGTGCGTCTGCGAGGCGGGCGGGCGCAGGTGGTCGAGCACCGCGATGATCGACACCGCCACCCCGCCCAGCACGCAGAACGCGCCCAGCTTCAGCACCGACACCCGCTTGCCCGCGACGAGCAGCGCGGTCACCGCGATGCCCGGCACGAACGCGATCACGCCGCCGAAGTCGCTGCCGACGCCGGGCCAGCCCGCCAGCAGCATCGCCACCACGCCGAGCCCTGTCACCCCGGCCACGGCCAGCCGCTTGCGGCCGAGGCGGACGAGGTGCTCCGCGGCCACCGCGGTCGCCATCAGCACGGCCGTGGCCAGCAGCGCGAACGGGATGTTCGCCAGGCCGTAGTAGCGCCCGCCGACCACGGCGGTGTAGCCCATCAGGCTGTTGAACTGCAGCGTCGTCCCGGTCAGCAGATCGCCCACGAGCACGGCGGCGGTGATGGCCGCGACGGCGGCGGGCGGGCCCAGCGGGTCGCGCCGCCACGGGCCGCCGAGCGCGACGGCCGCGATGATCGCCGTGCTCACCAGCACCCCGCCGATCAGCGTCGGCACGGGGTACGGGCTGCGCTCCCACGGCACCAGGTTGACCGCGTACGTGGAGACGGGGACGGAGGCCAGCACGATGGCGGCCACGCCCACCGCGCCCAGCCGCCTGCGCCTGGACAGCAGGAAGTAGGCCAGGGCGTAGAAGGCGACCTGGAGGATGGCGAAGCCGGTGAAGAACAAGCCGGTCGTGCCGCGTACGGCGGTGCCCTTGAGGTCGGCCCTGCGCAGGTCGTCGATCGTGGTGCGCTCGCCCAGCCGCCACTGCAGCCCGATCACGGTGGAGGGCGCGGCGATGCCCGCCGCGTTGAGCAGCGTGGGCGTGATGTCGGGCAGCACGACGATGTCCGCGCGCCTGGTGGAGTTGGCCCCCACGGACGGCCCGGCGACCTCGCCGCCCGGCGCGGCCGCCATGCCCGGGCGATGCCACATCGCCACGCGCAGGTGCGGCACCAAGCCGTGATCGCCGATCCCGGCCAGCACGATCTCGGTGTCAGGGGGCAGCTTGTCCAGCGCCGCGCCGACCTTGGCGTCGGCCTCGCGGACCAGGGCGCGCCGCCGATCCGGGGCGAGCAGCTCGGGCTCCAGCGGCAGCTTGCCGTCCACGATGTACGGCTTCACCAGCACGTCGACGTCCACGGCCAGCATCCGGCAGCGGCTCCAGTCAGCCAGCCCCGCGGGCTCGGCCGCGTACAGGTCGACCTTGCCCTCCCGGTCGGCCAGGGCCAGCGCCGCGCCCGGCCCGACGGCGGCCGTGCACTGCCCGGCGGCGTGCACGGCGTTCCCCAGCGTGCCCGCGTACGTCCCGTCACGCAGCTGCAGCAGCCCCGCGACCTCGGAGACCACGGCCCCCGACCCCTGGACGACCGGCTCCGGCGACATCCCGCACCGGCGCCCGACCGCCGAGCGCACGCCGGAGGCCACGGTCAGCCACCCGTCGTACGCGCAGGTCACGGTGCCCACGGCCTTGACCGACAGGGACCCGATCCCGCTCTGCCCGGCCAGCCGCCACAGCCGGGGCGTGTCGGCCGGGTCGAGATCGCTCCACATCAGCCCCGGCACCCCGATGAACGCCACCCGCCCGCCGGCGTCCTCCCGCGCCCCCTGCGCCGCCTGCGCCGCCGCCTGGGCGGGCGGGGCCGTCCACCACAGGGCGGACGACACCAGCAGCAACAGCACCCATCTCACCGAGCCAACCCCCGCTCTTGTTGGGAAACGCCCGAAACCCTACCGGGCCGGGAGCTCGGGCGAGGGCCTTCCGACGATCAACCGGCTCAGCGCCTCGTCGTACTCCGGGTCGAGCCAGTAGTCCGAGTGCCAGCGCGCCTGGGGCAGCGGCTCGCCGGGGACGGGACGGGGCGGGTCCCAGCAGAACCGGTCGACGCCGTTCAGGGGGCCGTTCAGGGGGCCGTTCAGGGGGCCGTTCAGGGGGCCGTTCGGGGTGCCGGAGGCGGGAGCCAGGGGGTCGACGCGGCCGAAGACGGGCCCGCCGATGGGGTCGCTCAGCCGGTAGAGGTTGTACCAGGGGACGGCCTCCCGTACGGCCGACAGCCCGGCGGAGCCGAAGTAGGCGGGGAAGAAGGCGGCGTACAGGCGGCGCAGCGGCGAGCCGTGGGTGATCATCCTGACCCGGGCCCGCGCCTCGGGCCCGAGCTGCAGCACGAGGGCGGCGGTGATGACGCTCCCCTGGCTGTGCCCGGACAGGACCACCTCGTCCCGCTCGGTCCTGGACAGCCGGCCCACGCGGTCGATCAGCTCGGGGATGACGCGTTCGGTGTAGCAGGGCGGGGCCAGCGGGTGGATGGCCCGGGGCCAGAAGGTGGAGATGTCCCAGAGGATTCCGATCGTGCGGCGCAGGCCGGAGTCGTAGTACGTGCGGCGGCCGAGGAAGACCAGGCCGACGACGACCGCCGTCATGGCCCAGCTCCCGAGCGTGGCGAGCAGGCCCACGATCCCGCCGCCCGGGGTGAACAGGTGGAACTGGTAGATCACGGTGGCCGCGGCGAACCCGGCGACGCCGATCCCGGTCAGCACGGCCAGTACGAGGCCGGCGCGGTCGGTCAGCGCGGCGAGCGCCCATTTCTCCGCCACCGCGCCGCCGTCGCGCTCGCCGTAGAGGGGCGTCAGCTCGGTGGTCAGCCGGCCGGCCTCGGAGCCGCGGATCGCGTACAGGACGATCGCCAGGGCCACGAAGCCGACCGCCAGCAGCGGCACCAGCGCGGCCGTCCACCACACCGGGTCGTCGAGGAAGAGCTTCCTGTCGAGCGGCTCAGGGGAGGCGGAGGTGCCCGGGACGCCGAAGAACGTGGCGGTCCAGAACAGCAGGCCGAGCGCCAGCACGTTCGCGCTGCCCGCGGCCACCATCAACGCGAACCACGCGGCGATCCCGCCCATCGCCCGCGGCTCGCCGGAACCGCGGTCCATCCAGGCCAGCACGCAGGTGGCGACCAGGATGAACGCGCCGATCCCGACCGTGAGCGCGAACTGGAACGTCCCCACTCCCACGCCGGGAAGCTGCCGCGCGGGCGGGCCCGGCTCCATCCCCACCAGCGCGGTCCCGAGCGTGGCCAGGCACGTCAGCGGCGCGAGCACGCGCAGCGCCCGGCAGGCGAACGTGAGCCGGCCCGGGATCGTCTCGTCCGAGCCGGGGTCCAACCGCCGGGCGATCGACGGCAGCGCGGCGAGCACCATGGCGGCCAGTTGCAGGCCAGCGTTCGCGACGGTCAGGGCGAGCCCCGGCGTGGTGCCCGCGAAGGGCGCGGACACGGCCACGCCGATCGAGGCGATCGCGAAGCAGACGTGCACGACCCGCAGCCGCCAGACCGGCGCCCGGCCGTGCCACAGCCGCGGCTGAGCCAGCGGCAGATCGATGCCGGGCCCGCCGTCGGGCGGCAGGGGCGTGCTCTCGTCGCGCTGCCAGGTGCGCCGGGCGATCCACCACAGCAGCACGACGACCAGTAACGGGATCAGGGCGGTGACCGCCAGCCGCTTGGACGGCTCGTTCCCCCACAGCGCGCCCAGCCAGTGCACCCACACGGGCGCGGTGTCGTAGGTGCAGGCCCGCCCGGCCGCGGTGCACTGCCAGCCGACGAGGTCCACGCTGGCCCGGGTGACGGCCCCGACGAGGGTGCCTGTCAGCAGCAGGGCGAACAGCCGCTGCGCGGCCTCGGTGACGTGCCGCAGCCCCGTGCCGCGCCGGGGCCGGGGGAGCATGAAGTACGACAGGTTCGCCAGCGCGAACGGCAGCAGGAGCAGCCACAGCGCGATCGTCCTGCCGCCGGAGGTGAGGCCGCCCCAGGCGTAGGCCTCCCGGTGACTGGCCTCCGGCACGTCCGCGTGCTCGCCGTCCGGCCGCCCCTCGGTCCACCAGCGCCGGTAGAACCCGGTGGTGCCGTCGCCGGCGACGAGCCAGGGGTGGGGGTGGTTCAGCATGCCTTCGGGGGGTGTGCCGGAGACGCCGTGGACGCGTAGCTCGGTCACACCCGAGCGGGTCTCGTCGAGGAATCCGTCCATGGCGCCATGATCCGCCGCAAGGCTCATCACGTACAGTCACGAGAATGTCACACATTCCGGGCGGGAGTCTTACGAGACGGTGACGCCCAGAAGATGCCCGAGCCCGAACGTCACGGCGGCGGCGCCCGCGCCCAGCGCGAGCTGGCGCACCCCGCCCAGCCACCATGGCCGCGCGGTCATGCGCGCCACCGCCGCCCCGAACCCGAACAGCGCCAGCACGCTCACCACCATGGCGACGACCAGCCCGGACGCCCCGAACAGGAACGGCACCAGCGGCACCAGCGCCCCGGCCGCGAACGCGCAGAAGGACGACGCGGCGGCCACGTACGGCGAGGGCAGGTCGTCGGGGTCGACGCCCAGCTCCTCCCGCACGTGCACCCGCAGGGCCTGCTCGGGATCGGCCGACAGCCCCTCGGCCACCCGCCGCGCAAGGTCCGCGTCGAGCCCCTTCGCCCGGTACATCGCCGCCAGCTCCGCCTGCTCGCCCTCGGGATTGCGGGCCAGCTCCCGCCGCTCGACGGCGATCTCCGCGCGCATCAGCTCCGCCTGGGACTTGACCGAGGTGTACTCACCGGCCGCCATGGAGCAGGCGCCCGCGATCAGCCCCGCGACCCCGGCCACCACCGCGCCGCGCCCGGCCCCGGCCGCGCCCACGACTCCGGCGATCAGCGCGAGGTTGGACACCAGCCCGTCCATCGCCCCGAAGACTGCGGGACGCAACCACCCACCGGTGACGTCGCGGTGACTGTGGTGCTTCTCCGGGACATAAGGGTGAGTCAGCTCAATAGTCACTAAAGTGCCCTCCATTCCCAATGTTTCACCAGGAATGTAGACACAGTTGCTCAAGATCCGCAACGAAGGGGAGGCTTCCCTGACCTGCGAAGAAGCCCGATCAGGGCGCCCGTCGACCGGGCGCCGCTGAGAAACCGGTCAGGCGTGGACCGGGGCCGGAGCGGTCTGCTCCGGGGTGCGGATGAGGGCGGCGCAGTCGTCGATCGACTCTTCCAGCAGGCGGCGCAGCAGTGCGTCCGGGTCGGTGATGCAGGCCTGGACGATGCCCACCACCGACAGCTGGACCGCGTTGGGCGCCGCGTACCGGCGAAAGCCCTTCTCCGTGATCCTGGCCGCGCGGCTGAAGCGCCTGGCCTGCTCGGCCGCGTGCGGCACCTCCTCCATCGCCCGGCGGCTCTGCTCGCTCAGGCGCCCCGACGGGCCGCCTTCGAGCCTGGCGAGCATCTCCTCGGCCGCGAGCACCGACACCGCCAGCGCGAGCTGGCGTTCGGCCGCCGCCACCGGCAGGGCCGTCGTGGCGCAGCGCAGCGCGATGCGGGCGTCCACCCTCAGGTCGTCGCTGGCCAGGCCGATGATGGACGGGACGAGGTGGACGAGCCGGGCGCGGCTTTCGTCGCTGGTGTTGTCGTTGACCAGGCGGGCGAGTGCGGCCAGCAAGGGGTGGGTGCAGGCCGGATGGTCGCTCCACCGTTCTCCGGCCAGGTAGGAGGCCAGTTCCATGAAACAGGCACCGCGTTTCGGATTGCGGTGTCTGCCGCGGGACAGGACCGGCATGTGATCAAGGTGATAGTCCACGGGTGCTCCACTGCTCCACGCGATCGCCGTCAATCCAGTCTGCGCTGTCGCGACCGCCAACGCCAGTGATGTACTTTCTTGGTGCTAAATGTTCCCCCTACCCGAGCTGTCCCACCTCTATCCGGTGCCGGTTTTGGCGACGAACACCGCCACCGTGCGGGCCGGGACCGTGAGCGTGCCGGTGTCCGGGGCGAAGGCCGACTCCCGGACCACCGGATCGCCGGAGGCGGCCTGCACGGGGTGCAGCGTCACCGCCGGCCCGGCCAGCCGCTCCATCGGCTGGGCCTGCGTGGACGGGGTGGCGTTGAACACCACGGTGACCGACGACCAGCGCGGGTCCAGCCCGGACGTGTCCACGTGCATCGCGATCACGCCGTCCGCCGAGTCGGCGAACGTCAGCCGCTCGCGCACCTCGGACCCCAGCGCGAACGCCGGCGTCGAGGCCCGGATCCGCAGCAGTTCCCCGAACCTGGCCCGGCAGTTGCCGATCTCCGCGCAGCCGGGAACCAGGGCCGGGTCTGCCAGCAGCGGCCTCGCGTAGGGCCACCTGGCCTCGTTGTCGGCCCTGGGCGGCAGCCCGCCGCCGAACCCGTTGCCCTGGGAGCAGTCCCACAGCAGCCGGTTGAACCAGTCGCCGGAGTCGTAGGAGTTGCGGTCGAGGGACTTCGAGCGCAGCCGCTCGCTGCCCGCGTGCACGAACGCCGCCCCCTGCGCCAGCAGCACGGTGGCCAGCGACAGCACCTGCATGCGCACCCGGTCGGCCATCGGCGTCGGCTGCGGCAGCTTGTACGCCAGCGCGTCGAACAGGGTCTCGTTGTCGTGCGCGTCCACGTACGTCACGGTCTCGCCGGGCTCGGCCGCGTACCCGGCGGGTGAGCCGTTGTAGTCGATCTCCGCGCCCGTCTTCCCGGAGGGCAGCACGTAGTCGCGCAGGTTCCCGGCCAGCCCTAGCTTGATCAGGTCGGTGTAGCCGGCCAGCCGGGCCCGCTGCTGCTCGGCCGTGCCGTTGGCCGGGGAACCGTTCGGCGCGCCCGCCAGGCCCGAGCCGAACCCCTGCGCGCGCGGGTCGGCGTCGAAGGTGCTGCCGCCGCGCACCGCGTCCCGCAGCCGGTCGTTGAACGTGCCGATGCCGGTGCCGGCCAGGTTGGCCTGCGTGGCCTGCTCGAACCTGGCGCCGTCGGCCACCTCGCCGAAGTTCCAGCCCTCGCCGTACAGGATGATCGACCTGCCGTCCACGCCGTCCACGGCCACGGTCAGCTCGTCGAGGGCGCGCCGGACGGCGAGGATGTTCGCCTTCGGGTGGTGGCCCATGAGGTCGAAGCGGAAGCCGTCGATCTTGTACTGGCGCGCCCACGTGACGACCGAGTCGACCACCAGCCGGCCCGTCATCGTGTGCTCGGGCGCGGTGTTGGGGCAGCAGGTGGAGTCGGCGACCGTGCCGTCCTCCAGCAGGCGGTGGTAGTAGCCGGGCACGATCGGGTCGAGCACGCCGGTGGAGTGGGTGTGGTTGTAGACCACGTCCATCACCACGCGCAGCCCGGCGCCGTTGAGCGCGGCGACCATGGCGCGGAACTCCTTGATCCGCTCGTCGGGGTCGGTCGCGTACGAGCCCTCGGGCACCGTGTGGTGCAGCGGGTCGTAGCCCCAGTTGAAGGAGTCGGTCGCGGCCGTGCGCGCCACGCACTCCTGCTGCCGCTCCGAGTCGGGCGGCAGCGCGGCGAAATCGCAGTCCGGCTCGGTCCGGTCGGCCCCGCGCTCGGGCACCGTGGCGAAGTCGAACACCGGTAGCAGGTGCACGTGCGTCAGCCCGTCCTCGGCCAGTGCCCGCAGCTCCCGCATCCCGGCGGAGTCGAGGCCGAAGGCCGCGTACGTGCCGCGCAGCGCGGCCGGGACGGTGAGGTCGGAGGCCGAGAAGTCGCGCACGTGCAGCTCGTAGATCGTCGCCCGGTACTGGGGGACGGCCGGGGGCTTGGCCAGCCGGTCCCAGCCGGGCGGCTTGAGCGCGGGGCCGTCGAGGTCGGCGAGCCTGGCGCGCCCGCCGTCCGGGGTCACGGCCGGTCCGTACGGGTCCGTGACCTCGCTCGTCCCCGAGTGGTGCGTGACCAGGAACGTGTACTCTCGGCCCCACCACGTCGGCAGCCCGCGCACCGACCAGACGCCGGTCTCGTCGTCGCGCCGCATCGGATGCACTGTGCGGCCCGGACCGTACAGGACCAGCGCGACCTCGCGGGCGGTCGGCGCCCACAGCGACAGCCTCGGGGTCGTCCGCCCCGAGGGACCGAGCGGGGCGGTGGCCGCCCCGGCGTAGAGGTCGTCGAGCACGCCGGGGATCTGCACGCCCGTCTCCGCCACGAGCTCGCCCGAGCCGTCCCGCGCCACGGCCACGACCCGGTCGCGCAGCGCCTCGCGGACGAGTCCGGCGTCTCGCGGGTCCACCTTCAGCGCGGTGTGCGACGCCAGGTGCGGCCACGCGTTCCGCTGCTCCTCGCTCAGCGTGCCGGGCGACAGCCGGATGACCCGCGGGTCGTCCTCGCCGCCGCAGGCCAGGGAGTGGTCGAGCGACGGGTCGACCTGCCACGCGACCGTGTCGCGGTCGATCCAGTGGGCCCTCGCCCCGCCCTCGCGGATCACGACGCTTTGCAACCCTTTCTGGAAATTTCCGAAACCGCCAGAACCGCCTCCCGGCCGCAAGGGCGGCGGCCCCGCGGTGATCAAGGGTCCACCATAGGGGACCGCCTGCGGAAACGCCGGGGAACACGGGGATCGGCGGCCAGCCCCCCGCATCCGTGGATCAAGGTAACAACTTGCAGAAACCTTACGTACCCATCTTTCAAGGAGCGTCACGTCGGCGTAACGTCCGGCGTGTTCCACCCCCTCGAACTCGTGAGGAGAAGGACATGCGACGACTTTTACCCGCCGCGGCCGTCGTTGCGGCACTGGCTCTGGCGGTCTCCGCCTGCGGCGGTGGGAACACGGCGAGCCCCACCGCGACCGTCTCCGACCCGTCGAAGGTCAGCGGCGAGATCACGTGGTGGGACACGACCCGGCCGGACAGCGAGGGGCCGACGTTCCAGGCGTTGATCAAGGAGTTCGAGGCGAAGTATCCGCAGGTCAAGGTCAAATACGTGAACGTGCCCTCCGACCAGGCGCAGGGGCAGTTCCAGACCGCCGCGCAGGCGGGGGCGGGCGCGCCGGACGTGATCCGCTCGGAGGTGGCCTGGACCTCGCAGTTCGCGTCGCTGGGCTATCTGCAGCCGCTGGACGGCACGCGGGCGGTGGACAACGAGGCCGACTTCCTGCCTGGGCCGCTGAGCAGCACCGAGTACAACGGCAAGACGTACGCGGTGCCGCAGGTCACCGACACCCTGGCGCTGCTCTACAACAAGCGGCTGCTGAAGGAGGCCGGGCACGAGGAGGCGCCGAAGACGATCGCCGAGCTGAAGCAGACCGCGCTCGACGTCAAGGCCAAGACCGGCGCCGAGGGGCTGGCGCTCAACGTCGACTCCTACTTCCTGCTGCCGTTCATCTACGGCGAGGGCGGCGACCTCCTGGACGTGGCCAACAAGAAGATCGTGGTGAACTCGCCGGCGAACGTGCGGGCGATCCAGACCGTGGCCGACCTGATCAGCTCGGGCGCCGCGCCCAAGCCCGCCACGACGGAGAGCTACGCCAACGCGATGACCGCCCTCAAGGAGGGCAAGGCGGCGATGATCTACAACGGGCCGTGGTCGCTGTCGGAGATCTACCAGGGCAAGGAGTTCAAGGACAAGAAGAACCTGGGCATCGCGCCGGTCCCGGCCGGCTCGGTCAAGGCCGGCGCGCCCACGGGCGGCTGGAACCTGGCCATCTACGCGGGCTCCAAGAACATCCCGGCGGCCTACGAGTTCGTCCGCTTCATGACCACCGTGGAGGCCCAGGCGAAGATCGCCAAGGAGATCAGCCTGCTGCCGACCCGTACCTCCGCGTACGCCAGCCCCGACGTGCAGGGCAACTCCGACGTCGTGGTCTTCAAGCCCATCATGGACACCGCCGTGCCGCGGCCGTGGATCCCCGAGGGCGGGCAGCTGTTCCAGCCGCTGCTGGAGGGCTACCAGTCGCTGGTCGGCGGCAAGGCCGCGCCCGCGGACATGCTCAAGAAGGTCGACGAGCAGTACCGCGGGATCATGAAGGACTGGAGCTGACCGGTGGCGGTCTCGACCGGACGGGTGGCGGCCGCGGGTGAGAGGGCTCGCGGCCGCCACGACAGACCTGGGCGGTTGCGGCGCGCGCTGTCGGCCCACTGGTACGCGTGGGCGATGATCGCGCCGGTGGTCGTCGTGATGGCGGTGCTGATCGGCTGGCCGCTGGCGCGCGGGGTGTACCTGTCGCTGACGGACGCCACCGAGGCGAACATCGGCCGGACTATCGGGGTGAACGTCATCCCGGCCACCTACGAGTTCGTCGGCCTGGACAACTATGTGCAGATCCTGACCTCCGGCCTGTTCTGGGACAAGCTTGTCTGGACCGTCGTGTGGACGGTGGTCTGCGTGGCCCTGCACTACGGCATCGGCCTCGGCCTGGCCGTGATGCTCAACCGCAGGCTCCGCTTCCGCTCGGTCTACCGCGTGCTGCTGATCCTGCCCTGGGCGGTGCCCGCCTTCGTGGCCGCCTTCATCTGGCGCTACCTGTACAACAGCGACTACGGCGTGATCAACGGCTTCTTGAAGGCGGCCGGGCTGTCCGGGGTCGGCTGGCTGGACGACCCGACCACGGCCAAGATCGCGGTGATCGCCGTGAACGTGTGGATCGGGGTGCCGTTCATGATGGTCGCCATGCTCGGCGGCCTGCAGTCGATCCCGGCCGAGCTGTACGAGGCGGCCGAGGTGGACGGGGCGAACCCGTGGCAGCGGTTCAGGGCCATCACGCTGCCCGGACTGCGCCAGGTGTCGTCCACGGTGGTCCTGCTCGGCACGATCTGGACGTTCAACATGTTCCCGATCATCTTCCTGGTGACGCGGGGCGGCCCCGGCAGCGAGACCGAGATCCTGGTCACCTACGCCTTCCGCGAGGCCTTCACCGGCGTGCGGAACTACGCGGGCTCGGCCGCCTGGGGCGTGATCATCCTCCTCATGCTGGTGGTGCTGGCGATCGGCTACCGCCGCACGTTGCGCAGTCAAGGAGATCCCTGGTGAGCACGACTGGGAGCACGCCCGCGCGCACGACGGGGCGTACGGCGGGGCGTGCGGCGGGGCGCGGGCGCGGCGAGCGCGGCCCGCTGGCCTCGATCGGCCTGCACGCGGGGCTGCTGCTCGCCGTGGCCGTCTCGCTCTTCCCGGTCGTGTGGCTGGTGCTGACCTCGCTCAAGCCGCGCGACAGCTGGCTCTCGGCGGAGCTGCGGCTCTTCGACCACTCCTCGCTCGACAACTACGTCCGCGTGCTGACCGCGACCGAGTTCCCGCAGTGGCTGCTCAACAGCGTGCTCACCGCCGGCCTGACCATGCTGGCCGGGGTGTTCCTGGCGGCGACCACCGGGTACGCGGTCAGCCGGTTCCGCTTCCCCGGGCACCGCTCCGTGATGTGGCTGCTGCTGATCACCCAGATGTTCCCGGTCGCCATCCTCATCGTGCCGCTCTACAACCTGATGGCCGGGCTGGGCCTGCTCAACCAGATCCCCGGGCTGGTGATCGCGTACATGACGATCTCGGTGCCGTTCTGCGCCTGGATGATGAAGAGCTACTTCGACACCGTGCCGGTGGAGATCGACCAGGCCGCGATGGTGGACGGGCTGACCCCGTTCGGCACGTTCTGGCGCGTGGTGCTGCCGCTGGCGCGGCCCGGGATCGCGGTGACCGCGTTCTACTGCTTCATGACCGCCTGGGGCGAGGTCGGCTACGCCACGGTGTTCATGTCGCAGGAGGACAAGCGCACGCTGGGCGTCGGGCTGCAGCAGTTCGTCGGCCAGCACTGGTCCGACTGGGGGCTGATGACGGCCTCGGCCGTGCTCATCGCGATCCCGGCGGGCGTCGTCTTCCTCCTGGTCCAGCGCCACCTCATCACCGGCCTCACGGCCGGCGCCACGAAGTCCTGAACCCTGGCCTGAATCTTTCGCATAGTGGCTCACCGGCCACTCGCGGAAGCATGGCCGCGCGGACAAAAATTGCAGACGCCGCATAAACGCGGACGCACTGCAATGGAGGGTTTGGACATGCCTGTAGGGCTTCTCGCCCTGGCACTCGGGGGCTTCGGCATCGGGCTCACCGAGTTCGGGATCATCGGACTGCTGCCGCAGGTCGCGGCGGACTTCGGCGTCAGCGAGCCGGTCGCCGGATATCTGGTCTCGGGTTACGCGCTGAGCGTGGCGGCCGGCGCCGTCGCGCTGACCGCGGCGATTGCCCGGTTCGACCGCAAGAAGGTGCTGCTGGCGCTGATGGTGCTGTTCATCGCGGGCAACCTGATCTCCGCGGTCGCGCCGGCCTACTCGGTGCTGATGACGGGCCGGGTCGTCGCGGCGCTGTGCCACGGCGCGTTCTTCGGCGTCGGCTCGGTGGTCGCCGCCGACATGGTCGCGCCGAACCGGCGGGCCGGCGCCATCTCGCTGATGTTCGCCGGGCTGACCGCGGCCAACGTGCTCGGGGTTCCGCTGGGCACGCTGCTCGGGCAGCAGCTCGGCTGGCGCTCGACGTTCTGGGCGATCACGATCATCGGCGTGGTCGCGCTGGCCGGGATCCGGCTGCTGGTGCCGCCGACGCCGGCGCCGGCCGGGACGAGCCTGCGCGGCGAGCTGGCCGCGTTCCGCCGGCCGCAGGTGTGGGTCTCCGCCGCGGTCACCGTGCTCGCCTTCGGCGGCATGTTCGGCGCGTTCACCTACATCGCGTTCACGCTCACCGAGGTCAGCGGGTTCGCCTCCGCCACGGTGCCCTGGCTGCTGGTGCTGTTCGGGGCCGGCACGTTCGCGGGCAACTTCCTCGGCGGCAAGTTCGCCGACCGGGCGCTGAACGCGTCGCTGATCGCGATCCTGGCGCTGCTCACCGCCGTGCTCGCGGTGTTCGCGCTGACCGCGCAGAGCAAGGTCATGACGGTCGTCTCGCTGCTGCTGATGGGCGCGGTCGGCCTGGCCACCGCGCCCGGACTGCAGCTGCGGATCATGCGGTACGCCCAGGACGCGCCCACGCTGGCCTCCGGCGCCAACATCGCGGCCTTCAACGTCGGCAACGCGCTGGGCGCCTGGCTGAGCGGGCTGGCCCTCGGGGCGGGGTTCGGGTTCGTCTCGCCGCTCTGGGTCGGCGCCGGGGTCACCCTCGCCGGCCTCGCCGTCCTGGCGGCCGGCTCGGCCCTGCCGAACCGCCGCACGCCACACACCACCGAACCGGGAGCACCGAACCACCACACGCCGCACACCACCGAATCGGGAGTGCCGGACCACTAGACGCCGCACGCCGCCGGATCGGGAGGAGCCGCCCGACACGTCGGTGTCGGGCGGGTGGTGGGCTACGGGCGGGTGGCCGCGGCCAGCCTGACGCCGAGGGCGACGAGGGCGACGCCCGTCAGGCCGTCCACGGCCCGGCGGACGACCGGCCGGGCGAACAGCCGGCGCAGCGTGCCCACCACGTTGGCCACCACCAGGAACCACGCGACCGTCCCCACCAGGGCGATCACCGACAGGAGCAGGGTCTCCCCCACCGGGGCCCCCGAGCTGACGAACTGCGGCACCAGGGCCACGAAGAACAGCGCCGCCTTAGGGTTGAGCACGTTGGTCAGCAGGCCCTCCGCGAACGCGGCCCCGGTGCTGCGCCGCCCCGGGTCGGGCAGGTCCAGCTCCAGCGCCCCGCCCGTGCGCAGGGCGGAGCGCAGCGCCTTGGCCCCGAGGTAGAGCAGGTACGCCGCCCCGGCCACCTTCACCACGGTGAAAGCCGTCGCCGAGGCCGCCAGCAACGCGGCGACGCCGGTGGCCGCGGCGACCACCCACACGAAGACGCCGACGGCGATGCCCATCGCGGCCGCCATGCCGTGCAGGCGCCCGGAGACGGCGGAGCGGCGGACGACGACCGCGAAGTCGGGGCCGGGCGACATCGCCCCGAGCAGCACGAGCACCCCGAAGCCCACGAACTGCGTCGTGAAGGTCATGGCGTCCACCTTACGAGGACTCGCCCCTCGGGGATCAAGGCCGACCGCTCCCATGTCCAGGTCGGCACGGTGATCATCTCGGCGGGGCCGCCGAGGGCGACGGGCGTGTCCAGGAGGGCGGAGTGCGGGGTGAGCCGCAGGCCGCCCTCGGGGATGACGACGGTCTCCAGCGGCGTGCGCAGGCTCGGGCCGTCCGGCTCGTCCAGGTCGCTGCTCACCCAGGTGTCCTCACCGGCGAAGGCCGTGAACGCCAGCGCGCCGCCGGGCGCGGCGCCGGAGTGGCGCAGCGTCCCGGCGGGCAGCCAGCCGTGCCGGCCGGCCTCGTACGTGATGCCGGAGACGCGCAGCTCGCCCTCCAGCACCACGAACTCCTCCCCCGCCAGGTAGTGGCCGTGCTCGGGCCGGGCCCAGCCGGGCGGGAAGCGGACGAGCGAGGACAGGCCGTCCAGCCGGGTCTGGCGCACCGGCAGGTTGGCCCCCGGGATCAGGAAGTCTCGGGTGGGCAGGTCCGCGTCGAGCAGGTCGACCAGCACGTCAGCGCCCGCGTCGCCGCTTCTTGAGGATGGAGCGGAGGGTCAGCGCCACCACGATCAGCACGATCTGGCCGCCGAGCACGATGCGGTTGACGTCGACGGCGGGCCGCCAGCTGACCTCACCGTCCTTCAGCACGAAAACCCCCGCGGGCGTGGCGCCGAAGCCGACGCCCATGCCGCTGCCCCCGCCCTCCTCGCCCTTCTCCCCTTTGCCCCGGCCCTCCCCGCCGCCGCCCCCTTGGGCGACCCGGGCGACCGGGATGACGACGACGTCGCCCTGCCGGACGGGCTCGCCGAAGACGCGCTTGACGGTCGCGGCGTCGGTCGCCTGCTCCACCACCTTCATGATGTCCATACCACCATCGTTCACCACGGATCGCCCGGCTGACCACCGGCGTCCCGTATGCGTCAGTCGAACGTCGTCGAGATCTCGTGCCAGCCGCCCGGCGCGATCTTCTCGGCCGGCTCCGGCCCCCAGGACCCCTGCTCGTACGGCAGCGGCCGCTCCGGCAGGTCGAGCACCCGCTGGACGATCCGCCACGACTCCTCCACCAGGTCGAACCTGGCGAACCGCCGCGGGTCGCCGCTGACGGCGTCGGCCAGGACGCGCTCGTAGGCGGCCTCCATCGGCCCGAGCACCTTGGTGAAGTCGACGCTGACCGGCACCGGCCTGGTGTGCTGCCTGCCCGGCTCCTTGGCCAGCAGGTCGAAGGTGACCCCGGCGTCCGGCTGGAGCCGGAACCTGATGAGGTTGGGGCCGGGCGGCGCGTCGCCGCCGCGGAACATCGTCACCGGCGGCCTGCGCAGCTCGGCGACGACCTCCAGGTCGGTGGTCGGCAGCGCCTTGCCGGAGCGGACGCACCACGGCACGCCGGCCCAGCGCCAGTTGTCGATGTAGGCGCGCAGCGCGACGAACGTCTCGGTGGTGGAGCCGGGGCGCACGCCGTCGGTGTCGAGGTAGCCGGAGTATTGGCCGCGTACGACGTCGGCGGGGTCGATGGCCTGCACGGCGCGCAGCACCCGCCACTTCTCGTCGAGCTGGGCGCGGGCGTCGGTGGACGGCGGCGGGTCCATGGCGAGGATGGCCAGCAGCTGCAGCAGGTGATTCTGCACCACGTCGCGGACCGTGCCGTTGGCGTCGTAGAAGGCGCCGCGGTCGCGCACGTCGAAGTCCTCGGCCATGGTGATCTGGACGCTGCGGATGTGGTTGCGGTTCCAGATGGGCTCCAGCAGCGTGTTGGCGAACCGGAACACCATGAGGTCCTCGACCGGCTCCTTGGCCAGGAAGTGGTCGACGCGCCGCACGTGGTCCTCGTCGAAGTGCTTGAACAGCTCCTCGTTGAGCTCGCGGGCCGAGGCGAGGTCGTGGCCGAACGGCTTCTCCACCACGAGCCGGGCGTCGTGGTTGAGCCCGGCCCCGGCCAGCCCCTCGGCGACCGTGGCGAACAGCGACGGCGGCACCGCGAGGTAGTGGACGAGGAAGCCCTTGCCCGCCACCTCCTCGCCGAGCCTGGCGAACGTCTCGGGGTCGCGGTAGTCGCCCGCGACCAGCCGCAGGTTTCCGGCGAGCTTGTCGAAGGCCGCGTCGCGCACGCCGCCGACGGCCTCGCGGGCGTGCTCGCGCAGCCCGTCGAGGTCGAGGTCGGTCTTGGCCACGCCGATGACGGGCAGGTCGAGCCGGCTGTCGGCGGTCAGGCGGTAGAGCGCGGGCAGGATCATCTTGCGCGCGAGGTCGCCGGTGACGCCGAACAGCACCAGCGCCCCGGCCTTCTCCGCGCCCCGCCCGTGCCCGGTCCCGGACGCGTGACGCATGTCAGACACGCCTTCCGCGCAGCTCGCGGTATTTCCGGACGAGCTGTTCGGTGGAGGCGTCGGGCAGCTCTGCGGGCGGCTCCTCGGAGGTGAGCGCGGGCGCCAGGTCGAGCGCCATCTTCTTGCCCAGCTCGACGCCCCACTGGTCGAAGGAGTCGATCCCCCAGATCGTGCCCTCGACGAACACGAGGTGCTCGTAGAGCGCGACGAGCTGGCCCAGGGTCGAGGGGGTCAGCTTGGGCGCGAGGATCGTGGAGGTGGGCCGGTTGCCGGGCATCACCTTGTGCGGCACGACCTCGGGCGGCGTGCCCTCAGCGGCGATCTCCTCGGCCGTCTTGCCGAACGCCAGTGCCGAGGTCTGGGCGAAGAGGTTGGCGGTGAGCTGGTCGTGCATGCCCTCGCGGTCCTCGAACGGCTCGGCGAAGCCGATGAAGTCGGCGGGCACCAGCCGGGTGCCCTGGTGGAGGAGCTGGTAGAAGGCGTGCTGCCCGTTGGTGCCGGGCTCGCCCCAGAAGATCTCGCCGGTCGCGGCCGGGACGGGGGTGCCGTCGGCGCGCACGGACTTGCCGTTGGACTCCATCGTGAGCTGCTGCAGGTAGGCGGGGAAGCGGTGCAGCCGCTGGCTGTAGGGCAGCACGGCGCGGGTCTCGGCGCCGAAGAAGTCGTCGTACCAGATCCCGAGCAGGCCCATCAGGACCGGCATGTTGGCCTCGAACGGGGCTGTGCGGAAGTGCTCGTCGATGGCGTGGAAGCCGGCCAGCATCTCGCGGAAGCGCTCGGGCCCGATCGCGATCATCAGGGACAGGCCGATGGCGCCGTCGTAGGAGTAGCGCCCGCCGACCCAGTCCCAGAAGCCGAACATGTTGTCGGTGTCGATGCCGAACTCGGCGACCTTGGCGGCGTTGGTGGAGACGGCCACGAAGTGCTTGGACACCGCGTCCTCGCCCAGCGCCTCGACCAGCCAGCGGCGGGCGACGCGGGCGTTGGTGAGCGTCTCGAGCGTGGTGAAGGTCTTGGAGCTGACCACGAACAGCGTGGTCGCGGGGTCGAGGCCGGCGAGGTTGCCGGTGATGTCGGCCGGGTCGATGTTGGAGACGAACCTGGCCTGCACGCCCGCGTCGGCGTAGTCGCGCAGCGCCTCGTAGGCCATGGCGGGGCCGAGGTCGGAGCCGCCGATGCCGATATTGACCACGGTCTCGATCGGCTTGCCGGTGGCGCCCTTCCACTCCTTGGACCTGACCCGGTCGGCGAAGGCGCCCATCTCGCCGAGCACGGCGTGCACGTCGGCGACCACGTCCTGCCCGTCCACGACCAGCTCGGCGGCACGCGGCAGGCGGAGCGCGACGTGCAGGACGGCGCGGTCCTCGCTGACGTTGATGTGCTCGCCGCCGAACATGGCGGAGATCCGCTCGCGCAGCCCCGCCCGCTCGGCCAGGGCCACCAGCAGGTCGATCGTCTCGCCGGTGGCGCGGTGCTTGGCGTAGTCGAGGAACAGGTCGCCGGCGGTCACGGTCATGCGCCCGGCCCGGCCCGGGTCCTCCGCGAACAGCTCGCGCAGGTGCCTGCCCGCCAGCTCCTCATGGTGCTTGCCGAGAGCCGCCCACTCCTGGCTCTGGGTGATGTCGCCGTTCACGCTTCCTCCTCGTGTCGCCAAACCGGATCACCATCGTGCCGTAACCCATTACCCACCGAGATTGATTCCGCGCACGGCGGAGGGGAGTCTTTAGACCCTCAGTGGGATTCGCGGCCGACGACGTCGCCGCTGGAGCCGATGAGGAAGTCGAGGTCGGCGCCGCGGTCGGCCTGGGTGACGTGCTCGACGTAGAGGCGCTCCCACCCGCGTACGGGCTGCGCGTGCCCGATCGTCACGGGCTGCCTGGCGGCCAGCTCGGCGTCGGGGATGTCCACGTCGAGCCGCCGGGCTGCCACGTCGAGGACGATCGGGTCGCCGGTGCGCACCCTCGCCAGCGGGCCGCCGGCCGCCGCCTCGGGCGCGGTGTGCAGGACGACCGTGCCGTAGGCGGTGCCGCTCATGCGGGCGTCGCTGACGCGCACCATGTCGCGCACGCCCTTCTCCAGCAGCCTGGCGGGCAGCGGCAGGTTGCCCACCTCGGGCATGCCGGGGTAGCCCTTGGGGCCGCAGCCGCGCAGCACGAGCACCGAGGTCTCGTCGATGTCCAGGTCGGGCGAGTCGAGGCGGGCGTACACGTCCTCGATGCTGTCGAAGACGACGGCCCGGCCGCGGTGGCGCAGCAGCTCGGGCGAGGCGGCGGCGGGCTTGATCACCGCGCCGCCGGGGGCGAGGTTGCCGCGCAGGACGGCGATGCCGGCGTCGGGCAGCAGCGGGTCGGAGCGGCGCCTGATGACGCTCTCGTCCCAGATCTCCGCCTCCGCCAGGTGCCCGGCGAGGGGGCGGCCGGTGACGGTGATCGCCTCCGGGTCGAGCAGGTCCTCGACCTCCTTGAGCACGGCGGCCAGGCCGCCCGCCCTGAACAGGTCGTCCATCAGGTGGCGCCCGGCGGGCTGGAGGTCCACGAGCAGCGGCACCCCGGAGCCGGTGCGGTCGAAGTCGTCCAGGGAGAGGTCCACGCCGAGCCGGCCCGCGACGGCCAGCAGGTGGACGACGGCGTTGGTGGAGCCGCCGACGGCGGCCAGGGTCACGATGGCGTTGAGGAACGAGCCCCTGGTCATGACCTGGCTCGGGCGGCGGTCGTGCCGGACGAGGTCCACGGCCAGGCGGCCGGTCTCGTGGGAGCGTTCGAGCAGGCGGCTGTCGGGGGCGGGGATGCCCGCGGTGCCGGGGATCGTCATGCCGAGGGCCTCGGCCATGCAGGCCATGGTGGAGGCGGTGCCCATGGTGTTGCAGTGACCGCGGCTGCGGATCATGGACGACTCGGAGCGCAGGAACGCCTCGCGCGAGAGCGTGCCCGCGCGCACCTCCTCACTGAGGCGCCACACGTCGGTGCCGCAGCCGAGCGGCGCGCCGCGGAAGTGCCCCGTCAGCATGGGGCCGCCGGGCATCACGACGGCGGGCAGGTTCACGGAGGCGGCGGCCATGAGCAGCGACGGGATGGTCTTGTCGCACCCGCCGAGCAGCACCACGCCGTCGATGGGGTTGGCGCGCAGCATCTCCTCGGTGGCCATGGCGGCCAGGTTGCGCCAGAGCATGGCGGTGGGGCGCACGTTCGTCTCGCCCAGGGAGACGACCGGCAGGTTGAGCGGCACGCCGCCGGCCTCCCAGACGCCGTTCGCGACGCTCTCGGCCACCTCGTTGAGGTGGGAGTTGCAGGGGGTGAGGTCTGAGGCGGTGTTGGCGATCGCGATGTGCGGTTTGCCGCCCTCGAACGCCTCACGTGGCAGGCCACGCCGCATCCACGCCCGGTGGATGTAGGAGTTTCGGTCGTTCCCCGAGTACCAGCGCGAACTCCTCAATGCCATATTCGGCACTTTATCCGTCATATCGGGGATTCAGCATCTTCTGTGGAGGAAGCAGCAGGGGATGGACCATATCGACGCGTACTGGCGGGCGGCGAACTACCTGTCCGTCGGTCAGATCTATCTGCTGGACAATCCGCTGCTGAGCGAGCCGCTGCGGCCCGAGCACATCAAGCCGCGCCTGCTCGGCCACTGGGGCACCACGCCGGGGCTGAACTTCTGCTTCGCCCACCTCAACCGGGTGATCAGGGAGCGGGACCAGGACATGATCTACATCGCGGGTCCCGGGCACGGCGGCCCCGCCGCGGTGGCGCACGCCTGGCTGGAGGGCACGTACTCCGAGCGCTTTCCGGACCTCTCGCAGGACGCGGAGGGCATGCGGCGGCTGTTCCGCCAGTTCTCCTTCCCCGGCGGGATCCCGAGCCACGTGGCGCCCGAGACCCCTGGCTCGATCCACGAGGGCGGGGAGCTGGGCTATTCGCTCGCGCACGCGTACGGGGCCGCCTTCGACAACCCGGACCTGGTCGTGGCCTGCGTCGTCGGCGACGGCGAGGCCGAGACGGGCCCGCTCGCGACGAGCTGGCACTCCAACAAGTTCACGGACCGCGACCGTGACGGCATCGTGCTGCCCATCCTGCACCTGAACGGCTACAAGATCGCCAACCCGGCCGTGCTCGCCCGCATCCCCGAGGCCGAGCTGTTCAAGCTCATCGAGGGCTACGGCTACCGCCCGCACCTGGTGGGGCCCGACCACGAGGAGATGGCCCGCGCGCTGGACACCGCCTTCGACCAGATGGCCGCGTACAAACAGGGCGGGGCCGACCGGCTGCCGATGATCGTCCTGCGGACGCCGAAGGGGTGGACGGGGCCGCGCGAGGTGGACGGCAGGCAGGTCGAGGGCACCTGGCGGGCGCACCAGGTGCCGCTGGCCAACGTCCGCGAGAACGCCGCCCATCTGGCCATGCTGGAGGGGTGGATGCGCTCGTACCGGCCGGAGGAGCTGTTCGACTCCGGCGGCAGGCCGGTGCGGGAGATCCTGGAGACCGTGCCGCGCGGCACGCGCCGGATGAGCGCCAACCCGCACGCCAACGGCGGCGAGCTGCTGGAGCCGCTGCGGCTGCCGGACTTCCGGCGGCTCGCGGTCGAGGTCAAGTCGCCCGCCACGCAGACGAGCGAGCCGACGCGGGTGCTCGGCGGGTTCCTGCGCGACGTGATCGCCGCCAACCCCCGGACGTTCCGGCTGATGGGACCGGACGAGACCGCCTCGAACCGGCTGTCGGCGGTGTTCGAGGCCACGGACCGGGCGTGGAACGCCGAGACGCTGCCGACGGACGAGCACCTGGCCCCCGGCGGCCGGGTGATGGAGGTGCTGAGCGAGCACCTGTGCCAGGGTTGGCTGGAGGGCTACCTGCTGACCGGCAGGCACGGGCTGTTCAACTGCTACGAGGCGTTCATCCACATCATCGACGCCATGTTCAACCAGCACGCGAAGTGGCTGGAGTCCGCGCAGAAGATCCCCTGGCGGCGGCCCGTCGCCTCGCTCAACTACCTGCTGTCCTCGCACGTGTGGCGCCAGGACCACAACGGCTTCAGCCACCAGGACCCGGGCTTCCTCGACGTCGTGATCAACAAGAAGGCGTCCGTGGTGCGGGTCTACCTGCCGCCGGACGCCAACACGCTGCTGTCGGTCGCCGACCACTGCCTGCGCTCGCGCGACTACGTCAACGTGATCGTGGCGGGCAAGCAGCCGGTGCTGGACCTGTTCACGATGGAGGAGGCCGTCGCGCACAACACGCGCGGCCTGGGCATCCTGCCGTGGGCCTCCACCGACGAGGGCGCCGAGCCGGACGTGGTGCTGGCCTGCGCGGGCGACGTGCCCACCCAGGAGACGCTCGCCGCCGCCGCGATCCTGCGCGAGCACCTGCCCGAGCTGAAGGTACGCGTCGTCAACGTGGTGGACCTCATGCGCCTCCAGCCGCCCTCGGAGCACCCGCACGGCATGACGGACGCCGAGTTCGACGCCCTGTTCACCACGGACAAGCCGGTCGTCTTCGACTTCCACGGCTACCCGTCGCTCATCCACCGGCTCACCTACCGCCGCCGCGGCCACGACAACATCCACGTGCGGGGCTACAAGGAGGAGGGCACCACGACGACGCCGTTCGACATGGCCATGATGAACGACATCGACCGCTTCCACCTGGTCATGGACGTCATCGACCGGGTGCCGGGGCTCGGCACCACGGCGGCGCACCTGCGCCAGCGCATGAGCGACGAACGGCTGCGGGCCCGCGCCCACACACGCGAGCACGGCGAGGACACCCCGGAGATCAGGTCGTGGACGTGGCCGGGCGCATCCTCGTACTGAACACGGGCTCGTCGTCCATCAAGTACGAGCTCGTGGACGTCCGCACCCGCGAGCGCCCGGCCAGGGGGCTGGTGGAGCGCGTCGGCGAGGAGCGCGGGCGGCTGACGCACCACGCCGGGGACGGGCCGCCGCACGTGCGGGAGGGGCCGTTCCCCGACCACGAGGCGGGGCTGGCCGCGGTCATGGAGGCGTTCGGGGCGGCGGGGCCGGAGCTGGACCCGGTCGCGGTCGGGCATCGCGTCGTGCACGGCGGGACCCGGTTCGGCGAGGCGGTGCTCGTCGACGACGCCGTGATCAAGGCGATCGAGGAGCTGGCGCCGCTCGCGCCCCTGCACAACCCGGTCAACCTCGCCGGGATCCGGGTGGCGCGCGGCGCCTTCCCGGGGGTGCCACAGGTGGCGGTGTTCGACACGGCGTTCCAGCTGGGGCTGCCGCCCGAGGCGTACACGTACGCGGTGCCGCGCGAGTGGCGCGAGCGGCTCGGCGTGCGGCGCTTCGGCTTCCACGGCACCTCCTGCGCGTACGTCTCCCGCCGCGCCGCCGCCTTCCTCGGCCGCGACCCGGCCACGCTCGGCCTCATCGTGCTGCACCTGGGCAACGGCGCCAGCGCGACCGCGATCTCCGGCGGGCGCAGCGTCGACACCTCCATGGGCCTGACGCCCCTGGAGGGGCTGGTCATGGGCACCCGCTCGGGCGACGTCGACCCCGCGCTGGCCGGCTACCTGGCGCGGGTGGCCGGGATGGACGCGCGGCAGGTGGAGAGCGGGCTCGACCGCCACGGCGGCCTGCTGGCGCTCGCCGGGACCGGCGACATGCGCGAAGTACGCGCCCGCGACGACCCCGAGGCCCGGCTGGCCCTGGCGGTCTACACGCGGCGCGTCCGCAAGTACGTCGGCGCCTACTACGCGCTGCTCGGGCGGGTGGACGCGATCGTGTTCACCGGCGGGGTCGGGGAGCACGACGCCGCCACCCGCGCCGAGTCCCTGGCCGGGCTCGACCGGCTCGGCGTCACCGTGGACCCCGCGCTCAACCGGGCCGAGTCGGCGCAGGAGCGGGCGGTCTCGCCGCCGGGCGCGGAGGTGGCCGTGCTCGTCATCCCGACGGACGAGGAATGGGAGATCGCCCGCCAGGCGCTCGCGCTGATCGGCCGGGGGTCATGACGTGTGGCGCGGCACGGCCGGCACCCAGAAGTCCACCGTCGTGCCCATGCCGGGCGCGCCGCGGATGCTCCACCAGCCGCCCGCCGTCTCGGCCCGCTCGCGCATCTCGATCAGCCCGAAGTGGCCGTGGCGGCCGTCCTCTCGGGTGATCCCGACCCCGTCGTCGCGCACGCGGACGTGGACGCCGCCGTCGAGCGAGGCCAGCTCCACGGCGACCGCGACGGCCCCGGCGTGCTTGCGGACGTTCGTGAGGGCCTCCTGGCAGATACGGTAGACGGTGATCGCGCTCTCGTGGGGCGGCTCGCCGTCCAGGTGGTTCACCAGCTCGTACGCCACTCCCGCCATCTCCCGCTCCAGGTAGGCGGTGAGCCCTTCCACCAGCCCGTCACCGGGCGGGCGTAAGCGGAAGGTCAGGTCGCGCAGGCGCCCGACGGCGGCCTCGACCGCCTCGCCGAGCGCGCCGACCCCGGTCACGTGCTCCTCGGGCAGGCCCTCCCCCAGCGCCCGCAGCCGCATCCCGACGGCGATCATGGACTGGATGGTGTCGTCGTGCACGTCGGAGGCGATGCGGCGGCGCTCGCGCTCCTGGGCCTGGACCAGGTGGGCGAGCAGCAGTCCGCGCTCGTCCAGCGCCCTGGCCATGCTGCGCCGCTCGGTCAGATCACGCGTCACCTTGCCGAACCCGCGCAGCTCGCCGCTTTCGCCACGCAGGGCGGTGATGACCACGCTGGCCCAGAACCTGGTGCCGTCCTTGCGGACCCGCCACCCCTCCTCCTCCCAGCGGCCGTCGGCGGCGGCCGCCTCCAGCTCCATGGCCGGCTTGCCGGCCGCCACGGCCTCGGGCGGGTAGAAGACGGAGAAGTGGGTGCCGGTGATCTCGTCGGCGGTGTAGCCCTTGATTCGCTGGGCTCCGGCGTTCCAGCTGGCGATCCTGCCGCGGGGGTCGAGCATGAAGATGGCGTAATCGCGGATGCTCTGGACGAGCAACTCCATATCCGCCTGCGGGAGGTCATCCACGGCCATACCGCAGCTTTTCACGACGCGGCCCGGGGACCCAACCCTCCCCCGGCTGGTTCAGCCGTCGAAAGCGCGGGCCTGGAGCGGGGCCAGGCGGGGCGCCAGCTCGCACCACACCACTTTCCCGCCGTTCTCGCCGTTCTCACCGTTCTCGCTGTTCTCGCCGTCGGCGGGCGTGGTCCCCCAGCCGATGGACAGGAGCCGGACGACGTGCAGCCCCCAGCCGTTCGACGGGCCGGGTTCGCGCGGCTCGGGCAGCCGCTCCCCGGCGTCGCCCACCTCGACCCGCACCAGCCCCGCGCTGCCCCGCATCCTCAGGGACGGCGGCCCGTCGCCGTGCACGAGCGCGTTGGTCACCAGCTCGGAGACCACGAGCAGGACGTCCTCGTGGTAGCCCTGATAGCCGCACTCGGCCAGGGCCTGACGGACGATCCGGCGCGCCGCCGTGATGCTGCCCATCTCCTTCGGCAGGGGCGTGTCCACCTGGTACCGCCCGGCCTCCTCGCTGACCACCCCTCTACTCTCGGGGAGCCACCATCCGATCACGAGACGCATCCGCGCCAGGACGCCCGGTACACCTGTGGGACGCGACATGGTGCAAGTGCGTCAGTCGAGCAGCCCTTCCCTGCGGGCCAGCGCGACCGCCTCCAGCTTGGACCTGGCGCCCAGCTTCTCCAGCACGTGCTGCACGTGGTTGCGCGCCGTGTTGCGGGCCACGCCGAGCCGTTCGCCGATCTCGCGCGTGCCGACGCCCTCGGCCAGCAGCAGCAGCGTCTCCCGTTCGCGGGCCGTCAGCGCCGACCCCAGGCGCCCGGCACGCCCGGTCAGCCGGTCGAGCACCCCGGGCAGCAGCCCGGGCGCGAACACCACCCCGCCGGCCGCCACCTCCCGCACCGCCGACTCCAGCTCCCCCAGCCGGGACGACTTCACCACCAGCCCGGCGCCGCCCGCCGCCACCGCCCTGGCCGCCACGGAGACGGTCGCCTCGCCGGTCAGCACCAGCACCCGCGCCTTGGGCGCCGCCGCCGCGAGCCTGCCGATGGCCGCGATCGCGTCGCCGTCGGGCAGCCGCCGGTCGAGCACGACGACGTCCGGCTGGAACCTGCCGGTCTCGGCCACCGCCCCGGCGATGCTGCCGGTCTGGGCCACCACCTCGATGTCGGGCACCCGCGCCAGCGCCAGCCCGATGGCCTCGGCGACCATGGCGTGATCCTCCACGAGGACCACCCGGATCGAAGGGGAAGTCGCCATTGCCCGAAGTCGCCTCTGTCCGCGGTTTCCGCTTCCCGCGCGGGCGTACCCAGGCCCGGCGTCATGAGCAGTGTCCCACGGCCCGCCGCCCGGCGCACCGCCCGCCCGTGTGCGCCGGCGCGGTTCGCTCAGGGCTTCCAGGGCAGGCGGCGGTTCTTGAAGGATGGGTACTTGGTCTCCCAGTAGCGCCAGCCCTCGACCCTGGCGGGGATGTTGGCCATTCCGCTGGCGACCTTGACGTCGCGGCACGAGCCCATCACCTGCCAGGCCGACCAGCCGACGCGGTAGCCGAAGACGCGGTACCACAGATGGCCGTACATCCCCTTGGTGATCTCCCGGCTGTATTCGTGGCCGGTGAAGACCATGTGACGCTCTTCGAGGTGCGGAAGCCCCATCCGGCGCATCTCGCGCACCACTTCGCGAGTGGTGATCGGTTCCACGCGGGTGAGCGGTTCATTGTTGGAGATGGCCCTCCGCCTCTCGTTCTCGGTCTCCAGGAACGCGCGGACCTCGTGCTCCCTCGTGACCGACGCCGTGACCGTGCCGCCGGGGCCGTCGACGTAGTTGGTGCGGGGCAGGAAGAAGTTGCGCGGAGAGAGCATGTGCACCTTGAAGAACAGGTGCGGGCTGCATCTGCTGCCGTGAATGAGGGGGAAGTGGCGGCGGCGGTTGCGGCGGTCGACGGTGTCGGCCCTGCCGGTGGTGTCAGCGGTGCCGGTGGTGTCGGCCGCGCCGGCGGTGTCAGCGGTCTCGACGGTGCGGTCGGTGCGCTCGGTGTCGTCGTCGTCCGCTCTCGCCGCCGGTACCAGGGCGGCGAGCAGGGCCATCGAAAGAGAGCCGCTCACCGCCCATCTCATCGCGTGACGCGCCTTGGGCCGGGCGGATTTGGCTGGGGCAGTTGTCCGTGAATTGGGAGTGGACATGTACCGTACCTTTCGGAACCTTTCGGAATGCGTCAGGCCGGAATCCGGCCTCTGCCGCCCGCCGAGCGGGCCGACAAGATCGGTACGATGGTTACAGTTGCCGCGAGGCGATCTTCAACGCCACGCCGCAGGCGAATTTCCCATGCTGGGAAAGCGCCGGTGAAAAAGTGTCAATATCAGGCCGCCCCTTTCACACACCCTCATCAGGGTGTTCCGGCGTCGCCGCGCCCGTGTCCGGAAAGCCGGACAAGGGCCGGATGACCTGCTGTGACGCGGCCCGCAGGGCCGTCCGGACCGGCCAGGACGGTCATTCACGGGAGAAATCTGAGACTTTCTCCCGACCTTCGAGGAGAATATCGGCTGTGCCCTCAGTGTCGCCCCCTGTGTCGCACTCCGCGTCGCCCTCCGCGTCGCCGGTGCTGCGTCTTGTGCGGGCCGTCGTGTTCGCGACGGTCTGCGGCGCGGTGTCGGCGGGTGGGCACGCGCTGGCGGGCGGCGGCCTCGTGCCGTTCGAGGTCTACCTGGCCGGGGTGCTGGCCGCGCTCGGGCTGGCGTACCTGATCGACGGGCGCGAGCGTGGCCCCGCGGCCGTGCTCGTGGCGACCGTGAGCACGCAGATGCTGCTGCACCAGCTCTTCGAGCGACTCACGCCCGACGCCCTGACCGGTCCGGCGCACGGGCATCCCGCGCCCGGCATGGCGCTGGTCCACCTCACGACGGCGGCGCTGTCGGCCTGGTGGCTGCACCGGGGCGAGCGCGCGCTGTGGCTCATGATCAGCCTCTACGGCGCGCCGCGGCCGATCGTCCCGCTGCCCGCCGCCGTCCCGGTCGAGGCCGTCCGGCCCTCGTGGCGGCCAGTCACCCCGTACCTGACCGGGTACGCGGGAAGGACCGTCTCCGGCGCGATCCTCAGGCGAGGCCCACCCCAGGGGCTCAGGCACTTCAGCTGAAGCACCAGTCCCTCGGCGCGTCCAGCGGGGCGCGTACTCTCGCCTGTGTCCGGACGGCGCCGCGCGCGTCCGGAAGATCGTTTCTGGAGACCCATCATGGCGTTCCTGCCACGACAGATCATCGGGGCGGCGCTCGCGTGCGCCCTCGTCCTGATATTCCCGGCCTCGCCGGCGTTCGCGCACGACGCGCTCAAGAGCAGTTCACCGGCCAAGGACGCGCAGGTCGGCTCGGTCGACGAGATCGAGCTCGAATACAGCGCGAGCGTGAAGTTCCCGTTCGTCGTGCTGCACGACGCGGCGGGCAAGGAGGTCCCGCTCGGCAAGCCGGTGCTCGACGGGCCGAAGGTGCTCACCGACGTCCCGCAGCCGCTCCCGCCGGGCCCGTACGTCATCGCCTGGCGGGTCGTTTCGTCCGACGGGCATCCCATCGAAGGCGAAATCCCCTTCAGCGTGAAAGGATCACCTTCTCCATCGGCTTCGCCCTCGTCCATCGGCGGGGGGCCGACGGCGAGCACACCGCCCCAGGCGGCCGTGCCCGCCGCGGCGGCCGGCGAGCGGCCCGCGGCATCGGCGGGCGTTCCCGGCTGGATCTGGGGCGGGCTGGTGGTGCTTGTCGTGCTGGGCGCGTTCGTTCTGATCCGGACCGCGCGCCGCGGCCCAGATCGGGAGGAAGTGGATGCGGGTTGAGGAAGCCAGACAGATCGCTCGGCAGTGGGTGCTGGCGGAGGGCACCGCGCTGCCGGGCTTCGACGGGGCCTTCCTGACCGGGTCGGCCCTGTGGGCCGACCCGGCCGACGAGCTGGCCGCGACCTCGGACGTGGACGTCATCGTGGTCGCGGACCAGCCCGCCCGCCTGGGTAAATTCGCCTACCGCGGCATCCTGCTCGAGGTCTCCTCCCTGTCCGGGCTGGGCTCCACGCACGAGGTGCTGAGCGACTACCACCTGGCCGGCAGCTTCCACCTCCCGTGCGTGCTGGCCGACCCGTCGGGGCGGCTGACCGAGATCCAGCAGGTGGTCTCGCGCGACTTCGCCGAGCGGCCGTGGATCCTGGCCAGGTGCACCAACGCCATGGACCGGGTGCGCGGGTTCATCAACGGCATCGACGAGCGCGCGCCCCTGCCCGACCAGGTCAACTCGTGGCTGTTCGGCACCGGGGTGACCACCCACGTGCTGCTGGTGGCGGCGCTGCGCAACCCCACGATCCGCCGCCGCTACGAGGCCGTGCGCGACCTGCTCGCCGAGCACGGGCGGCTGGACTTCCACGAGAGCCTGCTCGAACTGCTGGGCTCCGCGAACCTGAGCGCGGCCCGGGTCGAGCGGCACCTGGCCGTGCTGGAGAAGGTGTACGACGCCGCGGCGGCCCTCCGCGTCCCCTCCTACCCGTTCGACTCGGACATCACCCCGGCGGCGCGGCCCATCGCCATCGACGGCACCCGCGAGCTCATCCAGTGCGGCCTGCACCGGGAGGCGGTCTTCTGGCTGGTGGCCACCTACGCGCGCTGCCTGGCCAAGCGGGCCGCGGCGGGCGAACAGGCGGGCGAGCAGGCAGGCGAGTCGGGCTACGAGGACGGCTTCCGCGAGCTGCTGGCCGACCTCGGGGCGGAGACGCGCCGGGACCGGCGCCGCAAGGGGGATCTGGTCCTGGCGGCGCTGCCCGGCGTGTGGCAGACCGCGATGGCCCTCTGCTGACCCTAGGCGCGCCGCAGCGACCTGGTCAGGCCCGCGGCGATGGTCGTGGCCAGCACCCAACCGGCGGCGATCAGCCCGTACGCGAGCCACTGCGTCCCGCCGCCGGGGTTGAACGCCTTCTCCTGCCCGAAGTCGATGATCGGCAGCAGCAGGTCCAGCGTGTAGACGAGCGGGTGGAACGGCGGCGCCTCCCCCGGCTTCAGCGGCGGCGGCTCGGCCAGGCCGAACACGATCGTGCCCACGGCCAGGAGCGCCAGCAGCCAGGCGCCCGCGCGTAAGGGGCGGAAGCCGTACCCGACGGTGATGTCCTGGAGGTGGCCCCAGAACGCGGCGTACCACGGGAGGGTGGCGCGCCGCCGCTGCTGGCTGGCCAGGAGCGTGTCGCGGGCGTCGGCGTCGCTGCCCAGCCGCCGGTACGTCGCGGCGAGCTGCTCGTAGGCGTGCGGCAGGTAGCCGTCGGGATCCCTGCGCAGCCAGCCGAGCCGCCTGGCGGCGGGCAGCATGGGGTCGAGCACCTCGTACGCGAGCCCGTCCATGCGCATGGCGTCCGGCCAGACTCCGGGGTCGTCGCGCATGACGCCGATGCGCGCGTGGCGCAGCTCCACCGTGCCCCGGACGGGTACGGCGGTCCGCAGGGCCAGCTCGCGCGCCTCGACCCGCCAGCATTTGAGCGCCACCTCGCCGGGGGCCTCCAGGGTGGCCTCGTCGAAGCACAGGCGGCTGCCGACCTGGGCGTTGGTCAGCCGGACCCGGCCCTGCGCGGAGAAGCCGGTGCAGAGGTTGAGCACCTTGCCGACCGTGATGCCGTTGGCGGTCAGGGCCGAGCCGCCGGGGTTGGCCAGCCTGGCGCCCTCGAAGTGCGCGGGGCCGGTCACGGAGGCGTCGAGCAGGCTGATCTCGCCCTCCGCGGTCATCCCGTCGCGGGCGAGCAGGGCGCCGTCCACCGTGAGTCCGTCGCCGGCCAGGGCCACGCCGCCCGGGTTGCGCAGGGTGGCGCCGTCGAGGCTGAGCGAGCGGGTGATCGCGGCGCCGCCCAGGCGTACCTGGCCCTCGGCCTCGACCAGCGACAGGAACAGGCCGCCCTCGGCGTTGAGCCCGCCGCAGCGCACGGCGATGCCGCCGGGGTTGCGCACGCGCGAGCCGCGGAGCGTGAGCGGCCCTGCGACGCGGGCGGAGCGCACGCAGATCTCCCCGTCGACCGTCATCCCCCGGGCGAACAGGCCCACCTGGGCGGTCAGGTTGGACGCCTCCAGGGCCATGCCGCCGGGGGCGTGCAGGCGGGCGTCGTCGAGGTTGACCGCGGCGCCGATCCGCGCGGCCGTGAGGATGATCTCGCCGTGGCTGCTGAAGCCGTCCTGGGCCCGCAGGTTGCCCCCGACGTCGAGGTGCTCGCCGGTGATGACGGCGCCGCCCGGGTTCTCCAGATGGGCGCGGTTGAGGTTGAGGCTGCCGCTGACGCGGGCGCCCGACAGGCGCACCTCGCCGGTGACGTGGCAGCCGGCCAGCCGCAGGTTGCCCTCCACCTGGAGGTTCGAGGCGATCAGGCCGGGCAGCGTGGAGCCGCTCAGGCTGAGGAAGCGGGTGCGCGCCTGGTACAGGTCGGGCGCCTCGTCGAACGCGCACTGCTCAAGGGTGATCGGGAAGCCGATCTCGGCGAAGGCCAGGTGGAGCAGGCCGGTGATCCGGGCGCCGATGAGCCGCAGGGCGGGCTTGGGCCCGTCGTGCTCGCCGAGGAGCACCTCGGCCAGGGCCTGCGCGCGCACGACCGGGTCGAGGTCCCCCGAGCGCAGGTCGACTTCCCCGCCGTAGGGCACGGCTTCGGCCACGGCGCGCTCGGATGGGTGGAGATCGGTGATTTTCACACGGCCATCTTGCGCCGCTCGCCGAAGATCCGCAGCCGATCCCGGTGACCGTCTATGCGCGGACGTCCAGCCCCAGGGCGGTGGCCACGACCGTCGCCTGGAACGGGTCAATGACCGCGTTCCTGAGCGTGACGGTGAGCGGGTCGAGCGTGCTCAGGTCGCTGCCGCGCAGGTCGCATCGCGTCAGGTCGGCGCCGCGCAGCGACACCCCCGACAGGTCGGCCCGCCGCAGCTCGGCGCCCTCCAGCCGGGCGCCCGACAGGTCGGCCTCCCGCAGCCGGGTGCCGCGGAAGACGCTGCCCCGCAGGTCGGCGCCGGCCAGGCCGACGTAGGACCAGTCGCCGCCCTCGACCTTGAGCAGCCCGTACGTGCACCCGTCGAACACGCTGCCGGTCAGCTTGCACCCCTCGAACGTGGCGTCGAAGAACGAGCACCGCGTGAACGTGCAATTGAGGAAGCGGGCGTCGTCGTGCGCCGAGACGTTGAAGCGCACGTTGCTGAAGTGGCACTCCTCGAAGGAGGAGCCGTGGTCGACCAGCTCGGTCATGTCCACGTCCTGGAACAGCACCCGGCGATAGCTCTCGCCGGAGATCTCCTCGCTGTCCCAGTCGGTGGACCAGATCGTCTTCTCGGTGGGCTGGATCATGCGAACAAACTAGCGGATCAGGACCGCTTCGCGATGGCCGTGATGAGCGGTTGCACGAGCTTGGCCGCCAGGGGCCCGAAGGCCGCCAGGATGAGAACGTACGCCGCCGCCAGCGCGCCCAGGTCCGGATGGGCGCCCGCGCCCACCGCCAGGCCCGCGATGACGATGTTGAACTCGCCGCGCGGGATGAGCGCGATGCCCGCCCGCGCCTGGCCCGCCTTGCCGATGCCCGCCCGCCTGGCCGCGTACGCGCCGGTCAGCAGCTTGGTGACCATGCTGACCAGGGCGAGCAGCGCGGCCAGCCCGGCCACGGGCAGGATCTTCGCCGGGTCGGTCTGCAGACCGAAGAAGACGAAGAACACCGCTGCGAACAGGTCGCGCAGCGGCGCCAGCAGCGCCTGCGCTTCCTCGGCGAGCTCGCCGGACAGCGCGATCCCGACCAGGAACGCGCCGACCGCGGCCGACACGTTCAGCTGCTGGGCGAGCCCGGCCACGAGCAGGGCGAGCCCGACCACCTTGAGCAGCAGCACCTCGTTGTTGGGGCTGGCCACGAACGCCTCGATGAAGCGCCCGAACTTGAGCGCCACGACCAGCACCACGCTCACGGTCAGCAGCGCGACGCCCACCGCGACCGCCCCGCTGGCCAGGCTCAGCCCGGCCAGCATGGTCGTCAGGACCGGCAGGTAGACGGCCATCGTCAGGTCTTCGAAGACCAGCAGCGACAGCACCGTCGGCGTCTCGCGGTTGCCGATCCACCCCAGGTCGGACAGCACCTTGGCGGTGATGCCCGAGGAGGTGGCGTATGTGACGCCCGCCATCGCCACGGCCGCGACCGGGCCCCAGCCCAGCAACAACGCGCAGATCGCGCCGGGGGCGGCGTTCAGCACCAGGTCGACGATGCCCGCGCGGACGTTGCCGGTCAGGCTCGTGACGAGCTCGTCGGCGTTGTACTCCAGGCCGAGCGTCAGCAGCAGCAGGACGACGCCCAGCTCCGCGCCGACGGAGACGAAGTCGTCGCTGGTCGCCAGCGGCAGCACCCCGCCGGTCCCGAACGCCAGGCCGGCGATCAGGTAGAGCGGGATGGGCGAGATGCCCACGCGCAGCGCGAGGGCGCCCAGGATTCCCAGGGCAAGAACGATGGCGCCGAACTCGAGAAAAAGAACCGCGGTATGGTGCACCCGCGGCTCTACCCGTCCGACAGGATGCCGGCCACCTCGGCGGTGGTGTCCTCGCTGCCCACGACGACCACGACGTCGCCCGCGGCGAACACGAAGTCGGGGCCGGGGCTGGCGAAGACCCGCCCGCCGCGCACGACGGCCACGATGGAGGCGCTGGTACGGGTCCGCACGCGGGCGTCGCCCATGGGACGCCCGGCGTAGGGAGAGCCGTCGGGGACGGGGAGCTGCACGCTGACCAGGCCCTCGACCTGCTCGTGCAGCTGGTTGAGCCGCTGCACGATGCGGGGCGCGCCGAGGAGCTCGGCCAGGGCGTCGGCCTCCTCGTCGTTGAGCTTGACCACGTGGCAGACGGCGTCGGGGTCGTCCGCGTCGTAGATCACCAGGTCCCGGCGGCCGGTGCGGTGGGACACGACGCCGACCCGCTGACCTTTCCGGGTGGTGAAGTCGTGTCGTAGCCCGATTCCCGGCAGCGCTGTCTGTTCGACCTCCACCTATTCCCCAACCTGCTCAGATCCGCCTATTTCCAACTAAACCCTACCAACGCGGAGTGGTCGTCCGGCTTCGTGCAAGTGCCGCAGGGCTTGGCCCCACGACGCGAACAGGCCGCATTCGACGTAGTCGATGCCGAGCTGCCGGCAGTGGTCGCGGACGATGGGCTGCGCCCTGCGCAGGTTCGCGGTCGGCATGCTGGGGAACAGGTGGTGCTCGATCTGGTAGTTCAGGCCGCCGAGCGCGGTGTTGACCAGGCGGCCGCCGCGCACGTTCCTGGAGGTCAGGACCTGGCGGCGGAGGAAGTCCAGCTCGTCCTCGGCGGTCAGGACCGGCATGCCCTTGTGGTTCGGCGCGAACGTGCAGCCGAGGTAGATGCCGTAGCAGGCCTGGTGCACGACCACGAACACCAGCGCCGCGCCGAAGGGCAGGACGAGGAAGACCGCACCCAGGTAGACGAGCACGTGCGCGGTCAGCAGCAGCCCTTCGAGCCCTCGGCTCTTGAGCGAGGGGCGGCGCAGCGCGCGGAAGCTCGACACCTTCAGGTTCACGCCTTCGAGGGTGAGCAGCGGGAAGAACAGGAACGCCTGCCAGCGCCCGATGAACCGGGGTATGCCGCGCGACTGCTCGGCCTGCTTCTGCGACCAGACCAGGATGTCGGGCGCGACGTCGGGGTCGTGCTCCTCGTGGTTGGGGTTGGCGTGGTGGCGCGTGTGCTTGTCCATCCACCAGCCGTAGCTGAGCCCGACGGCCAGGTTGCCCACGAGCAGCCCGGCGATCCTGCTGGTGCGCCGCGACCTGGAGATCTGCCCGTGCGCCAGGTCGTGGGCCAGGAGCGTCACCTGGGCGAAGGCCACGGCGAGCAGCACCGCGACCGGGATCTGCCACCAGGAGTCCCCGACCAGGGCGAACAGCGCCCAGCTCCCCGCGAACAGGCCGCCCACCAGGGAGATCCTGGCCGCGTAGTAGCCCGGTCGCTTGTCCAGCAGCCCCGCCTCGGCGATCCGGCGTGACAGCCTTGCGAAGTCGCTGCCGCGCTGAACGGCGGCGGTCCCCACAGTCCCCACTTTTCTCTCCGATGCTGACGATTGATAGGTGATCAGTCATCAGCATCGCGAGAGACGGGGCCCGGCGGACCCCCGCTGTCACCCGTTCTCTTGGTAGTGCACGCCCTACCACCGGGGGCGCCCGGTGGGCGCCCCCGCCGCCTGGGGACAGGGCCGGCCCGTCGCACTCAGCGTGGCACCGGACGACCTCACCTGGTGGGGAATGGCGGGCGGCGGGGACACCGGCTCAGATCGACTGCAGGGCCGCCGCGTCGCCGTAGACGTGCAGCTCCGGACGGAAGGCCGCGAGGTAGGCGTCCCGGTCGCGGAAGGTGGCGACCAGGGCGTCCCCGTAGTCGATCAGTTGCCTGTGGGCTTCCCCGCGGGGCTCGTAGCGGGCGGACAGCAGCCGTTCGAGCAGGTCGGCGTCGCCGCCCGCCGCGCAGATGACGTCGGCCAGGAGCTCCGCGTCGTGCAGCGTGTAGCTCATGCCCATCCCGGTCATGGGGTGGCAGGCGAAGGCGGCCGAGCCCAGGAGCGCCGCGTTGCCCTTGTGGTACGCCTCCACCCGCATCGACGAGACCTTGATCCGCTGCCAGGTCGCGGGCTGGAGGACGTTGAAGGCGTCCGAGCTGTCGGTGACGAACTTCTTCAGCTCGTCGAGCAGTGCGGGGATGCCGTCCTCGAAGATCTCCTTGTCGTCCTCGGGGGGCAGGCCGACGAACACCCTGGCCTGGTCCCTGTTGATCGGATAGAGGTAGGCGAACCAGCCTTCGGAGCTGAAGTACAGCCGGTTGAGCTGGGCGACGCTGGCCGTCAGCGGTACGGTGGCCACCCGCATCAGCAGCCGCTCGTACGGCAGCGTGCGCTGCTCGATGTCGAGCGCCCGCCGCACGGCCGACTTGGTGCCGTCGGCGCCGATCACGACGCCGGCCCGCAGCCGGTTCCCGTTCGACAGCGTCAGCTCCTCGACGCGGCCGTCGCCGATCGCGATGTCGTCGATGCCGGCGTCGAACCAGAAGTCGACGCCCTCCATCACGCAGCTGGTGTAGATGAGCTCGACCAGCTCCCGGTAGGGGCGGACGAGGAAGCCTCCCTCCGGGAAGCGGCACTCCTGGATGGGGTCGCCGTCGTGGTAGTAGCGGATGGTGTCGCGCCTGAGGCCATGGCGTCCGACCAAGTCGGCCAGCCCGTGCCGGGCGAGCACCCGGAGCCCGGGGGGCTTGAGGAAGTCCGCGCCCGCGCTGGGGACCGAGGGTCCCTGCTCGATGACGACGACGCGCTGTCCGCGGCGACCCAGCAGTAAGGCGAGGAAGCAGCCGCCGAGCCCGGCGCCGACGATTGCTACGTCGCACGATGTGGTTGCCATGACGAGAGCCCTTTCGAATGGTTGAACTAGTTCGGGTTCCCGCGGGAACCCGCGAGCGGGCCCGGCTCGGCCGCTCGCGGCCGCGGAATGTGGTCCGTGGGGGGTGTGCGGGTCTCGGCAGGCAGCAACGCGTCGGCCTCCGCCGCCACGGTGGCGAGCGTCATGCGCAGCTCCAGCAGCATGCGGCGCGGTACTTTGATCATGACGTCGCCCGGGTCGGTCCGCAGCCGGGTGATCTTGGTGAGGGCCAGTGCGCCGATCAGCACGGAGATGGCCACGCACATCGCGAGCGCGCCGGCCAGCCCCGCGAAGGGGCCGGTCATGAACGGGTGGTCGATGACGACCGACACGACGGCGACGCCGACGGCCCCGCCGACCATGCGGGCCATGGTGGCCGCGCCGACGGCGGAGGCGTACTGGTGGGGGCGGGCGGCCAGGGTGGTGGCGACGGAGGTGCCCGGCGCGAGCGCGCCGACGCCGACGCCGACCACGACGCTGGCGATCAGGCCCCACACGGTGGGCCCGGCCTGCGTCAGCACGAGCACGCAGGCGCCGCCGCACAGCAGCGAGCCGGCGTAGATCAGCCCGTACGCGCCGACCCGCTTGACGACCTTTCCGGCCAGGAAGCTCGTCACGACGACCGCCACCGACGTGGGTGTCAGCCACATGGCCACCTCGAGCATGGGGTAGCCCAGGTGGAGCAGGTACAACGGCTGCACGGTCAGCAGCCCGTACGACAGAGCGCCGAAGCCCCAGGTCGCGAGCCAGCCCCAGACGAATCTGGGGCGCCGCCACAGGGCCAGGTCGATCGCGGGCAGGCGGTGGTGCCTGGCCTGCGCGAGCGCGCCGCCCAGCAGGGCCAGCGCGGCCAGCGCCAGCCACACCACGTCCATGCCCCAGGCCATCGCCTTGGAGATGGCCAGCACGATGACCGCGATGCCCGCGGCGAGCAGCCACGCGCCGAGGACGTCCGGCAGGCCCCTGGCCCCGGCGCGCTTACCCGGCGGAAGCGCGGCGCAGGCGATCAGGAGCGCGACGCCGATGACGACGTCGGGAACGAACAGGGCCCGCCAGCCGACGGAGACGACCAGCCAGCCGCCGCCCGCCTGCATGAGCAGGCAGCCCAGCCCGGAGGCGGAGCTCCACAGTGCGATCGCGCCGCGCCGCTGCGACTCCGGCAGCTCTCCGAGCAACAGCCCGAGGCTGGCCGGGATCATCGCCGCGGCACCGGCGCCCTGGACGGCCCGTGCCGCCAGGACGTACGACCAGGAGTCCACCAGGACGGTGGCGATGCCGCCCAGGACGAACACCACGAGCCCGACGGCCAGGACCCGTCGGCGGCCGAACAGGTCCGCCCAGCGGCCCGCGGTGGCCAGCAGCGCTGCGATCGGGATGAACGCCGCGCTGGTCAGCCAGACCAGGTCGCCCAGCGGCATGCCGGCCCCGGCGGGTGTGTACCGCAGGACTCCGACTGCCAGGGTGGTGGCCGTGGTGTCGGCCATCACCGTCAACATGACACCCGCGCCGACCAGCCGCAACATCACGGCGTGACGACGGTCGATGGTGCTCGTCCCCCGCGCTGGTGACGAACGCACGCGGTCACCTCCAAGCTATGAGTGGTCTCCGCCGACCGGCACACTCCGGCAGTGCGACCGGCGGAGGTGGATCGTTCCTTAAGCCCGAACAGTCAGGCGCCGTAGCGACCCGGCGAGAGCAGGCCGTCCGGGTCCAGGGCGGTCTTGAGCCGGTGCAGCATGCCGAGGCTGGCGGTGCTGGTCTCCGACCACACGTCGGCCGCCGCGTGGTCGATGTCGGAGCGGTAGATGGCGCACCCGTGGCCGCGCAGCAGGCAGTTGCCGTCGTTGCGGAGCTGGTGGGCGCGGTAGGGAGCGTCCGGCGCGCCCCGTTCGAAGAAGATCTGGATGACGCCGTTGGCCATGTGCCGGCTGACGAGGTTCCACTCGACCATGAGCGCGGTGGTGTGCGCGTCCACGGCCGTCTGGAGGGCGGCCAGGATGTGTTCGGTCCTGCGGGCGTGCGTCGGCATCAGCGGCATCAACGCCAGGAAGCCGGTCTGGCCCTCGTCGATCTGGTCGCAGGAGGTGACGCGGAGGGCGTTGCGCACGCCCAGGCAGGTGGGGATGCCCTGGGACATGAGCGCCCTTGGGTAGAGCGGGTCGTCGGGGCCCACCCCGGCCGCGTCGACCACGCGCAGCGCCTCGGCGCCCTCGACCTCGATGAGCGCCTTGCGCAGCAGCTCCTCGGCCAGTTCGACGGCGGCGTCGCTGCCGAGCAGCGGCCCCATGACGGTGAACAGGTCCGGGTCGACGCCCCTGGGCAGGAACCAGTCGCCGTGGCTCGGAACGAGCGCCAGCTCGCGCACGCGCAACATCCCGTCGGCGGGGTTGCCGCGGCGCAGGAACCCGGCGACCGCGTCGAGTGTGACGCCGACCTGGTCGCGCGGGATGCGGCCGTAAACGAGGCCGACGGTCTGCGGACGCGGCACGAGGGCGACGGCCATGGCGGTGACGATGCCCAGGTTGTGCTGGACGAAGGCGGGCGTCAGGTCGGGCCCGGCGACCCGGCCGTGGTAGCGCCCCACCGGGTCCAGCCCACCGGTGGTGACCACGCTGCCGTCGGCCAGCACGGCCTCCAGCCCGGCCACGTCGTGCACCCGGGAGCGGAAGGTGCCGTCGCCCCGGTCCAGGGCGTTGCCCACGACGGAGGTATCGGCACAGGAGTTGGTGACGTTCAGCATCCACGGGGTGTCGAGCAGCACCTCGGCGAGCTGTGCCTGGGTCACCCCGGGCTCGATCACCGCGAAGCCGGCCTCCAGGTCGAGGCCGCGGATGCGGTTCATGCCGCTCAGGTCGACGACCAGGTTGTCGTCCGTGACCGGCACGGCCGAGCCCATGCCCCAGTTCTTGCCGGTGCTGATCGGGTAGAGGCGGCGGCCGGTCCTCATGGCCTGCCGTACGAGTGCGCGAACCTCGTCGAGGCTGCGCGGCGAGTCGATGCCCGCCACGGAACGCGGTTGGTGACCCCCGACGTCGTGCGACTTCAGCTCCAGTCGCTCAAGTTCCTGCATGACTCTCCTCTTTCGGCTCACGCGGTGTGCTGGAGCAGGTCGTCGATGGAGCCGATGGCCTGGTTGGACATCTCCCTGATGCCGAGCAGCCGCTGCTCGACGTACTCGTCGGGCTCGGCGTCGGTGCCGGGGATGTCGAGGCTTCCGAGCGGCGCCGCCTGAATGGGGACCTCGTGCAGGCCGTAGGGGTGCCGGCGGGGCCGGACTGTGTCGGTGTCTCGGGTGTCACGGATGGTTCTGGCGGGCAGGTGCGGGGGGGTTCGCATGACGGGAGCTCTCCTACCGGATTCGGGTGGGGTTTTCCGGGCGACCGCTCGCCGTTGAGCGGATCTGGGTCAGCGTGCGCCTTCCGTGTGGTCGAGGTGGTCGGCCACCGGAGTGACGGCCGCGGGGATCGCCCGCGACACGCCGTGGTTGATGACGCTCGCGGCGATACGGCGCTCCGCCAGCCCCATGTGGGGACGGCCGGCGGTGCCGCCGGTGCTCGGCCGGGCGCCGGCCGAGCCTCGGATCATGGAGCTGGCGTGCACCCATCGGCGCGACTCTGCCAGCACGTCGCGCTGGGCGCGCGACAGGTCGGAGTGGCGGGCGTACTGCTCGCAGACGGCCCGCGCCAGCACCCGCGCCATGACGAGGTGCTCCGCGCAGGCGGCCGCGACCTTCGCCTCCAGTCCGATGACCTGGGCGAGGAGCAGCTGCAGGTGGGGCAGACCCGAGCTGCGCTCGAACCCGTCGAGCTCGGCCAGCCGCTCGGGCCAGCGCAGCCGCCGCTCGATCGAGGCGCGCACGGCGATGACGACCTCGGTGGCGGGCTGGTCCGGGCGCCGCCCTTCCAGTTGCACGGCCCGCTGCGCGGTCGATTCGAAGTCGGTCAGCCGGCGCAGCCCGCTCTGGAGCAGGCGTATGCGGTTGTGCAGGCAGGCGGCGCTCCAGCCCAGGACCAGCAGGCGGTCGGCGTCGGCCTCGCAGTGCCAGCCGACGAGCGCGACCTCGCGGGCCATGCGGTGGTAGAGCACCCAGGACTCCTGCGCGGCCACCGGCACCGGGGTGTCGATCCACACCTGCAGTCCGCCCGGGGGTACTTCGTCTACGCCGACGTCCACGTCGGCGGGCGCCACCCTGGCGCAGATCCGTTGAACCACCCGCTGCTGGGCGGCTGTCTCCGGCGCCAGGGGCACCGGGCCTGGCAGCACTCGCTCTGGGGCCACTCTCGCCCTCGGCTCGATGCTCATCTGGGGCCACCTCCCGACCCACGACGTAAATTGACACTTAATAGTGCCGTCCCGATCGTCGTCAGAGAGGGGTTTTCTGTCAACTGGTACTTAACGAATCCAGTATGGATCTCTCGCCGCCCGATCGGCGGCAGCTGTGAACCCGCGACTTCCCGCAGGTGAATACGGTGTTACGGAGCGTGGATCATCTAGAGTCCGAACGGTTCGGCAAATGCGGAAAACAGGACGGGGAGCGAGCCGGTGTGGGTGCCAAGATCCGTGGTCGTGGCCTTGTCGGTGGCCGCGGGACTGCCCGCTCCGCCGGACCCGCCGCAGGCAGCGGCCGATTACTGCCAGCTACCGGATCACTCCCAGCCGTCCATCCCGGGCGAGGCTTACCTGATCGATACTGCTTCCTCACTAGATTGGATTCATCCCAATCCGCCGCCCGTCGACCGGGAGCCGACGGAGTCCGAACGGCTCGAGTTCGCGGGCTTCCCGAACGTCTCGGTCCTCGACGTCGTGGGCCCCGGCGGGGCGCCCCGGCAGAAGGTGATCACCACCTTCACCGCGAACGTGGACCAGATCGTCACCCTCACCAACTCGGCCGCGATCTCCGGCGACGGCGGGCGGACGTTCGGCCCGGCGAGCCTGACGCCGCTGCGCGAGGCCCCCGTCCAGCTGCTCGACGGCCGGTACTTCGCCACCGAGTACTACCTGCGCAACACCGGCCCGCACTCCGCGACGCTGGGCGTGCTCACCACGTCGTCGCCGGAGGACGGGGAGAGCTGGGTGCGCTCGGAGGCGACGCTGACCACGCCCGGCGACCTGATGCCCGGCGGGGCCACGCACGGGCTGCCGGTTCAGCTCGCCGACGGCACGATCCTGTTCTCGGCCTACGCCGAGTACCGGGAGACGGGGACGTACCAGGCCGAGCTGTACGCCAGCCGGGACGGCGGCCGCACGTTCGAGCGGCGCGGCGTGATCGGAGGTCCGGCAGAGGGGCCGTCCGGGAGGCTCGTCTACAACGAGGCGAGCATCGCGCAGACGATGGACGGCAGCCTGCTGGCGGTGCTGCGCCGCGACGGCGCCCGGTTCTCCACGCTGCACCAGAGCCGCTCCACCGACGGCGGGTTCACCTGGTCGCCGGTGCGCCCGCTGCGCTTCGCGGGCCAGGACTGCGTGGTCCGCGGCGTGGCGCCACGGCTGCTGCTGACCCCGGGCGGCATCCTCGTGCTCAGCGCCGGGCGCCCGGACAACTGGATGGCCGTCTCCCCCGACGGGCTCGGCGAGGAGTGGCTGGAGCCGCGGGTGACCTACCACAACCGCGACGGCATCTGGCCCGTGCACGGCTCGTCCGGCTACACCGGGATCGCGGCCCTCGGCCCGCACCGGCTGATCCAGGTGGTCGACAACTGCAAGCTGCCCGGCGTGCGCCCCGACGGCCTGCTGGACGAGACCGCCTGCCCGGCGCACGGCCGCTTCGAGAACCACGGCTGGTACGCGATCAAGCGGCAGCTGTTCACGATCAACCCGCCCGGCCCTGGCCTGCTCGACCTGGCCGAGATGCGCCGGGACGGCCGGTTGGGCGTCGAGACCACCATGCGCTGGAGCGGCCGGCCCAGGAGCCGCCCCGGCGCGGCCTTCGACGGCAGCACCGGCTACTGGTCGAGCGCCGTCGCCAAGGGCCCCGGCCGGTACGTGCTGCACCTGGACCGGCAGTACGCGCTGACCAGGATCGGCCTCAGTCTGCGCCCGGGCCACCCGGCCGGGGCGCGCGTGTACGTCTCCAAGGACGGCCGCTCCTGGGGCGAGCCCGTCGTCACGATCAAGGACCGGACGGACTACGCGATGCGGTACGAGGAGATCGACCGCACGGGCCGGCACGTCAAGATCGTCACGGAGCCGACCTCCGACTGCGGGCCGGAGCTCGGCCGGACGTGCAGCATGCTCAACGAGGTCGAGCTCTACTCGCCGTGAGGCGTGGGCGACCCGGGCGTCGTCATTCCCGGCGTCACCCCCGGTGTCGTCCCCGGTGTCGTCCCCGTGGGCGTCCCGATGGACGATTCGGTGGGCGTCTGCGTCTCCTGGCCGCTCCCGGGCTGCCGTAGCGCGGTCAGGTGCGCCACCAGCGACGGCTCCGCCATCTTGGCCAGCGCCACCACCGTCGGCGAGGTCCCGTGGGAGATCTCGACCTTCGTGGCCGCCAGCGCGTCCTGGTGCTCGTTGATCATGGCGGCCGTGAAGTCCTGGTCGAAGTCGTTGGGCGGCGAGTTCTGCAGCTCGGCCAGCATGGCGCGCTGGTCGGCGCTCGGGGACATGGGCAGCTCGATGTGGAGCCGCGTGGCCGCGCCGGTCACCTTCGTGTCGAGCTTGGTGTGGTCCACGACGAGCATCTTGCCGATCGCCTTGATCCGCGGCGTTCTGCCCTTGCCCGCCCCGAGCTGCCCCGCCCGGACGCCGGCCAGGTTGCTCTCGTGGATGGCCCGCATCCAGGCCTTGTCCTGCTCGGACGGCTGCGTGTCGGTACGCGGCGCCAGGCCCGCGGTGTCCGTCGACACGTCGGCACAGCCCCCGAGGGCGACCAGGGCTGCGGCTGCCAGCAACAGAGTGCGCATGGGCATTTCCTATGACATAGTGGCACGAATCAACTACAGAACGTCATCACCCCTTCCCTCAATCTCCGGCATTCCACCTGGGCAGGCGCCCGCGGTCAGCCGAAGTCGACCACCAGCGTCGTGTGGCGCTTCGGGATGACCGTCGACCGCCCGTCACCGGGGGCGGACCCCGGATAGGCGTGGATGCGCAGGTCGCCCGACTCCGGGCGGCCCGCCGCGACCCATGCCCGCACGTGCCCGGCCAGGTCGGCCGCCAGCGCGGCCCCGCCGGGCCCGTGGCCCTGGGCCGCGAGGCCGGGGCCGGTGGGCGCCCGGCCGCGGGCCACGTGCGCGCCCTCCCCGGCGAGCAGCGCGATGGCGTCGCCGTCGACGAGGCCGACGCTCATCCCGAACCCCCGCCCCAGCCTGCCGGTCAGCAGGCAGCAGCGGGGGTCGTGCAGGGCCAGCCACATCGTGACGCCCGGCCCGTACGGCGTCTCGCCCCCGCCGACGACGACCTCGTCGGGCTCGGTGTCGAGCGCGCCCAGCACGTCGCCGATCTCGCGCCGCTCGGGCAGGCCCAGCATGAGCTCGGGATCCCGGCGCAGCACCACGACCGCCTCGGGCCCGGCGAACGCCCCGCGCATCCGCATGAACCCGCACGGCGCCACGGACCGGCTGGCCCAGTGGTCACCGGCGCGTTCGAGGGCCACGGACACCTGCACGCCCCGCAGGTCGAGCGGCGCCACCAGCCGCCCGCCCGCGCCCAGCTGCTCCAGCCACGCCGGGGCCAGGTCCCACACGCCGACGGTGGCGATCACGCGGTCGTACGGGGCCCGCTCCGCGTACCCCTGGGCGCCGTCCGCGCACACCGCCTCCACCCGCGTCGCACCGGCGGCGGACAGGTGCCGCCCGGCCCCCGCGACGATGTCCTCGTCGATGTCCATGCTCACCACGTGCCCGGTGGGCCCGGCGAGGTGGGCCAGCAGGGCCGCGTTGTAGCCGGTGCCCGCGCCGATCTCCAGCACCCGGTGCCCCGGCTCGACGCCGAGCTGGTCGAGCATGGTGGCCATGATCGCGGGTTGCGAGGACGAGCTGATCGGCCGTCCCGCGTCGTCACGTTTGGTGACGATGGGCTCGTCGCGGTAGGCGTCCTCGGGATCGACGCCGGGCAGGAAAAGGTGGCGCGGCACCGCGAGCAGCGCGGCGGCCACGGAGTCGCTGATGTCCTGGCGTTCCCGCAGGTGCGCCACCATGGCCTGCCTCTGCTCCGCGAAGTCCATGGCCCCCATTCTCCACAGGGAGCTCCAGGAATTCCGGGTAAAGAAACAGTCAAGAAGGGTTGAGCCGCCGAGTTGAGGGAAGGGCAGGCAACTCCTGAACGTCGACCGTGAGGAGGAGCCGTAGTGCTCACCCTGACAGCCAACGCAGCCCAGGCGATCCGCGATCTGACCGCGTCTGCGCCCGAGCCTGCCCAGAGCGGGATCCGTATCTCGTCTCAGGGAGAGGGCGCGAGTTCGCTCACCCTGACGCTGGCCACCGCGCCGGAGCCGGCCGATGCGGTCGTCGAGGCCGAGGGGGCGCGCGTCTACCTCGACCCCGTGGCCGCGACCGTATTGGAGGACAAGTCTCTGGACGCCGGAGCCGACGACCAGGGCAGCGTGTCGTTCCTGGTCAAGGACCAGACGGCGTGACGCGGGCGCCCGCCGTGCCGCACCGGCACGGCGGGCGCGCCCGTCACCCGTCGCTGAGAAGCTTGTGGAGGTAGCGCAACTGCTCCTCCGACTGGAAGCCGCCGCCGCCCTCGTGGCCGTTCCAGGGCCACACGGAGATCTCCTTCGGGCCCTGCCAGTGGTTGTAGGCGGCGAACACCGTGGACGGCGGGCAGATGTCGTCCATCAGCGCCACGGAGTAGAGCGCGGGCACCCGGCCGCGCGCGGCGAAGTTGAGCCCGTCGAAGTACGACAGCGTGCGGAAGACCTGGTCGGCGCTGTCCCTGCGGGTCGAGAGGAACCGCACCAGCTCCTGGTACGGGTCCTTCCCCGTGATCTCGACGGCCCGCCGGAAATAGGTCAGGAACGGCACGTCGATCAGCGCCGCCTTGACCGACGGGTGGAGCGCGGCCGTGGCCTGCGCGATGCCGCCGCCCTGGCTGCCGCCCGAGACGACGATCCGGTTCGCGTCCACGGCCGGGTGCTCGGCGGCCGCGTCCACGGCCCTGACGGCGTCGGTGAAGACGCGCCGGTAGTAGTAGTCGTCCGGGTCGAGGATGCCGCGCGTCATCATGCCCGGCGCCTGCGGCGACGCGCTGCCGTGCGGGTCGCCGGTGGCGCCGGGGCTGCCGGCGTTCGCGCCGCCGTGGCCGCGGGTCTCCGTCACGAACACCGCGTATCCGGCGCTGGGCCAGAACAGGTGATCCTTGGGGAACCCGCGCCCGCCGCTGTAGCCGATGTAGTGCATCACGCACGGCACCGGGCCCTCCACACCGCGCGGCACCAGGAACCAGCCGTTGATCCGGTGCCCGCCCCAGCCCGCGAAGGAGACGTCGAACACGTCGACGGTGGCGAGGGGCAGGTCGTACGGGACGTACTCGGCACTCAGGTCGAACTCTCTGGCCTCGGCCAGGGTGCGTGACCAGAACGCGTCGAAGTCGGCGGGCTCGTCGCGTTCGGGGAGGTAGCTGCGGAGTTGTTCAAGCGGCAGGTCGAACAGTGGCACGGAAGCTCCAGCCTGTAGAAGGATGCTGATATTTCACAGCATTCGGACGGAAAGCGCTATCCCGCCCCCTGGCCGGAACCCCCATCTCCCTGACCGAAACCCATGGCGTGCACTAGCGTCCCCTTGTGGCTTCTTTCGCCAGGCTTGCCGGGCGGGCGGTGGCGGGCGCCGGGGTGCTGGCCCTGTCGCCGGTCCTCGGGCTGGCCGCGCTGGCCGGGACCGCGATGGTGGGCGCGGAGCCCACCGCGTTCGCGGTGACGGGGCTGGCGGTCTTCGCGTCGGTGTTCTTCCTGGGGCTGCTGCTGTGCGTGCCCCGGCCGAGGGCGGCCTGGGGGCGCTGGTTGCGGGCCGTGGTGATCCTCGGGGTGGCGGCGGCCGTCGTGTGGCCGGTCAGCGTCGCCACGCTGCGCCCGCTCCGGCCGCCCGCTCCCCCGGCGCCGGTGGCCGGGCAGCGGGAGTGGCGGCTGCCGACGGGCTCGGCGCTGGCGTACGTGCGGTTCGCGCCCAAGCGGGTCACGCGCCCCGACCCCGTGGTGTTCCTGCACGGCGGGCCCGGCGTGGCCGACCTGGCGGCCTCCGCGGCCTTCTACAGGAAGCTGACGGCCGACGGCTACCAGGTGTACGTCTACGACCAGCTCGGAGCCGGGCGCTCGGCGCGGCTGCGGGACCCGGGCGAGTACGGGCTGACGCGCGACGTGGAGGACCTGGAGGCCATCAGGCAGACCGTGGGCGCCGGCCGGCTGATCCTGGTCGCCCATGACTACGGCGCCCAGCTGGCGACCGCCTACCTGGCCGCGCACCCGGACCGGGTGGCCAAGGCCGTCCTGGCGGCGCCCACCGGGCTGCCTCCCGGGCGGAAGGCGGACAGGGAGGTCGAGCCGGCGGCGGTGTTCGGGCGGGACGGTTCGCCGGATCCGCGCCTGCTCGCCGTCTCCACGCTGCTGCGGGTGGACCCGCGGGCGGCGCACGACTTCGCGGGCGACCAGGAGCTGGACGCCTACCTCGGCCTCGTCCGGCAGGGGGCGCCGCACCCGTGCCCGGCCACCGCCGCGTCCACCGCCGCGTCCGGCACAGCGACCGGCGGGTACGTCGGCCTGACCGGGCGGACGGCGCCCGGCTCCCTCCCGCTGAGCCTGTCCGAGGTGACGGTCCCCGTGCTGATCGTCAAGAGCCGGTGCGACGAGCAGGGCTGGACGTCGGCCATGGACTACCGGCGGGCGCTGCCCTCGGCCACGCTCGCCTACCTCGGCGACGACCCTGCCGAGGACGACGCCCCCAAAGACGACGCCCCCAAGAACGGCTCCGGCGAGGACGGCGCCGACGGGGACGCCTACGCGAGCGAGGCGTACCTCGGGCTCCTGCGGGCGTTCCTGGCCGGCCGCCCGGTGCGGGCGTACGAGGGCGAGCGCCCGCCGTCCGGCTACCGCGGCCCCGGCTGACGGCCGCGCACCAGGCGCGCGGCCGTCAGCCGGGGGGTCCCGCCGGGGTCAGCGCGAGGCCGGGCGCCGCGCGGGGCCGCAGCCGCCGGCCTTGGTGCCCGCGACCTTCCACTCCGCCCCGGGGAACGGGCTCATGAAGTGGGTCAGCAGGTCCACCGCGTAGTCCGGCACCTGGTCCCCCGGATCCAGCAGCGAGACCATCTGGGGCCCGTCGGCGCCGCGCAACGTGATCGAGCTGGACCCGTCCCCGGCCGCGAAGCCGGGCTTGGCGTCCACCGTCACGCACGCCAGGCTGATCCCCGCCGCCTTGATCTCCTGCTTGGCCCCGATCCGCCGCATCCGCTGGTCGTAGCGGCGCAGCGCGAGCGAGTCGGTCGGGGCCAGCCGCACCGAGTCGTGGAAGAGGTCGTTGCCGACCTCCCTGCTCAGCCGGACGTCCAGGGAGACCTCGGGCCGCAGGTCCACGCCCTTGGCGGCCAGCTTGAGCTGACCGTAGTCGCCCTCGAAGCCGGGCGCGACGTACCCGAGCGCCGGGGACGCCTTCAGGCCGAACGGGATCTTGCCCGGCCGGATGCGCAGCCACGACACGCGCTGCGCCCGCAGCGACAGGTCCTTGATCGAGCTCGCCCCCAGCCCGAACTTCCCGCCGACGTTGTAGGTGAGGAAGCCCGTCGTGTACGGGACCTCCTTGCTCACCGAGATCAGCTGCGGCGCGACGGGGTCCATCCGCAGCCCCGCGTGCAGCGACAGGCCGCCCGTGGGGACGGGGCGGGAGACGAGGTCGAGCGACTGGTCGGGGTTCATGCGGATGGTGGTGTCGGCGGCCAGGTCCTTGACCTCGAACGACAGGTCCCCGAGCCTGCCCTGCGGGTCCACCAGCCCGCCCTCCACGCCGAGGTGGCCGTCGAGGGTGCTGACGTTCGACTTGTACGTGAGCGCCGGCACGCTCAGCCCGGCGGCCGAGGCGTCGGCGTCCACCCCGAACACGGCCGGCACGTCCGCGAAGCGCAGCTCGCCGGTGCCCTTCCCGGCCAGGGTGACCTTGGCGTCCAGGCGTTTGACGGCCGCGGAGTTGTTCACGCGGATGCGGGTCTTGGCGCCGTACGTGCCCTGGACGGACACCGAGGCCGGCACGGGGTCGATCGACACCTGCCCGCGCAGGTCCCCTGCCTCGGCCCGCACGTCGAGCGTGCCGAGCGTGACGGCCGGCTCGATGCGGTACGCGGCCTGCACGGCGTTGCCCGGCGAGACGCCGAACGGCCCCAGCGACAGGCTGGTGATCTTGGAGGGCAGCCCGGTCAGGGTGGCCCTGGCCTTGACGGGCACCGGTGACAGCACGCTGCTGGCCAGATAGACGCCGAGGCTCTTGCGCCGCGGGCTGAACCCCGAGAACGCGAACGTCTTGCCCATCATGTCCACGCTCACCTGGTCCGGCAGCCCGGTCACGTCCAGGTATCCCTGAAGGCCGTAGCAGCCGCGATCCGGCGTGCAGAACGCCCCCTGGGAGCAGCCCGCGGATCCGGCCGCGCAGCCGCCGTCCACCAGGGACACGCCGCCGGGCACGGCCGGCGCGGCCCGCATGCGGTCGAGCGCCCCGGTCTTGCCCAGCCAGGCGCGGGCGCGCACGTCCAGGCGCGAACCGGCGTACGTGAGCTTGCCGCCCTCGGAGGTGACGGACAGGCGGCCGGGCACGGGCCCGAGGGTGCCGATCAGGCCGAAGCGGGCGTCACCCCGCGTGACGTCGGCGTCCACGGCCAGCGTCTGCCTGGCCGAGCGGAAGTCCGCACTGAACCCCTGCGCGGCTGTGCCTTCCAAGGGGCTGAACCCGACCTGCTCCAGCCCCTTGACCAGCACGCTGCCGTCCAGGTCGCCGGTGGCCTGGCTGTAGTGCGCCGACAGGTGCGGCCCGGTGGGAGCCGTGGCGCCGTCGTGGTTGGTGAACGCCAGCTCCGCCGACCCGACCGGCCCGGACAGGCCGCGGAAGCGGTACGCCGCCGGGTCCCACGAGGCGTCGAATCGGGCCGGCACGCCGCTCACCTCGGCGGCGGCCCTGGCGTACCGGTCGCCGAGCTTGACCCTGGCCAGCGCCGACACCTTGGCCACCGGGGCGTCCGCGGTCCAGGTGAGATTCCTGGCGGCCGTGTCGGCGACCAGCTCGACGCTCTTGCGCACGCCCTCGACGGTCGCCTCCAGGTCCTCCCCGGACGGAGAGGTCACGTGCGCTTTATTGGCATAAATCCTGATCTGGTCAATCTTCGAGGACGTGGCGACCTTGACGGTCGAGCGCTCGCCCAGCTCCCACGACGCCTTGACGTCGTCGCGCACGCCCAGGACGGTGCCGTCGATGGTGGGGCCCGTCTTCAGGTTCGCGTAGGCGGCGCGGAAGGTGCGGATCTCGCCGCTGGCCTGGTATTCGGCCTTCCTGCCCGCGGGGTCGAGGGTGACGTCGACGGTGGAGGGCGTGTTCGAGACCTCCAGGCGGGCCACGTGGGTGTCGTCGATGCTGGCCGCGCCCACGAACGACCGCCCGCTGGAGTCCAGCTCCAGGTGGGCGTGCGGCACGGGCCCGTACGTGACGTCGAACCCGGACAGCCCCGTCAGCAGCCCCGACACCCCCAGCGCGGCACCCTTCTTGATCATGGTGACGTGGCCGCCGCGCGGGCTGGAGACGGCGCCCTCGTTGCGCTGGAGCACCACGGCGAACCGGCCGATCGGCGAGCTGGTCGTGTGCGTGACGCGGTGCTCGGCCAGGTCGTTGACCAGGCGCACCTTGGCCGGCAGGGCGCTCAGCTCGGTCTTGAGCACGGTCTTGTCGGCGGCCCGGTCGAAGAAGAGCAGGGAGGCCGCGCCGGCCCGGCCCCGGCCGGACTCGACGGTCAGGATCTGCTTGCCGCCCGCGGTCGCGTACTTGGCGGTCAGGGTCGGCGGCACCTTCCTGAGCTGGGCGCTCAGCACCCTGGCCAGCTTGCCGTCACGGTAGGTGAAGCTGTTCAGCCGGGCGCGGGCGATCGAGGACGGGCTGGTGAAGCGGACCTCGCCGTTCGACAGCCGCACCGTGGCGCGGGCGGGCATGCGGTCGAGCACGGCCTGGGTGAACTGGCGGCCGGTCACCGCCAGCGCCTCCAGCTTGGCGGGCGCGGAGGCGTCGACGTCCAGGGAGGGCGAGTCGAGCGCGGCGGTCACGGTGAGCTTGCGGGTGGCGGGCGTCTGGCGCAGGCTCACCACGCTGCGGCCGGTCAGCCCGGCGACCAGGGCCGCGGACCTGCCCGGATCGGTACGCTTCACGCTGGCCTTGATCTGCTTGCCCGCCAGGTCGACGCTGAAGGTCCCCCAGTCGAAGGCCGACAGCGACGCGCCGTGCCGCAGGCCGTCGAACCCGACCGACACCTTGCCGTCGTACTCGGCCCAGACCAGCGCCTTGACGCTCTCCTGCGACAGCCGTTTGACCGCGAACCCCAGCCCGGCCGCCCCCTCCACGGGGTTGGCCGTGGGCACGAGGTCGCCGGCCAGGTCGGGCTTGCCGTCGCCGGTGACGTCGGCGACGGCCGGCGTGGCGACCGGCTGCGAGATCGAGCAGGAGACCGGCACGGCCTCGCTCTGAACGCAGAGCCGGTACGTCAGCCCCGGAACGGCCTTGCCCAGCCCGTCGAACGCCTTGAGGATCGGCGCCAGCGGCTTGATCAGCGTCAGCGGCTCGGCGTCCGCCGTATCGGGCAGCACGCTCCGGACGTCGGGCGCCTGCCTGCCGAAGCCCTGCTCCTCCTGGACGGAGGCGGCCTCGGAAGTGACCTCGTCGATGAGGCGCGGCCCGGCAGGTGTGGTCACCTCGGGCTCGTCGGGCCCCACCCGCCCGGTGCCCGCGGGCCTGACTGCCAGCGAGGGCCGGGTGGGCACGCTGACCGCGGCGGCCGGCGGCTCCTCCACGGCGGGCACGGGCTGCACCCTCACCTGGGCGTGGGCCCGCGTCTGGGCCTGCGTCTGGGCCTGGGCAGGCGGTGGCAGGACCACCAGGACTGTGGCGCTTGCGATGGACGTCGAAGCGAGCACGCGCAGAAGGGCGTGCGGCATGAAACGTTCTCCCCCGGACCGGTCTAATTCATCCCATCAGAAACATAGGTCACGATGCGACCACATCTCCTCACAGGTAGTCAAACCCGCCCGGACATGGGACCCCAATTTTCAGGAGCGATACGGGTGCACGGTCGGCCACCACCCTGGGACGCGGGCCCGGTACCGCTCGTAGTCGGCCCCGAACCTCCTGCGCAGGTTCGGCTCCTCATAGAGGCGGACGAACGTGTAGGTGACGGCGGCCACGACGGCGGCGTAGCCGAGCAGCCAGGGATCGCCGAAGATCATGGCCTGCCCGATGACGGCGGCCAGGAGCGCGACGTACATGGGGTTGCGCACGTACCGGTAGAGCCCGCCGACGACCAGCCGGTCGGGCGGCGCGACGGGGATGGGCGTCCCGAGCCCCTCCACCACGAACCTGACGAACGCGCTGACCACGACGGCCAGCCCCGCGAGCGCGAGGATCGCGCCGAGCGCCTTGAGCGGGATCATGACCGGGTCCGGGAACGGGTCGCGCATGCGCCAGCCGCCGATCCAGTACGGGACCAGGACGGCGAAGGTGCCGGGGGCGGCGACGAAGAAGGCGGAGCTGACGATGGCCGCGGGTGTCCTGCGCATAGGACGGCTCCTTAATTCACTACTAGATGATTTTAAGAAGCGGGCGAATCACCGTCAACCGGTTGAGTCTCCCTTCAGGGGAGACGGAAAGGTGGAGGCATGGCGCTCTACTCCATCGGCGACCTGGCCCGGCGCACCGGGCTGACGGTCAAGGCCATCCGGTTCTACTCCGATCGGGGGATCGTGCCGCCTGCCGACCGGAGCCCGGCCGGGTACCGCCTTTACGACCTCGACGCCGTCGCACGCCTGGAGCTCATCCGGACGCTGCGCGACCTGGGAGTGGACCTGCCCACGATCCGGCGGGTCGTGGACCGCGAGGTCTCGCTCCCCGAGGTCGCCGCCGCGCACGCCGAAGCCCTGGCCGTGCAGATCCGCACGCTCCGGCTGCGGCGCGCGGTGCTCACGGCGGTGGCCAGGCGCGGCTCCAGCCCCAAGGAAATGGATCTCATGCACAAACTGGCAAGACTCTCCGAGGACGAACGCCGCCGCCTCGTCGACGGTTTCCTGGAGGCCGCCTTCGACGGCCTGGACACGGTTCCCGGGTTCGCGGGGATCATGAGCTCGATGACGCCCGAACTGCCCGACGATCCCTCGCCCGAGCAGGTGGAGGCGTGGGTGGAGCTGGCCGAGCTCGCGCAGGACCCGGACTTCCGGGCCGCCGTCCGGCGCACGGCCGCCGGGCTCGCGGCCGAGCGAGCCGGCACCGGGGACGCGCCCCCGCGCCCCGACGCCGTCGTGCTGGCCCGCGACCACGCCCGCCCGGCCCTCGCGGCGGGCCTCGCCCCCGCCTCCTCCGAGGCCGGCGCCGCCGTCGCGGCGGTGGTGGCCGCGTACGCCCGCGACCGCGGCCTCCCGGACGGCCCCGATCTGCGGCGGCGGCTGCTGGCCCGGCTGGAGGAGGCGAACGACCCGCGCAGGGAGCGCTACCTCGAACTGCTGGCGGTGATCAACGGCTGGCCCGCCCCGGAGCCGCTGGCCCCCGCCCTCGGCTGGTTCACCGAGGCCCTGCGCGCCCGCCTGGGCTGAGGCCCCCGAGGTATCCAGTACGGTTTCACCGTGGCTCCATCCGCCAGCCAGCAGCCGTCGCGCCGCCGCGCCTGGGGCAGCCTCAGCCAGGCGCGGATCGTCGCCGTGGCCCTGGAGATCGCCCGCACGGAGGGCATGGAGGCGCTGACCGTCCGCCGCCTGGCGGCCGACCTCGGCGCCTCCCGGATGGCCCTCTACCGCCACGTCGCCGACAAGGACGCCCTCGTCGACCTGGTCATGAACGCCATCGCCGAGCACGACCTGGTCCCGCCCGGCATCGACGAGGGCCCGTGGCCGCACCGGCTGCGCCTGCTGGCCGCCGCCATGCGCCGGCAGCTGGCTGCGTACCCGGGCATGGTGGACGTGCTGATGACCCGCGCCAACCACGGCCCCGGCGCGCTCCACCTGGTCGAGACGATCCTGGCGATCCTCGCCGACGCCGGGCTCGACGAGCGGCAGGCGGCCCGGCACTACATGATCTTCATCGACCTCGTCCTGGGCAGGCTTCACCGCGAGCTGCACGGCGATCCCGTGGCCGCACACCGCACCGCGAGCCTGCTCGCCCTGGCCGAGCGGACCGGCGAGCACCCCAGGCTGCGCGCCGCCGAGCCCCACCTGCGCGCCGTCTCGCCCGAGGAGCTCTTCGAGGCCGAGCTGGACATGCTCGTCGAGGCCATCAGGGCGGCCGCTCCGTAAGGGCGCCGGTCAGACGGTCCCGGCGGGCTCGACCAGCGCGTCGGGCCCCGGGAACATGAGCTGCTCGTGCCCGTCCTCGAATCGCACGAGGAACGGCGGCGCGCCGTTCTCGCCCTTGATCTCGATGATCTCTCCTCGCCTGTCTCCGTGGCCGACGACGTTGCCGTGGACGATCAGGTGGTCACCGACGTTCGCGCGCATGACAAGTTCCTCTCAGCTGGTCTGCAGCAACTTTGAGGTTCCTTCCCACATTGCACCCGGAAAGCCGCACCACCAAGCTTGCGGACGCATGTCCACAAGACTTAGGGTTCCCTAACTATGACGGAACACAAGATGGTGGTGGGCGCGTTGCTGGTCGCGGCGCTGACCGCGAGCCTCGCGCAGACGATCGTGATCGCGGTGCTGCCCGTGCTCGGGCCCGCGCTCGGCGCCTCGGCCACGGCGGCGACGTGGGTGCTCACGGCGTTCATGCTGTCCAGTGCGGTGGCCACGCCCATCGCGGGGCGGCTGGGCGACATGTTCGGCCACCGCCGCGTCCTGCTCGCCTGCCTGGGGTGCTTCGCCCTCGGCACGCTGGTGTGCGCGCCGGCCGAAAGCCTCGGCTGGATGGTGCTGGGGCGGGCGCTCCAGGGGGTGGCGGGCGGCGTGTTCCCGCTGGCCTTCGGGATCGTGCGGGCCTCGGTGCCGCCCGGCCGGGTGCCCGGCGTCGTCGCGCTGCTCAGCGCCATGTTCGGGATCGGCGGGTCGGCGGGCATGGTGGTCGCGGGTCCGGTGGCCGACGCGGCGGGCACGCGGTGGCTGTTCTGGGGCACCCTGGTGCTCGCGGCGGCGGCGCTGGCCGCGTGCGCCGCGCTCCCGCCCGCCCGTCGCGCGGCCCTGGCCGGGCGCGTGGATCTGGCGGGGGCCGTGCTGCTGTCCGGGGCGCTGGTGGCGCTGCTGCTGGCCATCAGCCAGGGCAGGGCCTGGGGCTGGGGTTCGGCGGCGGTCGTCGGGCTGTTCGCGGCGGCCGCGCTGCTGCTGGCCGCCTTCGCCCGCGTCCAGCTCCGCTCCCCCGACCCGCTGGTGGACCTGCGGCTCATGGGCCGGCGCGCGCTCGTCACCACGAACCTGGCCACGCTCGTCGTCGGGGCCGCCATGTTCGGCGTCATCACGCTCATCCCCCGCTTCGTGCAGACACCGCCGTCCGCCGGGTACGGGTTCGGCGCGTCGGTCGCGCAGGCCGGGCTGGTCATGCTGCCGATGGCGCTGATCATGCTGGTGGCCACGCCGCTGGCGCCGCTGCTGGGGCGGCGGTTCGGGTCGCGGCTGCCGCTCCAGGCCGGGGCTGCCTGCGCCGCCGTGTCGTTCCTGCTGCTGGCGGCCGTCCACGACCGCCTGTGGCACTTCCACGCCGCCGGGCTCGTCGTCGGCATCGGCTACGGGCTGGCGTTCGCCTCCATCGGCAACCTCGTCGTCGAGGCCGTCGAGCCGCACCGGACCGGGGTGGCCACCGGCGTCAACACCATCGTGCGCACCGTGGGCGGCGCGGTCGGCGCCCAGATCGCCGCCGCGCTGCTGGCCGCCGGCACGCCGGACTCCGGCCCGGTGCCGGCCGAGTCCGGCTACACCACGGCGTTCGCGGCGTTCGCCGTCCTCGCGGTCGCCGCGGTCGCCGTCGCCTCCGCCATCCCGCGCCGCAGTAGCGTCGGTGTGTGAAGATGATCGTCTTTGACGCGATGGGCGTGCTGTACCGGTACGGGAACGTCCAGGGGCGGGTGCTCATCCCGTACCTGCGGGGCCAGGGCTGCACGGCGCCGGAGGAGGAGATCCGGTCGGCGTACCGGTCGGTGACGCTCGGGCGCGTGACCACGGACGAGTTCTGGACGGCGCTCGGCCTGGACCCGCGCGACGAGCACTACTGCCGGGAACACGCGCTCACGGACGGCGCCCGCGAGGCCCTCGACGAGCTGGCGGGCGACGGGTTCGAGCCGGCCTGCCTGAGCAACGACGCGGCGGCGTGGTCGGCGCTCCTGCGCCGCCGCTTCGGCCTGGACCTGCGCATCCGGCGCTGGTTCATCAGCTCGGACCTCGGGGCCCGCAAACCCGACCCGGCGCCCTACGCGGCGGTCCTCGACGGGCTGGGCGTGCCCCCCGGGGAGGTGCTGTTCGTCGACGACCGGCCGGCGAACCTGGCCCCGGCACGCGCGCTGGGCATGCGCACCCTGCTGTTCCGCAGCGACGACACCGGTGTCGCGCCGGATCCTGGGGCCGAGCCCTGCGTCGGGAGCATGCCGGAGCTGGTCGCCGCCGTGCGCTCCCTCTAGGACAGGAGGCCGTCCAGGGCGGCCAGGTCGTCGGGGGTGAGCTCGACGGCGGCCGCGTCCAGGTTCTCCTCCAGGTGGGCGAGCGACCCGGTGCCCGGCGTGGGCAGGATGACGGGCGAGTGGTGCAGGAGCCACGCCAGCGCCACCTGGCCGGCGGTCGCCCGGTGCCGCCGCGCCACCTCCGGCAGGCCGGCACGGGCCAGCGAGCCGTTGCCCAGCGGGAACCACGGCAGGAACGCCAGCCCGCGCTCCTCGCACGCCCGCAGCACCGGCGCGGACTCGCGGTCCAGCAGGTTGAAGCGGTTCTGCACGGAGGCGATCTCCGCGATCTCCAGCGCCCGCTCCAGCTCCTCCACGGTGACCGTGTCGAGGCCGATGTGCCGGATCTTGCCCTCCCGCCGCAGCTCGGCGAGCGTCCCGAGCTGGTCGGCCAGCGGCACCTCCGGGTCGATCCGGTGGAGCTGGTAGAGGTCGATGGTGTCGGTCCCGAGCCGGCGCAGGCTCGCCTCGCACATGGCGCGCAGCCGCTCGGGCCGTCCGGCGACGTGCCAGACGTTGGGGCCCGTACGGACGACGCCGCCCTTGGTCGCGATCATCAGATCGTCCGGGTACGGGCGCAGCGCCCGCGCCACCAGCTCCTCGGCGAGGCCGGGCCCGTAGTTGTCGGCCGTGTCGACGAGCATCACCCCGCGGTCCACGGCACGGCGCAGGATGGCGGCCGCCTGGTCCGGGTCGAGGCGCGGCCCCCAGTAGCCGGGCCCGGTGAGCATGCCGGTGCCGTACCCGAGCCGCCTGACCCGCAGCTCGCCCGCGAGGTCGAAGCTCTGACTGATCACTGTGGCCCCTCTCAGTAGCTGTGGCTCGCCGTGACGTCGGCGGAGGCCGACACGGCCCGCTCGGCCGCGCCGCCGCGCAGCCCGAGCACGATCATGGACAGCGTGTCGACGATGGTGAGGTGGGCCAGGCGGCTGGCGACCGCCTCCATGCCGAAGACGAGGTCCTGCCCGCCGCCGACGAGCACCCACGTGCTCTCCTCGGCCAGCGGCGAGCTGGCGTAGCTGGTGATCGCCACGACCCGGGCCCCGGCGGCGCGGGCGCGGCGGGCGGTGTCGACGGTGGAGCGGGTGGCCCCGCTGTGGCTGATCGCCAGGCAGACCGACGGCTCCGGCAGCAGCTCGGCGGCCAGGTGCGCGGTGAGCGGGTCGGGCGGCAGGTCCACCGGCAGGCCGAGGGCCCGCAGCCGGTAGGCGGCGTCGAGGGCGACCGCCCCCGACAGGCCGGTGGCGGCGACCAGCACCCGGGCGGCCCCGTTGAGGGCCTCGGCGGCGGCGCTCAGACCGTCGCGCGACAGCGTGGCGCCCAGCCCGCCGAGCGCGTCCCGGGCCGCCCGCACGGTCGCGGCCAGCGGGTCGCTCTCGTCCTGGGGCTCGGGACCCGGCATCTCGCGGGCGGAGGCGATCTTCACCTCCTGGTAGCCGCCGAACCCGAGCCGCCGGCACGCCCGCACGACGGTGGACGCCGACGTGCCGGCCAGCCGCGCCACGTCGCTCACGCTCAGGTGGACGAGCCCGGCGCCCTGGTCGAGCACCACCTGCGCGACCCGCGCCTCGGCGTCGTACAGCCCGGAGAGCCTGGCCCGCACGGCCGCCGCGAGGGAATTTTGTTCCATGGGCGAAGATTACCAGAGAACGAAATTCCGTCTTGATGCCGCCGAGGCGCGGGCCCGGCCGCGCGAGCTGCCGGAAAACCTGTCGAGAGGGCGCCCACCGGCTGGCTAGCGTTTGCCGGTGCACACCTACCTGGAGACCGAGCGGCTGCTCCTGCGCCGCTTCACCGAGTCCGACGCCGACCACCTGTTCGCCCTCCACAACGACCCCGAGGTCATGGAGTTCCTCAACGGCGGCAGGCCCACGCCGCGCGAGGAGATCGTCGGGGAGACGCTGCCCGCGTTCATCGCGTCCGGTTTCTTCGCGGCCCTCGACAAGCCGTCCGGGGCGTTCCTCGGCTGGTTCCACCTGCGCGCGCCCAAGGGTTCGCCGGACGACGAGCCGGAGCTGGGCTACCGGCTGCACAGGTCGGCCTGGGGCAGGGGATACGCGACCGAGGGCTCGCGCGCGCTGATCGACAAGGCGTTCCGGGAGCTGGGCGCGCGCCGGGTCTTCGCCCACACGATGGCGGTCAACGTGCGCTCGCGGCGGGTCATGGAGAAGTGCGGGCTGCGGTTCGCCCGCACGTTCCACCTCGACTGGGAGGACCCGCTCCCCGGGGCCGAGCAGGGCGAGGTGGAGTACGAGCTGCTGCGCGCCGAATGGGAGACGCGCTGACGCGCTGACCCCGACCTGGTGCACTGGTCGGACCAGTCGCTAGGGTGCCTCGTATGGGATATGACGCGCTGTTCCGCCTGGATGGGCGGCGGGCCGTGGTGATCGGGGCAGGGAGCGGGATCGGCCGGGAGGCGGCACTGGCGCTGGCCGCTCACGGGGCCTCCGTGGTGTGCGCCGACCGCGATCTGGCCTCGGCCGAGCAGACCGCCGCCGCGTGCGGCGGCGACGCCCGGCTGCTCGACGTGCTGGACGCCGCCGAGGTCAACCGGGCCGCCGGGGAGGAGCCGGCCGACGTGCTGGTGTTCACGGCCGCCACGAACGTGCGCAAGCGGCTGCTCGACTACTCCGGCGAGGAGTTCGACCGGGTGGTGGGGCTGAACCTGCGGGCCTCGTTCGACGTCGTGCGGGCCTTCGGGGCGGGCATGGTCGAGCGGGGGCGCGGGTCGATCATCGGGTTCGCGTCGATCCGCGCGTCGGTGACCGAGCCGGGGCAGAGCGTCTACTCGGCCACGAAGGCGGGCCTGGTGCAGCTGCTGCGGACGGCGGCGGCCGAGTTCGGGCCGCACGGTGTGCGGGTCAACGCCATCGCGCCCGGCGTCGTGGAGACGCCGCTGACCAGGCAGATCAAGGACAACCCCGACTGGTACGCCGCGTACGCGAACAAGAGCGCGCTCGGCCGGTGGGCGACGGCGCAGGAGATGGCCGGCGCGGTGGTCTACCTGGCCGGCGACGCGGCCAGCTTCGTGACCGGCTCCGTCCTGTACGTGGACGGCGGCTGGACGGCCGTGGACGGCCGCTTCGACCCTCCCAACTAGGCCGCCCAACCAGGCGACCGGGTCCCGCGGCCCGGTCGCCACGACCGGCTAGGCGGGCCGGATGATCGCCATCCTGGTCACGGTCAGCTCCTCGATGGCGAAGCGGGGCCCCTCGCGCCCGATGCCGGAGTCCTTCACGCCGCCGTACGGCATGTTGTCCGCCCTGAACCCCGGCACCTCGTTGACCACCACTCCCCCGGCCTCGATCCGCTCGATGGCCGCGAACGCCGTGGCCAGCGACCGGGTGAACACCGAGGCGTGCAGGCCGTACCTGGACTCGTTGACGGCGGCGAAGGCGGCGTCGAGGTCGGGCACCGAGCGCACGCTCACCACCGGCCCGAAGATCTCCTCGTCCCAGGCGGCGGCCCCGTCGCCGACGCCCGCGAGCACGGTCGGCGCGATGGCCCGGCCGTCGCGGTGCCCGCCCGTGACCGGCTCGACCCCCGACTCCGCGATCCACTCCAGCACGCGGTCGGTGGCGGCCTCGTCGATGAGCGGGGCGACGCGGGTCTCCGGCAGGCGGGGGTCGCCGACCGTGACGTCCTTGACGCGCTCGGCCAGCAGGGACACGAACCGCTCCCGTACGGGCTCCTCGACCAGCACCCGCTGGACGGAGATGCATGCCTGGCCGGAGGCGTAGTAGCCGCCGCGCACGACCGCGTCGGCGGCGGCCTCCAGGTCGGCGTCGGCCGCCACCACGAGCGCCGCGTTCGACCCCAGCTCCAGCAGGACCTTCGTGGGGGCGGCGTTGCGGGCGATGGCGTGCCCGGCGGCGGCCGAGCCGGTGAAGGAGACCGCGCCGATGCGCCGGTCCTCCACCAGCGTCCTGCCGACCTCGACGTCACCGGTGACGAGCTGCACGGCGGCCGGGGGGAGCGCGTTCGCCGAACGGATGAGGTGCACCAGCCAGAGGGTGGCCAGCGGGGTCGCGGGCGCGGGCTTGACGATCACCGGGCAGCCCGCGGCCAGCGCCGGGGCGATCTTGTGGGCGGCGAGGAGCAGCGGGTAGTTGAAGCCGGTGATCCCGACGACCACGCCGATCGGGCGGCGCGTCCAGAACCCGATCAGCCCCTCCCCCGAGGGCAGCAGGTCGAGCGGCACGGTCTCGCCGTGCAGCCTGGCGACCTCCTCGGCGGCCGTGGCCAGCGTGACGAGCGTCCTGGCGACCTCGACCCTGCAGTCGACCAGGGGCTTGCCGGTCTCGAGGACGAGCAGGCGCTCGAACTCCTCCCGGTCGGCCGCCAGCGCGTCGTGGGCCTTCATGAGGGCGGCGCGGCGGGCGTGCGACGGCAGCGCCGCCATGGCGGGCGCCACGGCCAGGGCCGCGTCCACGGCCCGCCGGGCCAGGCCCGCGTCGCCTCTCGGGGCCGCGGCCACGAGGGAGCCGTCGTACGGGAAGGTGACGTCGTCGGTCTCCGCCGTCTCCACCCATCCGTCGCCGATGGGCAGGCCGGACGGCCATGCGGTGTCGATGCTCATGACTGCTTCCGTTGGGCGCTGGGGAACACGTCGAGATAGGCGGGCGCGTCCTCGTGGCCGGTGGCGGCCAGCACGGCGTGCGCGATGGCGCGGCTGAACACGTCGGCCCCCGCCGCGAGGATCTCCTGCAGGGTGTCATGGTCGGGCTCGGGGCCTTCGCAGGTGGCCAGGCCGAAGATCGTGTCGCCGTCGGTCATGGTGTGGGCCGGCCTGATCGCCCTGGCCAGGCCGTCGTGGGCGACCGCGGCCAGCTTTCCGCACTGGGCCTTGGTGAGGGTGAGGTCGGTGGCCACGACGCCGATGGTGGTGTTGAAGGAGGGGGCGTTCTCCGGGTGCCAGGCGTCGATCTCCCCCTGGAGCGGGGGCTGGAGGTGGTCGAACTCGCCCGGCAGGCCGTACCTCGCGCCGGCGAGGGTGCCGTCGCGGGGATCGAGGACCGAGCCCACGGGGTTGGCGACGACGAGGGCCGCCACGGTGGCGCCGCCGGGCAGCACGGCACTCGCCGTCCCCACCCCTCCGGCCAGCCCACCGGCCCTGGCCCCGGTCCCGGCCCCGAGCGACCCGCTCCCCGCCGACCCGCCACGCGCGCCAGTCCCTTGGACGGAGGCGCCGGTGGACGGGAGCGCACCGTCAAGCGAGCCCGTCCCGCCTCTGGGCCAAGGGACCCCCGCCGTCGACGGCGCGGAAGTATCCGCGGCGGCGTCGTAGGCGGCCGTGCCGAGGGCGGCGTCCGGGACGGCTCGGAACGTGCCGCCGCGCCCCAGGTCGAAGATGACCGCCGCCGGCACGATGGGCACCACCCCGCCGGCCACCGGGTACCCGATGCCCGCGTCCGCCAGCCGCTCCATCACCCCGCAGGCCGCCGACAGCCCGTACGCGCTCCCCCCGGTCAGCACCACGGCGTGCACGCGCGACACCAGGTTCCGCGGGTCCAGCAGCTCGGTCTCGCGCGTCCCGGGAGCGGCGCCCCGTACGTCCACCCCCGCCACGGCTCCCGAAGGCGGGGCCAGGACCACGGTGGTGCCCGTACGGTAGCCGCCGCCGACCCGCTGGGCGTGGCCGACCCGGAGCCCGGCCACGTCCGCCAGCGAGTTGGAGGGTCCAGGGCGCATCAGAAGTCCCCGCTGAGGAAGCGCCGGGCCGCCTCGGCGAAGACGCGGGTGCACTGGACGATCTCGGCGACCTCCACGAACTCGTCCGCCTGGTGCGCGATCCACTTCCCGCCGGGCCCGTACACCACGGAGGGGACGCCGCCCCAGTGCGTCAGCACGGTCCCGTCCGTGGACCCGGGCACCCCGCCGTAGACGGGCTCCGCGCCGGTGACGGAACGGTGGGCGGCGGCCAGCGCGGCCACCACCGGGTCCGACACGGGCACGTCCACCGGCGGCCGGTCCACCAGCACCGCCACCTCCGCGGCGATCCCGTCGTAGGAGGCGAGCGCGGCCACCCGGTCGGCGATCAGCTTGTGCTCGACCCCGGGGATCGTCCGCACGTCCACGAACACCGACGCGCCGGCCGGGATCACGTTCACCTGTTCCTCGGAGCCGGCCCGCAGCACGGTCGGCGTCACGTACACCTCGCCGAGGTGCTCGTGCGCCGGATGCCGCCCCTGCAGCTCCTCCTGCAGCGACTGCAGCCCCACCAGCAGCGAGCCCACGGCCGGGAGCGGGTTGCGGCCGTGCTGCGGCATGGCGCCGTGCGCCATCTTGCCGGTGAAGTCCACCCGCAGCCGCAGGGCGCCCTTGGCCACCGCGCAGATCTCGCCCGCCTCCGGCTCGGCCACGATCGCGCCGTCCACGTCGGCGGTCAGCCCCTCGGACACGAAGTGGTGCGCGCCGATCATGAGACCTTCCTCGTCGGCCAGCGCGCACACCTTGATCCGCCCGGGGAACGGTCCAGCCAGCTGCAGGGCCCGGGTGGCGTAGAGGGTGGCGGCCAGGCCGGACTTCATGTCGGCGCTGCCCCGCCCCCACAGCCTCCCGTCGCGGATCTCCCCGCCGAACGGGTCCACGGTCCAGGTGGACAGGTCGCCCTCGGTCACCACGTCCGTGTGGCCCTCGAACATCAGCGTCGGCCCGGCGCCGCCGCCGCCCTCGACCACGGCCACCACGTTGGGCCGGTCGGGCTCCACCTCGTACACGGTGGGCTCCCAGCCCCACTCCCGCATCCTGGCGGCCACCAGCTCGGCGGCGGCCCGCTCGCGCCGCCCGGGGTCGTTGGTGCTGGGGATCCGCACCAGCGCCTGGGTGAACTCCACCACTCCGTCGGCGTCGACGTCGATCAAAACAATCCCTCCAGAGTCGGTACGGCCTGCAGCAACGTACGCGTGTAGTCGTGGGCGGGCGCGGCCCAGACCTCGTCCACGGGCCCGCTCTCCACGATCTCCCCGCGGCTCATGACCGCGACCGTCTCGCACACGTGCCGCACCACGGACAGGTCGTGCGAGACGAACACGAGCGTGAGCCCCAGCTCGTCCACGAGGTCGGCCAGCAGGTTGAGTATCTGCCCGCGCACGGACACGTCCAGGGCGCTCACCGGCTCGTCGGCGACCAGCACCTTCGGCCGGGGCGCGAGCGCGCGGGCGATGGCGATGCGCTGCCGCTGCCCGCCGGAGAACTGGTGCGGGTACCGGTCGGCGGCCGAGGCGGGCAGCCCGACCTCCTCCAGCAGCTCGGCCACGCGGTCGCCGACCGGCAGGCCGAGCGCCACGAGCGGCTCGGCGACCAGGTCCCGGACGCGCATGCGCGGGTCGAGGGAGCTCATCGGGTCCTGGAAGACGATCTGCAGGTTCTCCCGGAGGAAGCGCAGCCGCCGCTCCGGCCTGCCGACGATCTCCTGCCCGTCGAACAGGATGGACCCGCCGGTCGGCTGGTCGAGCCCGCAGAGCAGGCGCAGCAGCGTCGACTTGCCGGAGCCGGACTCGCCGACGATGCCGTACCGCTCGCCCCGGCCCACGGTGAGCGACACGTCCTTGAGCGCGTGCACGACGGCGCCCGGCCTGGTGAGCGAGGTGCGGGGCCGGTGGTAGCGGCGGCTGAGGTCGCGGGCCTCAATCAGCGGGGTGCCAGCATGCGTGGGCATGGCCGTCTCCTGTCAGCGCCGGTACGGTCTCGCACTCGGGGGTGGCGTGCGGGCAGCGGTTGCGGAAGACGCAGCCGCCGGGGAACGTCCCGGCCGCCGGGACGCTGCCCTTGATGGTGGGCAGCCGGGTGCCGCGCGGGGTGAGCCTGGAGGCGGCCAGCAGGCCCTCGGTGTAGCGGTGGCGGGGCCGGGTGAACACCTCGCGGATGGGGCCGCTCTCGACGACGCGTCCCCCGTACATGACCAGGACCCGCTCGCAGACGGACGCCACGACGGCGAGGTCGTGGGTGATGAACAGCAGCGCGGGCGCGACCTCGGCGATCAGCTCCAGCATCTGCTTCTGGACGGTGACGTCCAGCGCCGTGGTGGGCTCGTCGCAGATGAGCAGGCCGGGCCCGTTGGCCAGGGCGATGGCGAGCATGACGCGCTGGCGCTGGCCGCCGGAGAGCTGGTGCGGGTACGCGCGGGCGATCTGCGCGGGCTCCGGCAGGCGGACGCGTTCGAGCAGGCCGAGCGCCTTCTCGCGGGCCTGTGGGCGGGGCGTGCCGTGCAGGGTCATGACCTCGGCGACCTGGGCGCCGATGCGCATGAGGGGGTTCAGGGCGGTCATGGGCTCCTGGAAGACCATGGAGACGTCCTGGCCGCGCAGCCGCTTCAGCCGGCTCTCGGGCACGCCGACCAGGTCGGTCCCGCCCATCGTGGCCGTGCCCGCGGCGGTGACGCCCTCGGGGAGCAGGCCCATGAGCGACAGCGCGGTCAGCGACTTGCCGGAGCCGGACTCGCCGATCAGCCCGACCCGCTCGCCGGGCGCGATGGAGAACGACACCTCGTGCACCAATTCGAGGGAATCGGCCCGTACGGTCAGCCCCTCAACCTTCAGCACGGACCCTCCTCAGCTTCGGGTCGAGGTAGTCGCGCAGGCCGTCGCCCAGGAGGTTGAAGCCGAGCACCGCGAGCGCGATAGCCAGGCCGGGCCACAGCGCCAGGCGCGGGGTCGAGAACAGCAGCTCCTGCGACTCCTGCAGCATCCGCCCCCACGACGGGGTGGGCGGGCGGGTGCCGAAGCCGAGGAACGACAGCGCCGCCTCGGCCAGGATCGCGATCGCGAACGACACCGACGCCTGCACGATGAGCATGGAACCGATGTTCGGCAGCACGTGCCGCATCGCGATGGCCGGACGGCGGCGCCCTGCGGCCCTGGCGGCCAGGATGTAGTCGGTCACCATGACCTGGAGCGTGGCGGCGCGGGCCACCCGGGCGAACGCGGGCACGGTGGCCACGCCGATCGCGATCATCGCGGTGAGCGTGCCCGGCCCGTAGACCGCGCCGAGCATGACGGCCAGCAGCAGCGCGGGGAACGCGAACACCAGGTCGTTGACCCGCATGATCAGCTCGGAGAGCCAGCCGCGCGGCGTCATCCCGGCGACCATGCCGAGCGGCGTGCCGATGACGGCGGCGATGCCGACGGCCACGATCCCGACGTAGAGGGTGGTCCGGGCGCCGACCATGAGCTGGCTGAAGGTGTCGCGGCCGAATTTGTCGGCCCCCAGCAGGTAGCCGCCGCCCGGCCGGCGCAGCTTGCGCGCGGCGTCCACGAGCGTCGGGTCGTGCGGCGTCCAGAAGAACGACAGCACCGCCGCCAGCACCACGAGCCCGACCAGCACGCCGCCGACCAGCAGGCCGGCGTTCATCCGGCCCCTCATCGCAGCCTCGGATCCAGCGCGCGGTAGGCCACGTCCACCACGAAGTTGATCAGCAGGACGGCCACCACCAGCACCATCACCACACCTTGGACGAGCAGCAGGTCGCGCCCGGCGACGCCGTTGAGCAGCAGGTCGCCGAGCCCGGGGATGACGAAGACCCGCTCGACCACGACCGCGCCGATCAGCAGCGTGGCCAGTTGCAGGCCGAGCACGGTGACGACCGGGATCGAGGCGTTGCGCAGGCCGTGCCGCCACAGGGCGCCGGTGCTGCCCCGACCCTTGGCGCGGGCGGTGCGCAGGTAGTCCTCGCGCATCACGTCGAGCACGGCGCTGCGCACGTACCGGGTGAGCACCGCGCCCTGCACGAGGCCGAGCGACAGCCACGGCAGCAACAGGCCGAGCAGCCATTCGGCCGGGTTCTCGGTGATCGGCACGTAGCCGCCGGAGGGCAGCGCCTGCGCCTGCACCGCGAACACGAACACCAGCAGGATGCCCGCCAGGAACGCCGGGATCGCGATGCCGACCTGGCTGAGCGCGCTGATGGCCGCGCCGAGCGGGTTGCGGTGGTGCACGGCCGCGAACGTGCCGAGGGGCACCGCGATGACCAGCGCCACCAGCATGCCGCCGAGCACCAGCACGGCAGTGACGCCGAGCCGGTCGCTGATCTGCGGGCCGATGGGCGAGCTGGTCACGTACGAGGTGCCGAAGTCGCCCTGCAGCAGCCCGCCGAACCAGTCGAAGAACTGCACGACGGGCGGCCGGTCGGTGCCGAACTGCTCGCGCAGCGCCGCCACCGCGTCGGGCGTGGCGTTCACGCCGAGCGCGACCTCCGCCGGGTCGCCGGGCAGCAGGGCCATGAACGCGAACACCACCACGCCGGCCACGGCGGTGCTCGCGACGAGCACCACCAGGCGTTTGATCAGGTAAAGCGTCACTGCTGCTTGGAGAGCGCGGTGAAGTCGAAGGACTCCGCGATGGCGTTCTTCGGCAGCCCGCTGACGCCCTTCTTCGCCACGATCAGGTTCGGGAACAGGAAGAGCCAGTCGGCCGCGGCGTCGTCGGACAGCAGCTTGGCGGCCTTCTTCAGGTCGTCGGTCTGCTGCTGCTCGGTGCCCTCGTCGGCGGAGGCGAGGAGCTTGCCGAACTCGGGGTTGTCGTAGCGGAAGTAGTACGACTTATCGGCGAATATGCCCATGTCGCGGGGCTCGACGTGGTTGATGATGGACAGGTCGTAGTCGCCCTGCTTGAACACCACGTCCAGCCAGCGGGCCGGGAACTCCAGGGGTTCGATGTCGGCGTTGATGCCGACCTGCGCGAGCTGCGACTTGACGACCTGGGCACTGGCCACCGCGTACGGCAGGTTGGGGATGCGCATCTTGACGTTGAGCGGCTTGCCGCCGAGCAGTTCCTTGGCCTTGGCCGGGTCGTACGGGTAGTCGCCGGTGCGGTCCTCGTACCAGGGGTCGGTGGGCGGGACCATCGAGCCGATCAGCTGGCCGCGCCCGGCCCAGGCGGTCTCCAGCAGCGCCTTGTGGTCGATCGCGTAGCGGACGGCCTGCCGGGCCTTCTTGTCGTTGAAGGGCGGGCGGCTGTTGTTCATCGACAGCACGACCTCGCCGTTCGTGGTGCCCTCGACCGTCTGGAAGCGGTTGGGGTCGGCGAACTGCTGCAGCGACTCGGGCGCCTGCACGGCGGAGATGACGTCGATGCCGCCGGTCAGCAGCGCGTTGTTCATCGCCGTGGCGTCCTTGAAGTACTTCAGCGTGATCGACGACAGCGGCGGCTTCGTGCCCCAGTAGGAGGCGTTCGCGTTGAGCTGGATGGAGTCGCCGCGCCGCCACGAGCCGAGCGTGTACGGGCCGGTGCCGACGGGCTTGTTGGCCAGGTCGGCGACCCCGGTCCGGCTGAACATGGCGCCGAGCCTGGTGGCCATCGAGTAGAGGAAGCCGTTGCTCGGCTTCGCGAGCGTGACGACGGCGGTGGAGTCGTCCTTCTTCTCCACCTTGTCCACGACGTCGAACTGCGCCTTGATCTTGAGCTTCCAGTCCGTCTTCACCCGGCCGAGCGAGAACACCACGTCGTCGGCCGTGAACGGCGCGCCGCTGCTGAACTTGACGTCCTTGCGCAGCGTGAACGTGTAGGTCTTGCGGTCGGGCGAGACGTCCCACTTCTCCGCGAGCAGCGGCACGATCTTGCCGTCCTGGTCGAGCTTGACCAGGCCCTCGTAGACGTTGACGAGCAGCGCCTGGGGAATGGCGGCGCCCTCGGTCGAGGTGAAGTCGAGGTTCGCGGGCTCGGCCACGAATCCGACGGAAAGGGTCTGGGTCTTGGGGGTGACCGCACCGCCGCCGCCGCTGGAGGTGCCGCCGCAGGCGGCCGTGCCCAGCAGGAGACCGCCGGCGGCGATCCAGATTCCGATTCGCCTCATGTGTTACTGCCTCCTGGCTAGTGCACTGGTCGGACCAGTAGGCTACGCACATTGCCAGTCGACGACGGCTCGGGTCAAGGGGGCTTTGATGGGTGGTCCGCGGTTCGAGCCTGTGCGTACCGTACGCGCCTATGAGCGGGTGGTGGAGCAGGTCGAGGAGGCCATCGAGAGCGGCTCTCTCTCGCCGGGCGGGCGGCTGCCGAGCGAGCGGGAGCTCATGGTGCAGTTCTCGGTCAGCCGGTCCACCGTGCGCGAGGCGCTGCGGGTGCTCCAGGCTCGCGGCCTGGTGCGGTCGCGGCCCGGCGACCCCAACGGGGCGGAGGTGCTGCCGTTCTCGCCCGCCGCGCTGCACAAGTCGATGACCACACTGGCCAGGGTGGAGGAGCTGTCGCTGGCCGAGCTGGTGCAGTTCAGGATGGTGCTCGACTCGTCGGCGATCCTGCTGGCGGCCCGGCTGCGCACCGGCGAGCAGCTCGCCGAGATGGAGTCGGCCGTGGCGCGCATGCGCTCGGCCGTGGAGACGGGGCAGGACGCGTTCGGCGAGACCGACGTGGCCTTTCACGACGCGGTGGCGCGGGCGAGCGGCAACAAGCTCATCCAGATCTGCACGGACGTGGTCCGCTCGATCGTGCTCAAGCTGATCTCGGAGAAGATCGCCGACGCGCCCGACCGGGAGGCGCTGATGCGGCAGAGCATCCGGCACCACGAGGAGGTGCTGGCCGCCATGCGCGCCGGCGACGGCCCGCTGGCCGCCCGGCTGTCGCGGAAGGCGATGTACGACTATTACGCGGGCTACCTACCGGCCGCCGAACGCCCCGCCCTCACCGCCCTCCTCGACTGACCGCCCCCGGTCCGCCCTCCGCAGCCCTCTCTCCCCTCGAAGGACCGCAACCCCGTACGGCGGTTTCTCGCCGTACTACACGTCATTGACGGCGCATCCCTTCTATGTAGAAGATTTCCCTACCTACAAGCGCCTGCGGATGGGGACGCCCATGTCGTCCGAGTCGTTCAACGCCAGCGTCTTTCTCCTCGACCGCCAGGTCGAAGCGGGCCGCGGGGACCACATCGCCCTCACGGGCCCCGCGGGCACGATGACCTACGCGCAGCTGGCCGACCACGTGGCCAGGTTCGCGGCCGGGTTACGCACGCTGGGCGTCAGACCGGAGGAGCGCGTCCTGCTCGTCATGTCCGACCGGCCGGAGAGCGCGATCACCATCCTGGCCGTCATGCGCATGGGCGCGATAGCCGTACCGGTCTCCACCATGTACACCCCCACCGAGCTCGCCACCCTGGTCCGGGACGCGCGGGCGAGGGTCGTCGTGGCCACCCCGGAGTTCGCGCCGGTCGTGCGCGAGGCCGTGGGGAGCGCGCCCGACGTGGCGGTGCTCGTCGTCATCGAGCCGTCGGAGAAGGACGCCGCGCTGGAGGTGCCGGTGTGCCTGTGGTCCGACGTCCTGGAGTCGGGCAGGGCGGCGGGCCTCCCGTACGACACCTGGCGCGACTCGCCCGCCCTCTGGCTCTACACCTCCGGCACCACCGGCGCCCCCAAGGCGGCCATGCACCGGCACGGCGCCGTCCAGGACGTCTACGAGGGGTACGGGCGGCAGGTCCTCGGCATCCGCCCCGACGACCGGTGCTTCTCGGTGGCGCGGCTGTTCTTCGCCTACGGCATCGGCAACTCCATGTTCTTCCCCCTGGCCGCGGGCGCCACGGCGGTCCTCGACCCGGCGCGGCCCACCCCCGCGGGCGCGGTCGCCAGGGTGATGGAGGACCGGCCGACGCTGTTCTTCGCGGGCCCGACGTTCTTCGCGGCGCTGCTCGCCTCCGACGCCCCCGCCGGCGCCTTCCGGTCCGTACGGCTGGCCGTCTCGGCGGGCGAGGCGCTGCCCGCCGAGATCTACCGCCGCTTCACCGAGCGCTTCGGGGTGGACGTCATCGACGGCCTCGGCTCGACGGAGGCGCTGCACATCTTCATCTCCAACCATCCGGGCCGGGTACGCCCGGGCAGCTCGGGAACCGTCGTGCCGGGCTACGAGGCCAAGCTGCTCGACGACTCCGGCGCGCCCGTCAAGGACGGGGAGCCGGGCCACCTGTACGTCCGGGGCGACTCGGTGGCCACCGGCTACTGGTGCCGCACGGCCACCACCCGCCAGGTGTTCCAGGGCGAGTGGCTGCGTACCGGCGACACCTACATCAGGGACGAGGACGGCTTCTACCAGTGCCTCGGCCGCTCCAACGACATGATCAAGGCGGGTGGCATCTGGGTGTCGCCGATGGAGGTCGAGGCCCGGCTGCTCCAGCACGAGTCGGTGGGCGAGTGCGCCGTCGTGGCCTACATCGACGAGGACGGCCTGGAGAAGCCGGTCGCCTGCGTGGTGTCCGCGCCGGGCCGCACCGTGGACGCCGGCGAGCTCGTCGGCTTCTGCCGGGAGGGCCTGGCCTCCTTCAAGCGGCCGCGCGAGGTCCTGGTGCTGGACGAGCTGCCGAAGACGGCGACGGGCAAGATCCAGCGGGTGGTGATCCGCCGGATCGCCGCCGACCTCCTGGGCAAGGCCGGCCGTCAGGAAGGCGACGCGGCCGGCCTGGTGCCGTAGACGGTGACGGCGAACGGGCGCGACGTGGCCGTGTAGACCTGCTCGGTCAGGCGCGAGAGCGCCGCGTGCGAGTCCAGGTAGTGGTGCAGCCGGCCGGCCTCGGGCCACGGGTGGACCGCCACGAGCACCCCGTCGGGCACCAGCAGCTCGCTGAGCTGCGCCGACGCCTGCCGCAGGCGCTCGTGGCGACCCAGGTAGTAGAGGGTCTCGGAGCAGAACACCAGGTCGAAGCGCTGGTCGGAGCGGTGGGTGAGGATGTCCGCGCGGATGAAGCGCACCCGCCCGTCCTGCGGCACCCGCTCGCGCGCCCGCGCCAGCGCCCGCTCCGACACGTCCACCCCGATGATCTCCGCGTCCGGGTACGTCACCGCGAGCACGTGCGTGAACACGCCCTCGCTGCACCCGACGTCGATGATCCGCCGGTACGGCCGGGCGGGCAGGTGCTTGAGCGTGGTCCGGTATTTCTGCTGTTCGTAACTGTCCGTGGCGAGTTTCCACGGGTCAGGGGTCCGGTGGCGCCAGTCGAAGACGTAGCGCAGGAGCACCGCCTGGCCCGCCGGAGACAGCAGGGACAGCGTCCGGAAGAACGTACGGTGCACGATCTCGGGCAAACTCGGCATGCGGCCTCTCTCGGTCGAGACGGAGGAGCGCCGCCCCAGGTTCTGAAGGGGAGGTCGTCACCGAGAGTGAATGCCCGCAAATCGCCGAGCTGACGCCGGCTCGGGACCGCGCGCTCAGAACGCGTCGCGCAGCTCCCGCTTGAGCACCTTGCCGGAGGCGTTCTTGGGCAGGGCGTCCACGAACACCACCCGCTTGGGCGTCTTGAACGCCGCCAGCCGCTCCCGCAGGAACGCGATCAGCTCGTTCTCCGCCACCCCGCCCCCTTCGCGCAGCACCACCGCGGCCGTGACCGCCTCGATCCAGCGCTCGTCCGGCACCCCGAACACGGCCGCCTCCGCCACCGCCGGATGCTCGTAGATGGCCTCCTCCACCTCGCGGCTCGCGACGTTCTCGCCACCCGACTTGATCATGTCCTTCTTCCTGTCCACCACGGACAGGTAGCCGTCGGCGTCCATGACGCCGAGGTCGCCGCTGTGGAACCAGCCGCCCCTGAACGCCTCCGCGGTCTTGTCCGGGTCGTTCCAGTAGCCGAGCATGGCGTGCGGGCTGCGGTGGACGATCTCGCCGACCACGCCGGGCGGCACGGGCCTGTCCTGGTCGTCGACGATCCTGGTCTCGACGTTGAGAGCGGGTCTGCCGGCCGAGCCGAGGCGGGTGAGCTGCTCGTCCGGGCCGAGGATGGTGGCGACCGGGGCCATCTCCGTCTGGCCGTAGAAGTTGAACAGGCGGACGTCCGGCAGGCGGGCGGCGATCTCCTTCAGCACCTCGACGGGCATGATCGAGGCGCCGTAGTAGCCCTTGCGCAGGGACGACAGGTCGCGGCGGTCGAAGTCGGGGTGGCGCAGCAGGCCGATCCAGACGGTGGGCGGGCAGAAGAGCTTGGTGGCGCGCTCGCCCTCGATCGTGGCCAGGATGGCGGCGGGGGTGGCGCCGGGCAGGATGATGTTGGTGGCGCCGAGGTAGAGGCCGGGTGTCAGGAAGCAGTGCAGCTGGGCGCAGTGATAGAGCGGGAGGGCGTGGATCTCGACGTCGTGCCGGCTCATCTCGCCGTCCACGACGCAGGTGACGTACTGGGCGATCAGGCTGCGGCTCGACAGCGTGGCGCCCTTGGGCCGGGACTCGGTGCCGCTGGTGTACATGAGCTGGATCGGGTCGTCGTCGGCGATCTCCGCCTGCGGCTCCGACGCGTCGTCGAAGGCCGCCCACTCCGCGAACGACTCCCAGCCGCCGGCCGCCCCGATCACGCCGCGCACCCGGACCTCCGGCCCGGCCGCCGCCGCGGCGACCGGCAGCAACGCCTCCTCCACGAGCATCCCGGTCGCGCCGGAGTGCTCCAGGATGTACGCGACCTCCGCCGTGCCCAGCATGAAGTTGATCGGCACGGAGATCGCACCCAGCCGCGCCAGCGCGAAGTACGCCACCACGAACGCGTGGTTGTTGTGGCTGAAGACGGCGAACCGGTCACCCTTGCCGACGCCGCGCGCGGCCAGGGCGTTGGCCGTGCGGTTCACCGCGAGATCGAGGTCGGCGTAGCTCTGCCGCAGGTCACCGAAGACGATGGCGGTCTTGGCCGGGTGGCGGGCGGCGGAGCGGCGGAGGAGATCACCAATGGCGTGCCGGCGAGTCGTCATGCGGACTTCCCTTGCGATCGCAGAACGATGATCGGCGATCGTACCCGACAAAGGGGTCAGTCCAGAGGATCCCACGCAATACGGTCGTAATGCTTGTGAACGCGCGCCATCAGCGTGTCGTCCTGGGGCAGCGGGATGCCGTCCACCCCGCCGACCGGCCAGACGCCCCAGGAGTTGCAGAGGAAGACCTGGTCGAAGCTCTGCAGGTCGGCGACCTTCAACGGCCGCCGCTCCTGCGGGGCGTCCATCCGCTCCAGCAGCTGCATCGTGATGCCGCGCAGCATCGGCGCGTCCGGCCAGACCAGGCGCCCGCCGGCGAAGCCGCCCACGTTGGTGATCGAGCCCTCGCTGATCAGGCCGTCGGCAGTGGTGAGCAGCGCCTCGTCGAAGCCCTCGCGCCCGGCCTGCCGCCCGATGTGGGCCTGCATCATGCCGGACGCCTGCTTGATGTGCGGCAGGTAGCGCTGGCCGACGACCGACTTGACGCTCACCGGGCCGGCGGGCGGCTCGTGGGGCGGGACGGCGGTGGCGATGACGCGGGGGCCGTCGGCGTACTCCACCACGGACACGCGTACGCTCGCGTCCCGCAGGTCGTCGCCGAGCACGGCCCCGATGGAGGCGAGCACGGCGCCCCGGTCAACCGGGACGCCGAACAGCTCGGCGTTGGCCGCTTCCAGCCGGGCGACGTGCAGGTCGAGCCCCCGCACCCGGCGATCCCTGACCTGCATGGCGGTGAAGTGGCCGTAGCGCGCCTGCCACATGAGGCGCGCGTCGGCGTCCACCAGCCTGCCCTCGAAGGCTGCGCGTTCCGTCACGCGAGCTACTTTACGTACACGCCCACCGACCATCGCACCGGGCGGTTGGTGTACGCGCCCCAGAAGCCCATTCCCCCGGTGATCGTCACCCGGCTGCCCTTGGGAACGGCGAACTCGGTCATGGCCATGGGGTAATCACCGCTCTTCCAGGTGCCGCAGCCGGTGGCCGTCGGCGACTCCTTGCCGTCGATCCGGACCTTGAACCACATCCGTGCGGCCAGCTCACCTGTGCAGAGCTGGTCGAGGCCGATCTTGCCGCTCGCGCTCCTGACCACGAAGGTGAAGGTCCGGTCCCGATCCCAGACGCCCGTCGCCGAACGGGCCAACTTCCACCCGCCCAACCGGGCGGGGAAGGCCCTGATCGGCTCGGGCTCAACCGGCTCGGCGGGCGGCGTCCACTCGTAGACGGCCACGTGCCAGGTGGCCGACTTGGGCTTGATCGGCACGCACGGCCCGTCCTTCTTCCGCTGGACGCAGCCCCAGCGGCTGCTGGTCGTGTCGAACGTGACCGTAGCCTCCGTGGCGCCACGCTGGACCACGGACAGCGGGCGCAGCTGCATCCCCTTCCCGCACGGCATGAGCCGGGCCCCGGGGTCGTCGTGCCCGTTCACGGAGACGCGGGGCGTGCCGCCGCCGGTCTCGCCGTCACACCTCACGGCCACGTCCAGCGGCTTGCCGGAGACCGGCACCGTGACCGAGACCTTCTTCGCGCCCTCCTTCCTAATGGTGCCGATGGCCAGGCGACGGTACTCGGTGCCGTCGCCGGCGGTGACCTTCTCGGGCAGCCCGGGGGGCATGTCCTGTTCGACCCGGGCCGCGGAGATCACGCCGGGCGCCGTACCGGGGAGAAGGTGGACGCCCACCACGGCGCTCGCCACCACCACGGCCGCCATCGCTCCCACGCCCGCCGTCGCCCGCCTGCGCAGGCGAGTCCTGCGGATGCGGGAGCTGACCTGCTCGTGCCGGTACGGGTTCGCCTGCGAGGGGGCCTCGGCCCGCTCGCGCAGGACGTCACGCAGGTCTTGCACGGTCATCGGTGCAGCTCCTTCACGATCGACTCGTCCACTCGCAGCTTGGCCAGCGCCTTGGCGGTCTGGCTCTTGACCGTGCCCTCCTGGCAGCCCAGGATCGCGGCCACCTCGGCCACCGGCAGGTCCTCGTAGAAGCGCAGCACGATCACCGCGCGCTGTCTGGCGGGCAGGCGCCCGACCGCCTGCCACAGCTCCTCGCGCCTGCCCGCGTCGTCGTGCGCGGGCTCTTCCGGCAGGTCCCCGCTGGGCAATTCTCTGCGCCACCTGCGGCGCCACCAGGACGTGTACGTGGTCACCAGGACCCGGCGCACGTACGCCTCGGGCTCGTCGATGCCCGCCCAGGCGAACCACGCCTTGGCCAGCGCCTCCTGCAGCAGGTCCTCCGCGGTGGCCCGGTCGTGGGTCAGCAGGTACGCCGTGCGTAACAGCCGATCCGACCTCGCCAGCACGAAGTCCTGAAATATCGCCCTATCCGCCAACTTGATACGCCTCTCATGAGAGCCTGCTGACGGTAGTGACGCATCGACCGCGACCCCAGGTTGCCCACACCGGCAGCGGCTTTGCCCCCAGCCGGGCACGCCCGCCTACGCCGCCCGCCCCTGTCGCGCCACCCCGTGCGGCGCGCAGGCGGGCCGGGCGTTCGTGGGAGCGCAGGAGCCGCCAGGAGTTGGACGTTGGCGGAGGTGCCGGTGCGGGCCGGGACGGTGGGTCAGGAGCCGGCGCGGGTGACCGTGAACGGGGCCAGTTCGCCGAGGCCGCGGACCGAGAGCCGGTTGACGGCGCGCAGCCGGAAGGCCCGGTCCCCCTCCAGCTCCTCGGCGAACTGCGGATCCGCCAGGATGGTCCCCGGCAGCGACAGCGCCGTGAGCCGGCTGGCCAGGTTGACCGTGGTGCCGAACACGTCCCCCATGCGCCAGATCACCGGCCCCGCCGCCAGCCCCACCCGCAGCTCCGGCATGTCCTTGATCTTCGCGTGCGTCTCCACCAGCCGCAGCGCGATCTCGGCCACGACGTGCGACTGGTCGGCCACGAACAGCACGGAGTCGCCCAGCGTCTTGATCACCCGCCCGCCGGTGGAGGTCACGATGTCGGCCGAGCGCCCCTCGAACCTGTCGATCAGCCTGGACAGCTCGCTCCCCGTGATCTGCCTGCTCAGCCGGGTGAACGCGACCAGGTCGGCGAAGCCGACGGCCAGGCGTACGGCGCTCATGTCCTGCTCGGCGATGCGCCCCGCGGCGGCGGCGAGCTGGCGCTGCCAGGCGTAGACGAGCAGGCGCGCGAGGTCGGGCACCACCCGCTCGGCCCGCCGGCGCCAGGCGCGCGGCCGCTCGGACAGCGGCACGCCCGACTGGTCGAGCTCCTCGACGCCCAGCTCGGCCTGCGACTCGGCCAGCCGGGCCGTCGCGCTGCCGAGCGAGCGCGCGACCAGCAGCATGTGCTCCTCGTCGTAGATGCCCGAGCTGACCAGCCCGAGCAACGTCCTGAGCGCCTCCACGTCGGAGTCGGTGAACTCGACCGCGTCGTCGGCCACGTTCGCGAACCCGAGGGCACGCCAGTAGCGCCGCGCGCGGTAGACCGGCACCCCTGCCATGTAGGCCACCTGGTGGCTGGTATAGCGCCGCGGCTCGCGCAGGAAGGCCTCCGTCAGCCCGTCCCCATCCAAGCCCGCCACGCAGGCAAGATAACACCCTGTGGGCCAGGTCACGCCGCCGCTCCCCATGAGATCGGCTCCGGACGCGCCCGCCGCCGGATCGGACCGCCAGATCGGGCCGCAGGATCAGGCCGCAGGATCAGGGCGTCACAGGTGCACGTACTCGTAGTCGAGCGGCCGGCCGTTGGTGCCGTTGCGGGGCGGCGCCACCCAGGCCGCGATCTTCCCGGGTTCGTGGACGGGCCGCATCAGCGCCTGGACGCGCGCCTTGTCCGCGGCCGTCGGCAGCCACAGATCGCGGGACGCCTCCCAGGCCGGCCGGTCGAGAACGCGCCCGTGCGGCGAGATGTGGTGCCCCCTGAACAGGCCCACCTGGCGGTTGAACCCGACGTGCGGCAGGTAGAGATCCGCGCCGAGACCGTGGCCGGCGAGGATCCGGTTCCACCGGTTGACGCCGGTGCCGCAGTCGGCGCTGTACTCGCCGCGCAGGTCGGCGTTGAGCGCGGTGAGCGCGGGCAGCTCGACGTCGGCCGGCCGCCCTCCCTCGACCCGCGGCACGAGGGCGACCGCCTCGGTCAGCAGGTGGTCGTCCTTGCGCCGTTCCTCCTGCCACCGCCCCTTGAGCCCGGCGGTGAAGTAGTTGGCCACGTTGGTGGAGGTCTCGCCGCCGAAGAGGTCGAGGCTGACGCTGTAGTGGAAGTTGATGTACTTCTGGAGGACGTCGAGCGGGATGCCGCCGTGCTCCCAGATGTCGTCGGTGTCGTGCTCGCGCATCAGCTGCGCCGTGCGCTCCACCACTCGGTCCACGCCCGTGGTCCCCACGAACATGTGGTGGGCCTCCTCCTTGAGCATGAACTCGCAGGTACGGCTCAGCGGGTCGAACGCCGACTCCTTCAGCGTGCCCAGCTGGTACTTCCCGTCCCGGTCGGTGAAGTACGTGAACATGTAGAACGACAGCCAGTCCGGCGTCTCCTCGTTGAAGGCGCCCAGGATGCGTGGAGAGTCCTCGCTGCCCGAGTTGCGCAGCAGCAGCGCCTCGGCCTCGTCCCGCCCGGACCGGCCGAAATAGGCGTGCAGCAGGTAGACCATGGCCCACAGGTGCCGTCCCTCCTCCACGTTCACCTGGAAGAGGTTGCGCAGGTCGTACAGGGAAGGGGCGGTGAGGCCGAGCCGCCGCTGCTGCTCGACCGAGGCGGGCTCGGTGTCGCCCTGGATGACGATGAGGCGCATCAGGTCGGCCCGGTGCTCGCCGGGGACCTGCTGCCAGACCGGCCGGCCCTTGTTCTGCCCGAACGCGATGCGCCGGTCGGTGTCGCGTTCGGCGAGGAAGATGCCCCAGCGGTAGTCCGGCAGCGCCACATGATCGAAATGGGCCCAGCCCTCGCGGCCGACCGCGACGGCCGTGCGGAGGTAGACGTCCCGGGTGGGCAGCGCGGGCCCCATCTCCGACCACCACCGCAGGAAGCGCGGCTGCCACGATTCCAGCGCCCGCCGCAGCCGGCGGTCCTCCGCGAGGTCGACGTTGTTGGGTATGCGCTCGGAGTAGTCGATGGACATCCCGGGCCCTCCTCCTCCAGCCGTACCTCCAAGTTCAACAGGGGCCATTGCCAACGTCAAGGTCATGTAGTGCGTTCGAGGTCAGGTCGCAGGCCCGGCAGGCCGGGCCGGCCGTCAGCGCGAGCCTCGATCGGCTCCCCTCTTCACGCGTCCCATCATCGATGTGTAGACCATTCGTGCAGGGCGAAGGGCACGCTGCCGAGCACGTTCGCGATGGCCGCCGCCGGATAGCCGACCATGTCGTGCGGCAGGCCGTCCAGGGGCCACCAGGCGATCTCCGAGCATTTGTGCGGTTCGGCGTTGTACGGCTCGCCGGTCCACGTGTCGGCGGCGAAGAAGAGGCCGACCCGTTCCGGGGCCCGGTGCATGACGTGGACGAACCTCAGGTCGGCCGGGTCGATCGCCACCCCGACCTCCTCGCCTGCCTCCCTGACGGCGGCCTCGGTCGCCGACTCTCCCGCTTCGAGGTGGCCGGAGGGCAGGTGCCACAGCCCGTCGCCGTAACCGGTGCCGGCGCGCCTGCCGAGCAGCACCTCGCAGCCGCGGAGGAGGAGCACGTGCACGTCGACGATCGCCCGGAAGCGTTCCCTCGGCGGCGCCTGACCGTCGAGGGGCGATCGGCGGTCGACGGCCTGGGCCCATTTGACCGCGACGGCGGCCACCTGGATCAGCTCGGCGCGCAACCGCTCAGGGTCCGACTCGGCGAACGCCTCCAGCACCTCCTCGGCCAGGACGTGCCGCCAGGTCAGCGCCCCGGCCCCGGCCGCCGCCTCCGTCTCGGACCTGGCCCGGTCGCAGTCGGCCGCCGTCCCGTCGTGTCCGGTCCCGTCGGGCAGGAGCTGCATGCCCCACCGCACGTCCTGAGCCACCCGCTCGGCGGTCACGTCCGCGAGCACCCTCGCCAACGAACCCGGCACACCGGCATCGCCATCGTGAATCATGGCCACCAGTGTGACGGGTTCACGAAGTGGCGGGGCGGAAGCCCGGGCCCAGGTCGGTGGTGCCCGCTCGGGCGTGGTCCCGGAAGGCCCGTACGGCCGGGGGCAGGCGCGCGTCCTGGAGCCAGCTCACCCCGATGGTCCGGTACAGCGCGGGAGACAGCGGGATCTCCACCACGCCCGAGGGGGCCGCGGTCGCGTCCGTCGCGGGGTGGGCGGAGCGGGGCAGGACGGCGACGCCGAGTCCGGCCGCCACCAGACCGCGCACGGTCTCGGTCTCCTGGCCCTCGAACGCGATCCTCGGCACGAACCCCGCCGCCGCGCACAGCTCGTCGGTGATCTGGCGCAGGCCGTACCCCGGCTCCAAAGTCACCAGCTCCTCCCCCGCCAGCTCGTCCACCCGCACCCGCGCCCGCCCCGCGAGGCGGTGGGACGGGGGCACGGACAGGACCAGCTCCTGGTCGGCGAGGCGAACACCGGCCAGGTCCGGGGCGTCCACCGGCATGGGGGCGACGAACACCAGGTCGATCCGGCCCGCGCGGAGCTCCTCGATCATGTCGTGGCGCGAGCCCTGGACCAGGCTGAAGCGGATGTCCGGGTGGCGCTCGCGGAAGCCGCCGATGAGGGACGGCACGAGGGTGCGGCCCAGGAGGTGGAGGAAGCCCAGGACGACGCGGCCCGAGGCCGGGTCGATCTCCTCGCGCACCTCGCGGGCGGCGGCGGCCATCGTGGTGAGGGCGCGGGAGGAGGCGGCGGCCAGGGTGCAGCCCGCCCGGGTGAGGCGGATGCCGCGGCCGGCGGGTACGACGAGCGGGGCGCCGACCAGGTCCGCGAGGGCGGCCAGGCGGCGGCTGGCCGTGGGCTGCGGGATGCCGAGCAACTCGGCGGCGCGCGTCACGTGCCCCGTCTCGCCCACGGCGGCCAGCAGGGCGAGCGCGGGCGCCAGCCGGGCCGCCAGCCTCTCGTCGGACTCGGCGGCCGGCAGCCTCTCACCAGATTCATCCACCACAGTATGAATTATCACCTATTTCCGCATTAGACGTATTTATTAGCCTTGCTTAGCTTTGCAGGTGTGGTGGTTCTCGAGGCTCCTCCGGTTCTGGACACACGGCGGGTAAGTGCGGCCATGGCCGCGGCCGGGGTGTCGACGTTCGCCCTCCTGTACGCGCCGCAGCCCGTGCTGCCGCAGCTCGCCGCCGCGTTCCGGCTGGATCCCGGCGGCGCCTCGCTGGCCATGGGGGTGGCCACCGGGGCGCTGGCCGTGGCCGTGCTGCCGCTGGCGTGGCTGGCCGGCCTGGTGGGACGGCGGAGGGTGATCGTCTGGTCCGTGACGGCCTCCACGATCATCGGGCTGCTGCTGCCGCTGGCCCCGTCCTTCTCCGTGCTGCTGGTGATGCGGGCGGTCCAGGGGGTGGCGGTCGCGGGGTTCGCCGGGGTGGCGGCGGCGTACCTGGCCGACGCGGTCGGTACGGCGCGGCTGCCCGGCGCGGTGGGGGCGATGATCGCGGGGAACTCGGTCGGCGGGATGCTGGGACGCCTCGGCGCCGGATTCGCCGCCGAGCCGATGGGCTGGCACGGGGCGCTGCTGGCGGTGGCGGGGTTGTCCCTGCTGTGCGCGCTGTTCGCGGTCCTCACGCTCCCGCACGACGCGACCCCGCGCCCCCGATCAGAGACCCCGGCGCCCAGACCTGGAGCCCCGGCGGCCGGATCTGGAACCCTGGAGGGCGGATCTGGAGCGCCGGCGGCCGGATCGTCCGATGCCGGGCCTGCCCGGAGGGCTCGGCTCGGGGTGGGCATGATCGGGCCGCTCGCCGTCGGGATTCTGGGCACGGGGTCGTTCGTCGCGCTCTACAACGCCGCCGGGTTCCGCCTGGCCGCCCCTCCCCTGTCGCTCGCCCCCGCCGCCGCCTCCCTCGTCTTCCTCTCCTACGCCATGGGTACCGCCTCCTCGGCCGCCGCCGGTCGCCTGGCGGAGCGGCTGGGCTGGACGAGGGCGCTGGTCGCGGCCCTTGCCGTGACGACGGTGGGCTTCGTGCTCACCGCGCACACGTCGCTGCCGCTGATCGCGACCGGGTTCGCCGTACTGACCGCCGGGTTCTTCGCGGCGCACGCCATGGCCACCGCCTGGGTCGCCGCCGACGCGGCCCCGCACGCCCGCGGCCGCGCGGCCGGCGTCTACACCCTGTGCTACTACCTGGGCAGCGGCGTGGGCGGCACGGTGGGCAGCGTCGTGTACGCGCACGCGGGCTGGGCCTGGCTGATCGGCCTCACGTCGGCCTGGCTGACGCTGGCGGCCCTCGCCGTCCTCCTGACCCGCCGCTCAAAGGCATCTAGCGGGGCAGGCGGGTGACGGTCACCGTGATCTCCTGGTGACTCTCCGGCGACCCCTGGTAGACGCCTTTGAGCGGCGGCACGTCCGAATAGTCCCGCCCCCTGGCCACCGCCACGTGCGACTCGCCGACGGGTGACCGGTTGGTGGGGTCGAGCGGCAGCCACTCCCCCGCCCAGTACTCCACCCACGCGTGGCTCTGCCCCTCCACCGGCTCCCCGATCTCCGCGCTCGGCCGCGGGTGCAGGTACCCGGAGACGTAGCGGGCGGGCAGCCCGGCGGCCCGTAGCAGCCCGGCGGTCAGGTGCGCCATGTCCTGGCAGACACCCTGCCCGAGGTCCCACGCCTCCTGTGCGGAGGTGCGCACGCCGGTCGAGCCCGGCATGTACTCCACCCGCGCCGCCACCACCTCGCAGATCGCCTCGGCGCTCTCGTGCGGGTCGCGGCCGAGCGCCTGCGTCCTGGCCAGCTCTTCCAGTTCCTCGTTCACGGCCGTCTTGGGGGTGCGCCGGAGCAGCTCGCACATCGAGGGATCCGGCTCCGTGACGGACATCCGGGGCCGCCGCGGCCCGGACGTCTCCACTCTGCTGACGGCTTCGACGGTCAGCGACCGGTGCGGCTCCATCACGTCGAACGACGTGACCGTCGTCCCCCAGTAATCCTCGTACGTCTGGACGGTCGTGGCCGGGCTCACCACGACGCGGCTGGACAGGACGTGGTGCGCGGGCGTCATCCGCACCTCGTTGTAGGACGAGTGCGCCTCCCCGTCGTACTCCACCCGCGTCACGTGGGAGACCTTCAGGCGCCAACCCATGCCATCGCCTCCCTGTGCTGGAAGAACCGCCGCGTTATCGCCTCGCCCGCCGCCGCGCACGCCTCCTGGAGGGTGCCGAGCAGTTCGGGCAGCCGGTCGCTCAGCTCGTCCAGGTCGGTGTACTCCAGCCCCGCCCGCACCCGTCCGATGGCCGCCTGCGCCGAGTCGGCCACCCCGGCCCTGGCCGTGTCGGGGGCCAGCGCCTGCAGGCACTTCTCGGCGGTCAGCAGCGAGTAGACGACCGAGCGCGGGAACAGCCGGTCCAGCAGCAGGAACTCCAGGACCTCGCCGTCCTTCGCCCCGTGCGTCCTGGTGAACGACTCGTCCGCACCACTGGCCTGCAGCAACAGCCGCCAGTCGCTGGTCAGGTGGACGGCGAGGAGCCTGGTGGTCATGTCGACGCGTTCGAGGCTGCGGCCGAGCACGATGAAGCGCCAGCAGTCGTCCCTGCTCATGGACGTGTCCGCGAGCCCGAAGAACAGGGCGGCCCGCTCCCGTACGAACGACAGGTACGCGTGCGGCGGCCGCGACTCCAGCCGGGACAGCTGGTGCCAGGTGACGTTCAGGCACTGCCACACCTCGCTGGCCAGCACCTCGCGCACACCCCTGGCGCTGTCGCGGGCCGACCGGATGGAGGCCGCGATCGAGGCCGGCTCGTCCAGGTCGTAGGCCAGGCGCCGGATCACGGCGGGCGCGCTCACGGAGGCGACGGGGCTCAGGCCGAGGACCGCGAAAATGGAGCGGCACGTCTCGGGTTCGTCGAGCATGCGGTGCACGGACACGTCGAGGAGCCGGGCCGTGTCGTCGGCGCGCTCGACGTACCTGCCGATCCAGTAGAGCGTCTCGGCGATTCGGCTCAGCAGTGGCCTCGTCACGGCAACACCTCCGAAGAAGTCATTGTTCGTCCTCCCAGGCGGCCGTCCGGCTCGGGCTCCACTGCGCGGCGGGCGGCGCGACGGCGGCCGGGACAGCCGGCGCGGGAGCCTCACCGAGCACCCACGTGTCCTTGGAGCCGCCGCCCCTGCTGGAGTTGACCACCAGCTCGCCCTCCGGCAGGGCCACCCGGGTCAGCCCGCCGGGCAGCAGCCACACGTCGTCGCCGTCGTTCACGGCGAACGGCCGCAGGTCGATGTGGCGCGGCACGGGCGACTCGCCGATCAGGGTGGGCGAGGTGGACAGCCGCACCGGCCGCTGGGCGATCCACCCGCGCGGATCGGCGCGTACGGCCCGCCGCACCGCCGCCAGCTGCTCGTCCGTGGCCACGGGCCCGATCACGATGCCCTTGCCGCCCGCCCCGTCCACCGGCTTCAGCACCAGCTCGCCGGCCCGGGCCAGCACGTCCGCGCGCACGTCGGGATCGTCCAGCCGGTACGTCTCCACGTTCGGCAGCAGCGGCCTCTCGCCCAGGTAGTAGCCGATCAGGTCGGGCACGTACGTGTAGACGAGCTTGTCGTCGGCCACCCCGTTGCCCACGCCGTTGGCGATCGTGACGTTGCCCCTGCGGGCCGCGTTCACCAGGCCGGGGCAGCCGAGCACGGAGTCGCCGCGGAAGTGCAGCGGGTCGAGAAAGTCGTCGTCCACCCGGCGGTAGACGACGTGGACGGGGCGGCGGCCGTACGTGGTGATCATGTAGAGGCGATTGCCCTCGCAGACCAGGTCGCGACCCTCGACCAGCTCCACCCCCATGAGGCGGGCCAGCAGCGCGTGCTCGAAGTAGGCGGCGTTGTAGACGCCGGGAGTCAGCAGGACCACGGTCGGGTCGGACACGCCGGCGGGCGCGGCGGCGCGTAGCGCGGCCAGCAACCTCGCCGGATACTCCTCGACCGGGCGCACGGACTGCTCCGAGAAGAGGGTGGGGAGCGTGCGGGTCATGGCGAGCCGGTTCTCCAGCACGTAGCTCACGCCGCTGGGCGTGCGGACGTTGTCCTCCAGCACGTGCAACGCGCCCCGCTCGTCGCGGATCAGGTCGGTGCCGCCGACGTGCACGCGCACGCCGTTGGGCGGGCGCCAGCCGTGCGCCTCCCGGTGGTAGTGGGGGCTGGAGTGCAGCAGCCGCCAGGGAACCACGCCGTCGTGGAAGACCTGGCGCCTGCCGTACACGTCGTCGAGGAACGCCTCCAGCGCGCGGATCCGCTGGCGCACGCCGCGCGTCACCAGGTCCCACTCGGCGGCGTCGATCACTCTTGGGATCAGGTCGAGCGGGAAGGGCCGCTCGACGCCCGCGTAGTCGAAGGTGACTCCCCGGTCGGTGAACATCCTGGCGAGCTGATCCGCCCTTGATCGCAGCTCGTGTGCCCCGAGCGGCTGGAGGGCGGCGAACAGCGCCTGGTACTGCGGTCGGGGGACGCTCACCCGCTCGAACATCTCGTCCCATGTTTCGGCCATGACGTACGCGTCGAAGATGTCCGCCATGTCCGGAGATTAGGGAATTTATGTTTCGCCCGATCGCCTCGCCTGTTACGGGGAGTTTAGGCGCGACTCCCGATGCCCCGGCCGCTACCGTCCGGTCGTGCCGTCGATCTGTTCCCGCAGGATGTCGGCATGGCCGGCATGCCGGACGGTCTCGCTGGTCATGTGAGCGACGACCCACCGAACCGAGTGGAACGTGCCCGCGACCGCTATCGCGACAGGCTCCGCCAGGTCGCCGGCGGACCGGATCGCGGCGTCGCTGGCCGCGATCGCCGTGCGGTAGTCGGCCAGGACCTGCTCGGACGTGCGACCGGCCGGCACCTCCATGCCGACGTCCCCGGGATCGTCCGACTCCCGGCCGGCAACGTGATGTCCGAACCAAAGCCGTTCGGCGAGAGTCAGGTGATGGACCAGGCCCAGCAACGTGGTCCCCGACTCCACCAGGACCCGGCGCAACTGCTCCTCGGTCAGGCCGTCGGTCTTCTTCATCACGCAGTCCCTGGCGAACGACAGGAAAGCCATCGCGGTGTCCAGCTCACCGCCATCGTTGCGGGGCACCGGGCGGCGCTGGGTCTCAGCCATGCATCGGAATCTAGCGGCACCCGGCCGACACCGCGTCGAGTAAACCCCTGTCACGTTTCGGCGCGTCGTTGACTCGCATGAGTCAACATCGTAAACAGCCGGCCAACACCCCATGGAGGCAATGTGCTCACGGTGATCGGCGCGGGATTCCCGCGTACCGGAACCAGCTCGATGAAAGCGGCACTCGAACGGCTCGGGTTCGGACCGTGCCACCACATGTTCACGATCATGAGCGACCCGTCCCGCGTCGACAGATGGCTGCCCCTGGCCGAAGGCGCGCAGGTGGACTGGGAACACGTCTTCGACGGCTTCCGCTCGGCCCAGGACTGGCCGGCGTCCTTCTTCTGGAAGGAGCAGGCGGAGGCGTACCCGGACGCGAAGGTCGTCCTGACCGTCCGCGACCCGCACGCCTGGTACCGCAGCATGCAGACGCTCGTCTCCATCGGCCCGGGGCGGGAGCTCCCGGAGGACCTGCCCGAGGCGGCGGCGGCCGTCTTCGGCGGGCTGATGCGGCTCAGCCCGGTGATGGACCTGATCACCTCGTCCGTGTTCGAGGGCAGGAGCAGCCTGAGGGAGGGGCTGCCGGACGAGGACGAGGCGGTCGCGGTGTTCGAGCGGCACGTCGCCACGGTCAAGGAGAGCCTGCCCGCCGAACGGCTGCTGGTGTTCGACGTGCGCGAAGGGTGGGAGCCGCTCTGCCGGTTCCTGGGGGTGGACGTCCCCGGCGGGGAGCCGTTCCCGCACCTGAACGACTCCCAGGCCATCCGGGAGACCCTGGAGCGGCTGATGTCCGGGGGCACGATCGACTCGCCGTTCACCCGGCGGGCGTGAGGCCCGCGCGCCGCCCGGGTCTCACGTGTCCAGGTAGCGGAGGATGGCCAGGACGCGGCGGCTGTAGTCGGGGTCGCGGGGCAGGTCGAGCTTCTCCACGATGGCGTTGACGTGCTTCTCGACCGTGCTGAGCGAGACGTGCAGGCGCTCGGCGATGGCCGCGTTCACGAAGCCCTGGGCGAGGTGCCGCAGCACCTCGCCCTCGCGCGGGCTCAGGCCGCTCAGCGGGTCGGCGTGGGTGGTGCGGGCCATGAGCTGCCGCACCACCTCGGGGTCGAACGCGGCCCCGCCGGCGCGTACGCGTTCGAGCGAGTCGAGGAAGTCGGCCACCTCCGAGACCCGGTCCTTGAGGAGGTAGCCGAGGCCCCGCGTGGAGCCGGCCAGGAGTCTGGCCGCGTAGTGCTGCTCGACGTACTGCGACAGGACCAGCACGCCGACGCCGGGGTGGCGTTCGCGGATCTCCAGGGCCGCCCGCAGCCCCTCGTCCTTGTGGCCGGGCGGCATGCGTACGTCGATCACGGCCACGTCGGGGTGGTGCCGCTCGACGGCGGCGAGCAGCGCGGGGGCGTCGCCGACGGCGGCGACCACCTCGTGGCCGGCGTCGTCGAGCAGCCGGGTGAGCCCTTCGCGCAGCAGCACGGAGTCGTCGGCCAGGATCACCCGCACGCGCCCGCCCCCGACCCGGGTCCGGGCCCGCTCGGCGACGCCCCGGGCCCGCTAGGCCGCTCCTCAGAGACGTCCTCGGACGTCCTGGAGATGCCCCCGGACAGCGCGTCCCCGGACGTCCAGGAAGAGCCCCGAGACGTCCCGGGAGAGCCGCCGGACGCCGCTCCGGAGGGGTCGCCGGGCGGGATCTTCGGGAGCATGGCGGCGATCTTGGTGGGGCCGCCAGGCGGGCTCCGGACGGTGAACTCCCCGTCGAGCGCCAGCACGCGCCGCGCCAGCCCCGACAACCCGCCGCCCGACGGGTCGGCCCCGCCCGTGCCGTCGTCCGAGATCGCCACGCCCACCGTCCGCTCGTCCTCCGTCAGCACGACCAGGATGTCACGCGCCCCGGCGTGCTTGACCGCGTTGGTGATCGCCTCGCGGGCCACGAAGTAGAGCGCGGTCTCCACCTCCGACACCGGCCGCCCGGCCAGCCCGTCGTGCACGGTCACCGGCACGCTCGACCGCTCGGCGACGCCCGCCAGCGCGGCGCGCAGCCCCAGCTCGTCCAGCGCGGTCGGGTAGATGCGCCAGGCCACGCTGCGCAGCTCGTCGAGGAGCTGGCGCGACTCGGTGTAAGCCTGGGCGACCAGTTCGGCGGTCCTCCCCCCGTCGGCGCTGTGCCGGGCGCGGCCCAGCAGCATGGCGAGCGCGACGCCGCGCTGCTGGACGCCGTCGTGGAGGTCGCGTTCGATCCTGCGCCGCTCGTCGTCCACGGCCCGGACGATCCCGGAGCGGGTGGCGGTCAGCTCGGCGATCCGGCGGCGCATCAGCTCGTGGCTGCCGGGGCCGAGGAAGTGGTCGGCCAGCCGCCGTTCGAGCGATCCGACGGCCAGGGCCGCGAGGGCGACCAGGACGAGCAGCGCGGCGCCGCCGGTCAGGCCGAGCACGCCGCTGCTGGTGACGATCCTGACGCCGGGCAGCTTCACCGGCACCGGGTGGGCCGGCCCCCATGCGAGCTCCCACAGGCCGCCGGCCAGCAGGAGCCCGCTGAGGAACAGGCCCGCCGCGCACAGGTACCCGCCCAGGACCCCCAGGACGGCGCGCGCGGCGAGGAACCCGAACCCGCCGTCCCGCCGCGTCACCTCGTGCCCGAGCCAGCTGGACAGCCTGGCCCGCTCCAGCGCCATGAGCCTGTCCAGCCCCCGTACGGCGGCCGGCCGGGCGGCGGGGACCAGGCACGCGGGCCCCGCCACGCACAGGAAGGCCAGCTCGACGAGGCCGAGGACCATCCCGAGAACGACCCCGGCCAGCACCCGCGCCGCCCTGCTGCCTGACACGGGCGTGAATTCTAGGCCCAGCCCCCGAATCACGCGCCCCCGGATCACGCGCCCCCGGACCATGCGCCCCCGGACCATGCGCCCCCGGACCATGCGCGCCGCGCTAGGCGTCACGGCGGCGCAGCACCGCGTGGCCCGCCGCCAGGGCCGCCGCCGTCCAGGCGAGGAGCCAGGCCAGCCCCTCCCCCGCCGGGTACGGCATCGGCCCGCCGGCCAGGTTGTCCGCGCTCCCCATGAACGCCAGCCCCGCGAACGTCGGCATCCGCAGCGAGGCGTCCAGCGCCACCTGGCTCCCCGTCATCAACAACATCAACGGCAGCCCCATGAGCAGCATGAACACCACGGTCAGCGTGCCCGCCGCGCTGCGCATCGCCGCGCCGACGCCGAGCGTCATCACCGACACCAGCGCGAAGAACGCCCCGACCCCGAGCAGGTCCGGCACGACCTCGCCGATCGGCGACACGACGAGCCCGCCGAACAGGTCGCCGGACAGCACCCCCTGGACGACCGCCGTCGCCACCGCCCCCGACAGCACGCCCGTCACGGCCATCACCGGCGCCACCACCAGCGCTTTCGCCGCCAGCACCACCCCTCGGACGGGCGTGGCCTGCAACGTGGCCCGGATGCTCCCGGACGAGTATTCCGAGGTGATCGCCAGCATCGCCAGCGCCACCAGCGCGAACTGGACGAACGACGTCGCCGACACCACCGGCTCGCTCGCCGTCACCCGCACGCCGGTCCGCCCCTCACGCAGGGCGTCGGTGGCGCTCGCGCCGCCCAGCGTGAGCGCCGTCACCACCATGAGCGCCGCGGCGCCGGCCAGGCACCACCACGTGGACCTGACCGACCACAGCTTCGCCCACTCGGCCCCCATCGCCTGCCACAACGTCCTCATGATCCCACCCCGTACTCGACGCTTCCCGCCGTCAGCTCCTGGTATGCCTGTTCGAGCGAGGCCTCCCGGGCGCGCAGCCCGTGCAGCCTGATCCCGGCCTCGTACGCCAGGTCGCCGACCGTTTCGAGGGTGGCGCCGGTGGCCTCCAGCTCGTTCTCGCCGTGCCGGTCCACCGCGATCCCGGCGGCGCGCAGCCGTACCGCGAGATCGCCGGCGTGCGGGGTGCGGACGAGCACGGCCGTCAGGGAGCTGCCCGCGATGACGTCGGACAGCGGCGCGTCCGCGATGAGCCGGCCCTTGCCGATCACGACGAGGTGGTCGGCGGTGAGCTGCATCTCGGTCATGAGGTGGCTGGAGACGAACACCGTCCGGCCCTCCCCGGCCAGCGAGCGCATGAGCCCGCGTACCCAGCGCACCCCGTCCGGGTCGAGCCCGTTGACCGGTTCGTCGAACATCAGCACCTCCGGATCCCCCAGCAGTGCCGCCGCGATGCCGAGCCGCTGGCTCATGCCCAGCGACAGCGCCCCGGCTCGCTTGCGTGCCGCCGCGGCCATGCCGACCGTCTCCAGCACCTCGCCCACCCGCCGCCGGGGGATGCCGTTGGCACGGGCCAGCGCCACCAGGTGCGCGTGGCAGCTGCGCCCCGGGTGCAGCGCGCGGGCGTCGAGGAGCGCGCCGACCGTGCGCAGCGGGTCCCTGATCCGGTGGTACGGCACGCCGCCGATCAGCGCGGTGCCGGAGGTGGGCCGGTCGAGGCCGAGGATCAGGCGCATCGTGGTCGACTTGCCCGCCCCGTTGGGGCCGAGGAAACCGGTCACCGTGCCCGGTTTCAGCTCCAGTGTCAGGTCGTCGACCGCCGGGCGGTCGCCGTACCGCTTGCTCAAACTCTTCAGACTGATCACGCCGCCCCACGCTAGGCAGCGCCGGGCCCGGCGGGTATGGGGGCGGGCCGCCGACTTCGATGGCGGGAAACCGTAAAAGACCAGGCCGGAGGCGAACGGGGACGCCTCCGGCCCGGTCGGCACAATGTACCGCCTCGAATCAGGTGCGGACCGCACGGAAATGCCTGGTTCGCCTGTGCCGCCGGGCATTGCGGATCCAAAACTCGTACGATTCCCTCGATCATCAACGAATCCTGCGAGGTCGTATTGTGGAGCAGAAAGGCGGGCCGGGCCTGCGAGGACCGCTGTTTCCTGCGGCATCTGGACTGCTGTGACTGCTCCTGCTGACCGCCCGCGAAGGCCGCTACACCGGCCGGACGGCGCTGATCGCGGCGTCGCGGGTGAGCGCGGCGCCGCTCTCGTACGCCGCGGCGAACCCCTCGTCCCCCAGCGCCGCCCGCGCCCGCTCCGCGGGCCGCAGCAGGTCGCCGAACCCGCTGCGGTCCTCCGTCCCGAGCAGCGCGGTCGCCGCCCCCAGCAGGTACGCCGCCCGCGCCGGCTCGTCGTCGGCCAGCGCGGCCGCCCGCACGTGCGCGGCGGCGGCCAGGATCGGCAGGTCCCCCAGCTCCATCGCCGCGTCCAGCGGCGGCCCCGCGCCCGGCCGGTCGCCGTCGAGCAGCGCGGCCATCGCGCGGAAGCAGGCGGCCCAGGCCCGCACCTCGGGAGGGCAGGACGGATCTTCGAGCGCCGGCAGCTCGCGCCGCGCCTCCTCCAGGGCGCCGCTCCGGAGCAGCACCTCGACGTGCGACAGCCGGACGTACTCGACGCCCTCCGGCCGCCGCAACCGCTGCACGCAGTCCCAGCACGCGTCCATGTACGACCGGGCCCGGTCGTGCTCGCCCGACCGCGCGTACGAGATCGCGATCTTGGCCAGGATGGCGGCCTGGTCCTCCACGACACCCAGCTCACCGGCCAGGCGCAGCGCCCGCGACCTGGCCTCGATCCCGGCGGTGAGATCACCCTCGCGGTCGTGGTGCTCGGCCAGCACGCGCAGCGCGGAGGACAGCCCCCACCGCTCGCCGAGGGCCTCCATCTCCCGCCGCGTCTCGTCGGCGAGGGTGAACGCCCCGCTGACGTCCCCCTTGCTCTCGGCCGCCATGGACAGCGTCATCAGCGCGAACGCCCGTTCCCATCCGGTGAGGCCCGGCAGCGACCGTTCGGCGGCCCGTGCGGCCAGCACCAGGTCTCCCAGCACCATCGGCGCGCAGAGCAGCGGCACGCCGGCGGGGCCGCCCAGCCGGTCGCCGAGGTCCAGCGCCTCCTGGACCGCCCGCTGGGCCGCCACCGGGTCGCCGAGCTGCTGGCGGACGAGCCCCTGGAACGCCAGCCGTACGGGCCGGAGCCGCTCCGGCACCTCGCCCGGCAGGTCGAGCACGCCACGCGTCCAGTGCACGCTCTCGACCCGCATGCCCTGCAGGAACCAGAACCACCAGAGGGCGGCCAGCAGCCGCACGCCCAGTTCGGCGTCCCCCGCGTTGGCCGCGAACCGCAGTGCGGCCAGGAGGTTGTCCTGCTCGGCCCGCAGCCTGGCCAGCCAGTCGAGCTGGCCGGCGCCGCGCAGCTCGGGGTCGGCCGCCTCGGCGAGCCGCAGGAAATAGCGCACGTGCCCGTCCCGCACGGCCGCGTCCTGCCCGGACTCCGCCAGCCTGGCCATCCCGTACGACCTGACCGTCTCCTGCATGCGGTAGCGCCCGCCGGACAGCTCGACCAGGGACTTGTCCACCAGCGCCGTGAGCGCGTCGAGCGGGTCGAGCCCGCTGACCGCCTCCAGCGCCTCCAGCGTGGCCCCGCCGGGGAACGCCGCCAGCGTCATGGCCAGCTCCCGCTCCTCCCCCGGCAGCGGGTCCCAGCTCCAGTCGACCACCGCCTGCAGGGTGCGGTGCCGGGGCAGGGCCGTCCGGCTGCCGCTGCTGAGCAGGCGGAAGCGGTCGTCGAGCTTGGCCGCGATCTGCTCCACGCTCAGCGCGCGCATCCTGGCCGCGGCCAGCTCGATGGCCAGCGGCATGCCGTCGAGCCGCCGGCAGATCTCGACGACCGCCCCGGCGGTGGTCTCGTCCAGGGTGAAGTCGGGGCGTACCGAGACGGCTCGTTCGGCGAAGAGGCGGACCGCGGAGTAGCCGCGGGCGTCCTCGGCCGCACCGGCGGGCCACTCCAGAGGCGGGATGGGGTAGAGGCTCTCGCCCGCCACGGCCAGCGACTCCCGGCTGGTGGCGAGGACGCGCAGGTCGGGGCAGGCGCCCAGCAGCCGGTCCACCAGCTCGGCGACGGCCGACACGACGTGCTCGCAGTTGTCGAGCAGGAGCAGCGCGCTCTGCTGGGCGAAGACCTCCGCCAGCCGCTCGGCGGCGCCGCCCTCCCCGGCCTCGGACCAGGCGCCGTCCCTGCCGCCGACCGCCGTGAGCACCGCGTTGGCGACGTCGTGGGGGTCGGTGACGGGTGCCAGCTCGGCCAGCCAGACGCCGTCGGGCGCCAGGTCGGCCGAGCGCTGCGCGACCTCGACGGCGAGCCTGGTCTTGCCCGCGCCCCCGGGGCCGACGACGGTGACGAGCCGGCCGGTCTCCAGCGCCTTGGCGAGCTGGGCCAGCTCCTGCTCGCGGCCGACGAAGCTGGTCACCTGGGCGCGCAGGTTCGACCTGCGGGCGCGGCGGCGGTCCTGGTGCTGCGGGTCGTGGCGGAGTATCGACAGGTGCAGCTCGGCCAGCCCGGCGGACGGGTCGACGCCCAGCTCTTCCGACAGCGTCCGCCGGGTCCGCTCGTAGGCGTCGAGCGCGTCGGCCTGGCGGCCGGCCGCGTACAGGGCCCGCATGAGCAGGCCCTGCAGGCGTTCGCGCAGCGGGTGCGCGGCCGCCAGCGGGCCCAGCTCCGCCAGCACGTCGTTGCCCGCGCCCAGCTCCAGCTCCAGCCGGTCCTCGGCGGCGGACAGGCGCAGCTCGTCCAGCCGTACGGCGGCGTTGTCCGCGAACGGCAGCCCGGCCAGGTCCGCCAGCGCCGGCCCCCGCCACAGCCCCTCGGCCTGGCGCAGCGCGGCGAGGCTCCCCGCGCCGGCCAGCCGCTCGAACCGGGAGACGTCCACGTCGTCGGCGTCGATCGCGAGCCGGTAGCCGGCCGGATGCGACTCGATCGCGGCGTGGCCGACCAGCCGCCGGGTGCGGGAGACCAGCGACTGCAGGGCGTTGGCGCTGCCGGCCGGCGGGCGCTCGCCCCAGATGGCGGCGGTGAGCACCTCGAACGACACGACCCGGCCCGGCTCCAGCGCGAGCCTGGCCACCAGCGCGCACAACCTGGCGCCGGAGATCTCGACCCGGCGCCCCTCCCCGTCACGCACCTCGAACGGGCCGAGCAACATCACACGCACGGCACCAAGCTTGCCATTCACCCCATATCGCGCCAACCGCGCGGCGGTCAGGCGTCGAAGACGGTCTTGGCAAGGTCGAACGACTGGCCGGTCACGTCCTCCTCCGCCTGCCGGAAGGCCTCCACGATGGCGTCCGTCAGCGCCTGCGAGCCCAGCCGCATCGCCCGCGGGTCGATGCGCAGTGCGGCCAGCGAGCCGGTGGGCTTGAGCTCGACGACGACCTGCCCGCCGGCGCTCTCCCCGCGCCCCCGGGTCTCCTCCAGCAGCCGGCTCACCTCCTCGAACTGGGCCGTCCGCGCGGCCATCTCGGCCAGCGCGCGGTCGAGCTCCGGGTCTCCGGTAGGGGGTGTCGTCATCGTGTTCCTCACTTGCTCAACGCTCGAAGATCTCAACGCTTGAAGATGAAGGCCCTGGGCGCGTGCGCCAGCGCCGAGCGCAGGGCGCCCTGCGTCGTCATCGAGCCGCCGGCGACCAGGGGGTAGATGGTGGCGGCCGAGATCGTGCGGCGGACGAACTTGCCCGTCGGGCCCGAGCCCAGCAGCGTGTCGGTGACCTTCGTGGCGGGGAAGAACCTGCGCACGTCGTTCAGCGCCTTGATGCCGCCGTTGTAGGCCATCTCGGCGGCGAAGTGCTTGGCGGCGTACTCCCCGAGGTTGCCCATCGGCTGCCCCGTGGCCGCCGAGCTGCCCGCGTGCACGCCGGTCTTGAGCACGGTCCAAAGGACGGAGTCGGCCAGCGCGTCGAGCCCCTCGCGGACGACGTAGTTGCCGACGCGGCGCTTGCCCATCCGCATCTCCAGGATCATCTTGGTGATCTTCTGGAAGATCGTGCGCTCCAGCTTGGCCCTGGCCACCAGCCACTTGAACGCCCGCTCGGCCGCGACCCTGGCCGCCGGGTAGACGAAGCCGAACATCATCGTGAAGGCCATGGCGGCGAGGTACGTGCCGATGATCCGCAGCTGCTCGCGGTGCTCCTCCACGGCGTCGGCGTACTCCTCGCAGCCCGCCGCCAGGTCCAGCAGCTCCTCCTGGAGCGCGGTGTAGCGGGGGGCGAGCTCCTTCGGCCACACGTCGGCGAAGCGGTCGACGGAGCGGCTGTCGTTCGCCTTGCGCGACTCGGCGACGCCGACGCCGGTCTCGTGGGCGACCTTCCCGATGGACGTGGCCAGCGCGCGCAGCGCCTTGGCACGTTCCCGCAGGTTGCTCACGTCGGCCACGGGCACGTACACGCCGGCGAACCAGGCCAGTGCCTGGAAGGGGTCGAACATCAGGCGCCTTCCTTGCGCGGCGGAGCCTGCGGGATCGGCGGCTCGGGGAGGTCGGGGATCTTGGGGAGCGTGGCGATGAGCTCCTGCTCCAGGAAGTCCCAGAACTTCTCGAAGTCGCGGAAGTCGCCCGCCGCGCTGAAGTTCCGCTCGGCGATGCGGCTCAACGCGTCGGTGAGCGAGTCGTAGCCGTCGTTGTACCACTCGGCGAACGCGCGCCCGTCCTCGTCGCCGCCGACCAGGTCGGAGGTGCCGGCCAGCGAGGTGCAGCCGCCGTAGAGCGCCACGACGTCGTCGCCGGTCTTGTCGAAGAGCGTGGCCAGGCGGCGGATCGAGCTCCACTCGATCTTCAACCCGTCGCCGGGGGCGTTCGGGGGCCGGGGCGGGGTGGGGGTGGGCGTGGGGGTGGGGTACGGCTCCGGAGGGGTGACCGACCAGGTGGGCGTCGGCGTGGGGAACCAGGTGGGCGGGGGAGTGGGGGTGGGCGTGCCCGACGGGGTCGGGGTGGGCGTCGGAGTCGGCGTCGGCGTGGGCGTCGGAGTCGGCGTGGGCGTCGGCGTGGGCGTGGGCGTCCCTGACGGCGTCGGGGTCGGCGTGGGGGTCGGCGTCGGCGAGCCGGTGGGCGTCGGGGTCGGCGAGCCCGTCGGGGTCGGTGAGCCCGTGGGGGTGGGGGTCGGGGAGGACGTCGGCGTCGGGGAAGAGGTCGGCGTCGGGGAGGACGTCGGGCCGGCCGTCGGGCCAGGGGTGGTCGTTGGACTGGGTTCACCAGACAAATCAGCCATCGCCCCTCCTATCACTACAAACAAACACGATTAGTAACAGTGCGACACTAACGTCGACAAATATCACAGGTGTTAACAGGCGGCTACGGAATGTTCATCCACGCCGGCGTGACTTTGAGAAGTTCGCCCAGCTCGTCGAGCGGCTCGCGATCGACGGCGCCCGTACGCGCCCGGTCCTCGACGCGCCGGCACAGCTCGGCCTCGCGGACCGCCCCGACCGTCGCGCAGCTGCCCTTGAGCCGGTGCGCGAGCGCGGCCACCTCCGGCGCGTCGCCGGCCTGCGCCGCCTGCCGCAGCTCCTCGAACGTCCGCGCCGCGGTGGCCAGGTACGCCTCCGCCACGTCGGCGAGCGCCTCCGGCGACAGGCCCGCCAGCTCGGGCGGGAGCCCGGAGTACGCGGCCCACTCCGGGATGCTGGCGAGCACGCGCGGCCAGTCCACGGGCTTGGCCAGGTGGTCGTCCATCCCGGCCGCCAGGCAGCGGATCCGGTCGTCGGGCATCGCCGCCGCGGTCATCGCGATGATCGGGGTGTGCGCGTCCTCGCGCCGCCGGATCTCCTCGGTCGCGGCCAGGCCGTCGAGCACGGGCAGCTGGCAGTCCATGAACACCAGGTCGTAGCCCCCGGTCAGCACGGCGCGCACGGCCTGCTCCCCGTCGTCGACCACCTCGACCTCGTGCCCCGCCTGACGCAGCACGAGCATCGCCACCTGGCGGCTGACCTCGTCGTCCTCCGCCACCAGGATCCGCGCGCCGCCGTCCCGGCCCGCGAGCTCCACGCCTTCGCGCGGCTCGCCGGGGCACTCGGCGGTGACCAGGGCGTTCTCCACGGCGGCCAGCAGGCGGCGGCGGCTCAGCGGCCGGGTGATCGACTGCACGGCCCGCTCCCCCACGGCGCCGGGCCAGGCGAAGCCCGCCCGGCCGGGCGTGACGACCATGACCACGCTGGTGGCCTGGAGCAGCGGGTCCGTGAGGATCACCTGGGCGGTCGACTCGGCCTCGGTGCCGAGGTCGAGGGCGACGACCGCGAGGTCGTACGGCCGCCCGCCCGTCGCGGCGGCCCGCAGCAGCTCCAGGGCGGAGTCGCCGGTCTCCGCCACGTCGAGCCCCGCGCCCGCCAGGAACCGCGCGGCCAGCGCGCGGTCCTCGGGCCGCGGGTCGGCGACGAGCGCGCGCCTGCCCTGCAGGGCCTCGACCGACGGCTCCGACCAGGTGAGCACGTCCACCGGCAGCCGCACCCAGAACCGGCTGCCCACGCCCTCCACGCTGTCGAGCCCGATCTCCCCGCCCATGAGCTCGGTGAGCTGCCGGCCGATGGCCAGCCCCAGGCCGCTGCCGCCGGTCCTGCGCGTGATCGGCGAGTCGACCTGCCGGAAGACGCCGAACACCCGCTCCCGGTCGTCGGGCCCCACCCCGATCCCGGTGTCGGCGACCGCGAACCTGAGCACCGCCCGCGCGTCGCCGGGCTCGCCCTCCTCCAGGGCGACGTGCAGGTCGACCCCGCCCTGGACGGTGAACTTCAGCGCGTTGCCCACCAGGTTCGTGAGGATCTGGCGCAGCCGCGCCGGATCGCCCGCCACCTGGCGGGGCACGCCGTCGTCGAGCCGCAGGGTGAGCCAGAGCCCCTGCTCGTACGCGTGCGGCGCGAACGGCGCGACGACCTCGTCGCACAGCCGGGGCAGGTCGAACGGCACCGCGTCGACCTGGAGGTGGCCCGCCTCGATCCTGGACAGGTCGAGGAAGTCGTCGAGCAGGCGCAGCACGTTCTGGGCCGACTCCTGGGCCGTGCTCGCGTAGTGGCGCTGCTCGTCGTCCAGGCGGGTGCCCATGAGCAGGGAGTTCATGCCGAGCACGCCGTTGATCGGGGTGCGGATCTCATGGCTGATCTTGGCCAGGAACTCGGACTTCGCGCTGGAGGCGCTGACCGCCTCGTCCCTGGCCGCGGCCAGCTCGGCCGCGTACCTGGCCAGCGTGGCCTGCGCGCGACGGCGGCCGCGCGTGGAGTGGATCTGCAGGCCCAGGCCGATGAGGATGAGCAGCGCCAGCAGGGCCGCGACGGTCATGACGTTCGTCCTGAGCCGCTCAGCCGAGGCCAGCGCCTCGGAGGCGGACACCTCGGCGGTGACCGTCCAGCCGATGCCCGGGATCGGCTCGGAGGCCGACAGCACGGTGCCGTCGATGCCCTGGAACGGGCCGTTCCAGGTGCGCCCGGCGAGCGCGGCGTCCACCCGCGGGTCCTCACGCAGCGAGGTGAGCGCGAGCAGCTTCCTGCCGGGGTCGGCGACGAGCACGCCGGCCCGGTCGGTGATCAGCAGCCGGATGTCCTGCGCCTCGGCGGCCTCCTTGGCGAACTCCTGGATGGCGTCCAGGCTGTAGACGACGGCGAGGATGCCGAGCATGCGCCTGCCGTCGGCGCTCAGCACCGGCGCGGCCACCGCGACGGCCCTGGACACGTCGACCATCGTGGGCGTGTACGCCTGGGAGATGTGGGCCGCCCGCCGGTCGCGCACGGCGCGGTACCAGTCGGCGGCGGCGATGTCCTGGGGCAGCACGGTCTTCGGCTCCGCGCCGAGCATCCGCCCGTCCGAGGAGACCAGGATCAGCCCGCTGATGCCGTCGCGCAGCTGCTTGAGCTCGCCGAGGTGGTCGCGCATGGCCGCGGGTGTGGCGTGCCCCACCGTGTCGCGCACCGCGGGCCGCTGCGCGAACGCGGTGACGAGCTGCTCCAGCGAGCCCATCTGCTGCTCCACCACGACCCGGCTCACCGAGGCGGTGATCCTGACCCGGTCGTCGACCTCGTCGCGCACGGTGTCCTCGGACAGGGAGATACTGGAGGAGGTCAGCAGCGCCAGGGGCAACAGGCCGAGCAGCGTCCACAGGGCAGTCACCGCGAGCACCCATCTCACCGGCGTCCGTCCTCTCCCCCTGTCGGTTGGGCTACAGAGTAAGAGGAAGAGGGCATCTGCGGCGGATCACGGTGAGCAGAACGCGCAAAACTTGAGCTTTTGTAACAAAAGCCGCCTAAGCTCACTCTAATTTGTAAGACCTGCACCTGGACGAGGAGTGGCGGTGCCTGAGTCACGGGACATCACCGTTCTCATCGTGGACGACGACCCGGTCGTCACGGCGGCCCTGCACGCGCAGGTGAACAGAGTACTCGGGTTCAGAGTGGTCGGGATCGCGCACACCGGGCAGGCCGCGCTGGCCGCCGCCGGCCGCTTCGCGCCCCGGCTCGTGCTGCTCGACCTGCACCTGCCGGACCTGCCGGGGCTGGAGGTCGCGCACCGGCTGCGCCGGCCCGAGCAGCCGCCCATCGACATCATCGTGATCTCGGGCCGCAAGGAGTCGGCCACGGTACGCGCGGCCATGCAGCGCGGCGCCCTCTACTACCTGGTCAAGCCGACGAGGGCGGGCACGTTGGAGCAGACGCTGCTGCGCTACGCGGCCACGGCCGAGCAGCTGGAGTCGGGCGACCGGTTCGCCGAGCAGCAGGAGATCGACCGCATCTTCCGCACGCTCCACCTCGACCAGGGCGCCCGGCCGAAGTCCATCTCGGCGGCGACCGAGCAGGCCGTGCTGGACGCGCTGGCCGCCGTCCCGGAGGACGTGTCGGCGAACGAGCTGGCCGGGATGATCGGCGTCAGCCGCGCCACCGCCCGCCGCTACCTGGAGCATCTGGCCGATCGCGGGCTGCTCGAAGGGCGGCCGAAGTACGGGCCGACCGGGCGTCCCCAGCACCGGTACCGAGTGCGATGAGAACGCTCAGGGGGCTGCTCGCGGTCCTGTTCTGCCTGGCCGCCGCCGGGTGCGGCGGCGGCAACCCCTTCCCCGAGGGCTCCACGATGGCGCGGATCAGGGATCGGGGCATCCTGGTCGTGGGCACCAAGTTCGACCAGCCGATGTTCGGCTTCAAGGATCCCACCAGCGGGCGGATCACCGGCTTCGACGCGGAGATCGCCAGGCTCATCGCGAAGGACCTCACCGGCAGCGAGCGCAACATCCGCTTCGTCGAGACCGTCTCGCGCGAGCGCGAGAACTTCATCTCCCAGAACGTGGTGGACCTCGTCATCGCCACGTACTCGATCACCCCGGTCCGCGCGAAGCTCGTCGCCTTCACCGACCCGTACTACTACGCCGGGCAGGACCTGCTCGTCAGGGCCGCCGACACCACCATCAACGGCGTGCCGGACCTCAACGGCAAGACCGTGTGCACCGCCACGGGCTCGACGTCCGTCGAGCGGCTGCGTTCCCTGGTGCCCCGGGCCACCCTGGAGATCGTCGACGCCTACAGCATCTGCGTGCCCGCGCTCACGAACGGGCGCGTCGACGCGATCAGCACCGACGACACGATCCTGCTCGGCCTGCTCGACCAGCATCCGGACCAGTTCCGGCTGGTGCTCAAGCCGTTCGGGCGCGAGCCGTACGGGATGGGCGTGCGCAAGGACGACATCGCCTTCCGCGACTACCTCAACGGGCTGATCGCCCGCTGGCTGCGCGACGGGCAGTGGGACCGCGCCTACAAGGACACCATCGGCGTCTCCGGCGCGACGTCCGACTCCTCCAGGCCAGGCGACCACCGGCCCTGATCGAATTCAGATCAGCCAATCACTGAGCAGAACGCGCACAAGCCTTTCGGTGACACATACGACTCCTACGGTTACGCCATCGCTGACCGAGACAAGGAGCGTGACGCATGACCGAGGCCGACCTGATCGTCCTGGACCAGGTCAACAAGCGCTACGGCGACCATCATGTGCTCAGGGACGTCAACCTGAACGTCAGACAGGGCGAGGTCGTCGTGATCATCGGCCCGTCCGGCGCCGGGAAGTCGACCCTGTGCCGGGCGATCAACCGCTTGGAGACCATCGACTCCGGCACGATCACCCTGGATGGGACGCCGCTGCCCGCTGAGGGCAAGGCGCTGGCCAAACTTCGCGCCGAGGTGGGCATGGTGTTCCAGTCCTTCAACCTCTTCGCGCACAAGACCGTCCTGGACAACGTCGTCCTCGGGCAGGTCCACGTGCTGAAGCGGCCGAAGGCGGAGGCCGTGCGCAAGGCCCAGGAACTGCTCGACCGGGTCGGCATCGGCGGCCAGGCCGCCAAGTTCCCCGCCCAGCTCTCCGGCGGGCAGCAGCAGCGGGTGGCCATCGCCCGCGCCCTGGCCATGGACCCCAAGGCGATCCTCTTCGACGAGCCCACCTCGGCGCTCGACCCCGAGATGGTCAACGAGGTGCTCGATGTCATGACCTCGCTGGCCCGCGAGGGCATGACCATGGTGGTCGTCACCCACGAGATGGGCTTCGCCCGGCGCGCGGCCGACCGGGTCGTCTTCATGGCCGAGGGCGAGATCGTCGAGCAGAACACCCCCGACGCGTTCTTCGGAGCCCCGAACAGCGAGCGCGCCCAGTCCTTCCTTGCCAAGATTCTCACTCACTAAGGAGCCGTCATGTTCGGCAGATCCCTTTATGCGACGTTCGCCGTGATCGCGCTCGCTGCCGGCGCCACGGCCTGCGGCAGCGCCGAGGCCAGCAACGCCTCCCTTGTGGACAAGGCCAAGAACGACAAGAAGCTGGTCATCGGTGTGAAGGCCGACCAGCCGGGGCTGGGGTTGCGCACGCCTGACGGCAGCTTCGCCGGCTTCGACATCGAGGTCGGCAAGTACGTGGCCAAGCAGCTCGGTGTGGAGGCCAAGGACATCACCTTCAAGGAGACCGTGTCGGCCAACCGCGAGGCGTTCATCGAGCAGGGCCAGGTGGACATGGTGATCGCCACGTACTCGATCACCGACGCCAGGAAGCAGAAGGTGTCCTTCGCCGGGCCGTACTTCGTGGCCGGGCAGGACCTGCTGGTCAGGGCCGACGACACGAAGCTGACCGGGCCTGAGGCGCTGAACGGCAAGAAGCTCTGCTCGGTCGCCGGCTCGACCCCGGCGCAGAAGGTCAAGACGGAGTACGCCAAGGAGGTGCAGCTGCAGGAGGAGCGGACGTACTCGGCGTGCGTGGACCGCGTCCTCGGCGGCCAGCTCGACGCGCTCACCACCGACAACGTCATCCTCGCCGGCTACGCCGCCCAGCACCAGGGCAAGCTCAAGGTGGTCGGCAAGTCGTTCAGCACCGAGAAGTACGGCATCGGCCTGAAGAAGGACGACACGGCCGGGCGCAAGGCGGTCAACGACGCGCTGGAGAAGATGTTCTCCGACGGCAGCTGGACGAAGGCGCTGCAGGTCAGCGTCGGCGCCTCGGGCTTCGCCCTCCCGCAGGCCCCGCAGCTGGAGCGCTACTGATCCATGGAAGCGCTGCTGTTCGAACGCGACACGATCTTCGCCGCGTTCTGGATGACGATTCGCCTCACGGCGGTCAGCGCGCTCGGCTCCATCGTGCTGGGGACGCTGCTGACCGCCATGCGGGTGTCCCCGCTGACCTCCCTGCGGGGCGCCGCCAACGTCTACGTGACCATGATGCGCAACACGCCGCTCACCCTGGTGCTGATGTTCACCGGCCTCGGCATCGGGGCCCAGCTCGGTGTCGAGCTGTCGGACGACATCGCGACCAACAACTTCTGGCTCGCCGTCGTCGGGCTGACCGCCTACACCTCGGCGTTCGTCTGTGAGGCCCTGCGCTCGGGGCTCAACACCGTGCCGGTCGGGCAGGCGGAGGCGGCCCGGTCGCTCGGGCTGGGCTTCACCAAGACGCTAGGGCTGATCACGCTGCCGCAGGCGTTCCGCGCCGTGGTGGCGCCGCTGGGCAGCATCATGATCGCGCTGACCAAGAACACCACGATCGCACTCGTCGTCGGCGTGGGCGAGGCGTCCGTGCGGATGCGGGAGATGATCGAGACGTACGGCGACCAGGTCCTTGAGATCTTCCTCGGCTTCGCCGCCGGGTTCGTGCTGCTGTGCCTGCCGATGGGGCTGCTGTTCGGCTGGCTGTCGCGGCGGATGGCGGTGGCGCGATGAGCTACGCGAACCTGTACGAGGTGCCCGGCCCGCGCGGGATCCGGCGCAACCGGCTGCTGGCGGGGGTCGTCGCGCTCGTGCTGCTGGCGCTGGCGTACGTGGTCTACGCGCGCTTCGACGCCAAGGGCGAGTGGGCGGCCGACAAGTGGACGCCACTGCTGCGCGGGGACGTCTGGACCACGTTCATCCTGCCGGGGCTGGCCGGGACCATCGGCGCGGCGGTGGCGGGGGTGGTGCTGGCGGGCCTGTTCGGCCTCGTCTTCGCCACCGCCCGCATGTCCGACCACCGGTGGATCAGGGTGCCCGCGGCCGCGGTGGTGGAGTTCTTCAGATCCGTCCCGCTGCTGCTGCTGATCTTCTTCGCCTTCTTCGGCGCGTACATGCTCATCGGCGTGAACATCTCGGCCTTCGCCGCCGTCGTCTTCGGGCTCACGCTCTACAACGGCTCGGTGATCGCGGAGGTCATCCGGGCCGGGGTGCAGAGCCTGCCTCGGGGGCAGTCCGAGGCGGCGTACGCGGTAGGCATGCGCAAGGGGCAGGTGATGCGGCTCGTCCTGCTGCCGCAGGCGTTCCGGGTCATGATGCCGGCCATCGTCAGCCAGTTCGTGGTGCTGCTGAAGGACTCGGCGCTGGGGCTCATCGTGGGCTACGACGAGCTGGTGAACCGGGGGTTGAACGGCATCGCCGCCAACTTCAAGAACACCATCCCCGCGGCGATCCTCATCGCGGCCATCTTCATCCTGATCAACCTCTCGCTCGACCGCCTGGCCCACCGCCTCTCGGCCAGCCTCGGCACCGCCCGCTGACCCGGCCCGCTGACCCGGCCCGGTCATCCCGGCCCAGCCCAGCCTGCTCAGCCCGGCCATCCCGGCCCGGCCCGCTCAGCTCAGCCCGTGCACGGCCCATCCCCTCGCCGTGCGGGGCAGGCGCCCGTCGCGCACGCCGCCCACCCGCGGAGCGCGCGGCGCCCACCACACCCGGCACACCCACCGCCGGGCGCGGTACACCGACGCGGCTCACCGGCCGCGACACCATCCGCCGAGCCACCACCAGGCCCGGCCTCCCAGGGACCCGTGGCCCGGGCGGTGGACCACCGCCCGGGCCACGGTCCTTCGTCACCTCAGGAACCCTCAGGAACCTGAGCCACGAACGGGGCGGCGAGGTCACGGGCGCCGGGAACGGAGGCGGCGGCGCAGGGCCGGGAGCCAGGGGGCGGCGGCGGATGCGGCGAGCAGCACCAGCAGCGGCGTCCGCCACCACCACGAGACGGTCGCGGGCGGCGGGACCGGCGGCCGCGACACCCACGGCCGGGCCGTCTTCGCCCAGGCCAGGAACGCGTCCCCGATAGGCAGCAGCCCGAAGGCGTACCGCTTGGTCCAGGGGGTGTCGACGGGCAGCCCGGCCAGCTCCCCGTAGGCGGCCAGCGCCGAGGCCAGCGGCGCGTCGCCGTGTGCCTGGGCCGCGCCGAGGGTGACCACGGTCGCCGACAGGCTCACCCCGAGCGGGAGCGGCCCGGAGTCCACGTCGGCCGGGCCGTCCATGCCCTCCGGGTACTCGCGCACGGCCGGCCCGAGCCCGAGCGGGGTGACGACGTACAGGTCGCGGAAGCGCGCGTACTGCTCGGCGGCGAAGGCCGGATCCACGTCCACCAGGAACCGCTGGATCATGCTCTGCGAGCTGCCCCTCGCCACCTCGGCCGGCTCGCCGCCGGGGTCGGCGCGGTGCGGCAGCAGCCCCGTACGCGGGTCGAGCCGCCGCCCGACCTCCCGCAGCCACCGTTCGACGGTCCCGCCGAACCGGGGCGGGAGCAGCGCGTCGTGCAGCCGCAGCGACGCGACCGCCACGGTCGAGTCCACCGGCCAGGCCTGGCCCGGGTACGCCGCCAGGTACGGCGAGGCGCCGGCGTCGAACGCCGCCCCGATCGCGGCGGAGTCCTCGGCGAACCGGCGCGCCTCGGCCGGGTCGCGCCGCCCCGCAGGTTGCAGGCTCAGCGTCCCGCCGCGCAGCCAGTTGGACCATCCCCGGTAGAAGACGCCGTAGGGAGGGGTGAGGCCGGGGCTGAACGGGGCCTGCCCGGAGGGCGAGTCCAGCCGTTCCAGCGCCCAGCGCGCCTCGCGCAGCGCCCGCGACCGTTCACCCGCGGGCTCGCGCAGACCGAGCTCCACCCAGCTGAGGCCGTACAGGACGTGCGCGAAGAAGTACCCCTCGGGGAACAGCGCCTGCGCCTCGTCGCCCGCGCCCGCGCCCAGGGCCGCGCGCAGGAACGCCAGCTGCCGCCGCACCCCCGGTGGCTCGCCGGCCGTGCCCGCCACCGCGGGGACGGTCAGCCGTACGACGCCGGCCAGCGCGCACGCGTTCACCACGACGGCGAGGGCCGTCCGCGCCCAGCGCCACCCGCGGCGCGCTCGCGACGGGGCCTGAGGCATCCGCCGATCTTAGCCCTGTGTGAGGTGACCCGGCATGGAATGTCCGAAGTATGTGGTGTTGGGTGGGATCCGTCAGCCGACGACCGTTCGAAAGGATCCCATGCCGCTCTCCCCCGGCCCCTTCACCGGCCGTACCATCACGACCCTCGCCCAGGACCTGCGCGAAGGCCGGACCACCTCCGCCGGGCTCGTCGAACAGGCGCTCGCGGCCATCGCCGAACGGGACCCCGCGCTCGGCGCGTTCGTCACCGTGGACGCCGACGGGGCGCTGGCGGCGGCGCGGCGAGCGGACGCCGAGCTGGCCGCGGGCACCGACCGGGGCCTGCTGCACGGCGTGCCGGTGGGTGTGAAGGACCTCATCGAGGTGGCGGGGCTGCCCGCGACGATGGGTTCGCGGCATTTCGCCGGGCACGTGGCGGGCGCGGACGCCGAGTCCGTGACCCGGCTGCGCCGCGCGGGCGCCGTCATCGTGGGCAAGACGACCACCCACGAGTTCGCGTACGGCCCCACGGGCGACCGCTCGGCCAACGGCCCCTCCCGCAACCCCTGGGACCCGGCGCGCATGTCGGGCGGCTCCAGCGGCGGCAGCGCGGCGGCCGTGGCGGCGGGCCTGGTGCCGCTCGCGCTCGGCACCGACACGGGCGGATCCGTCCGCATCCCGGCGGCCCTGTGCGGGATCGCCGGGTTCAAGCCCGGATACGGGGCGATCCCCGCCGAAGGCGTGTTCCCCCTGTCGCGGAGCTTCGACCACGTCGGCATCCTGGCCGGTGACGCCCGGGACTGCCTGCTCGCCTACCGCTGCCTGGCCTCGGCCCAGTTGCGCGAGGACACCGGCGCCGCGCGGGTGGCCTGGCTCGATCCGTCCGGGCTGTTCACCGGGGATCCGCGCGTGGCGGACGCGGTGCGCGCGAGCGCGGAGTCCCGCCTGGGCCGCTCGAAGCTGGAGGAGGTGCGGCTGCGGGCGGGGCTGGGCGAGGAGCTGCACGAGACGTACACGGTGATCCAGAGCTGCGAGGCCGCGGCCGTGCACGCCGCCCGGCTGGCGCGGGCGCCCGAGCTGTTCGACCCCGAGCTGCTCGATCGCCTGCGCGTGGCCGCCGAGGTGCCCGGCTGGCGGTACGTCGAGGCCGTGGCCGCGCGGTCCCGGCTCGCCGAGACCGCGGCGGCGCTGTTCGAGCGGCACGACGTGCTGGCGCTGCCCACCGTGCCGATCACCGCCCCGCCGCTCCTGGAGCGCGAGACGGTGGTGGACGGCCGGAAGATCGCCGTACGGCCTGCCCTGCTGGCCATGACCAGCCCGTGGAACGTGCTGGGCCTGCCCGCGCTCACCGTGCCCGCGGGCACGGTGGACGGCCTGCCGGTGGGGCTGCAGCTGGTGTGCCGCCCCGGGCGCGAGCTGCGGCTCTTCGAGGCGGCCGGCACCCTGGCGGCCTGAGGCGGCCACCCCCGGCTCGCGCGCGGCTGGTCAGCGGAGCGGGCGGTCACGGTGTAGGTGCCGCCCGAGGGCCAGTCCGACCTGTCCGTGTACCACGACAGCCTGCGGATCGCGACCACGTACGCCGAGGCCGACCCGGCGAGCTGGGCGGGCTAGCCCGCCCCTTCGGAGGAGCCCGGGATGACGGCGGCCAGCTCGGGGATGCGCGCCCGGTAGCCGTCGAGCAGCTTGCGGGCCGTCACGACCGAGTCGACCAGCGGGTGCAGCGCGAACGCCTCGACCGCCAGCCGGGCCGAGCCGGACGTGGCGGCCTCGATGGCGGCCTGCTCCACCGCCTTCACCTGCTGCACGAGGCCGAGGAAGCGGCCGGGCAAGGGGCGGGTGGCCAGCGGCCGGACGCCCGCCCCGTCCACCGCGCACGGGATCTCGACGACGGCGTCCGCGGGCAGGCCGGGCACCGCGGCGCCGTTGCGCACGTTGAGGATCATGGACGTGGGCTCGCCGCGGGCGATGGCGGCCATGAGCGCCAGGGCGATGCCCTCGTAGCCGCCGGCCTCCAGGTCGGCGGCGTCGCGCGCGCCCGCGGCGGTGGGCTCGCGGGCCTCGGCCATGTACGACTCGTCGCGCAGCCTGCGCGCCCTGACCCACTCCGCCAGCGCCTCCTCCGGACGCGCCCGCACGGCGGTGTAGAAGTCGTCCTGCTGCCGCAGCAACGACTCCCCGCGGCTCTGCCCGGAGATCGCGGCCACGGACTCCCGGGTGAAGTAGTAGTAGTACAGGTATTCGTTGGGCAGCGCGCCCAGCGTGCGCACCCAGTCGGCGCCGAAGATGCGCGCCTCCTCGACCTGCCGCAGCGCCGCGTCGTCGGCCAGCAGGCCGGGCAGCACGTCGCGCCCCTGGTAGGTGAGGCCGCGCAGCCAGCCGAGATGGTTGAGGCCCACGTAGTCGGGCGACACGCGCGCCGGGTCGAGCCCGAGCGCGACGGCGGCCCGGCGGATCAGGCCGATCGGCGAGTCGCAGATGCCGATGACGCGCTCGCCGAGCACGTGGCGCATGGCCTCGGTGATCATGCCGGCGGGGTTGGTGAAGTTGATGACCCACGCCTTGGGCGCGAGCGCGGCCACCCGCTCGGCCACGTGGACCGCGACCGGGATGGTGCGCAGGCCGTAGGAGATGCCGCCGGGGCCGGTCGTCTCCTGGCCGAGCAGGCCCAGATCGAGCGCGACCCGCTCGTCGGCGGTGCGCCCGGCCAGGCCGCCGACCCGGATGGCGGAGAAGACGAACGCGGAGTCGCGCAGCGCGGTGTCCAGGTCGGTGGTGGTCAGGATCTCCGGCGGGTCGTCGTGCCCGGCGGCGAGCTGATCCAGCACGTGCCGGACGGCCTCCAGCCGGTCCTGCGACACGTCGTGGAGAACCACCTGCTCCACGCGCGGCTTCGCGGTCTCGCGCAGCAGCGCGCCGTACACGAGCGGGACCCGGAAGCCGCCGCCCCCGAGAACGGCCAGTCTCATCGATACCCTTTCACGTGAGCAGGACCTCGGCCCCGGCGGCGGCGCAGTTGCGCAGCGTCGCCTCGTCGGCGCCCTCATTGGTGACGATCACGTCGATGTCGTCGGGCCCGCACACGCGCAGCGCGCCGGTGCCCGGGAACTTGTGCCGGTCGACGAGCAGCACCACCTGCCCCGCCGCCGCGATCATGGCGCGCTTCAGCGGCACCTCGGCGAGCGTGGTGTCCACGAGCTGCCCGTCCGGACGCACGCCGCTGGCGCCCAGGAACACCCGGTCGGCGACCACCTGGCTCAGCGCCGCCTCGGTCAGCACCCCGACCAGCGAGTGGTACGGCCGGCGCACCATGCCGCCGAGCAGCAGCAGCTCGACCTCGGGGTCGGAGCGCAGCGCGTCGAGCACGGCGAGGCTGGAGGTGACCACGGTGACGCGGCGCCCGCGCAGCCGCCGGGCCAGCCGCATCGTCGTCGTGCCGATGTCGAGCAGGACCACGTCGCCGTCGCGGACCAGCTCGGCGGCGCGGACCGCGACCGCCTCCTTGTCCTGCTCGTCGACCGCGGCCACCTCGGCGAACGGCCGGTCGGCGTCGGCGTCGACGCTGACCCCGCCGCCGAGGAGCCCGCCGTCCAGGAGCCCGCCATCCAGGAGCAGGGCGCCGCCGCGGACGCGCCGCAGCGTGCCGTCGCGGTCGAGCACCTCGAGGTCCCTGCGGATGGTGGACGGGCTCACGCCGAGCTGGCTGGCGAGATCGCTCACGCTGGTGGCACCCGAAAGTCGGACCCGGCGCATGATCTCGGCATGCCTGAGGCGCGGAAGCACGGCGCGAGTGTATCAGTCAAAATCGCGCAGAAGTAAGCAGCTTTGACCAAAAACTCCCAGGGAAGGACTTGAAGTGCGCGAGTAAACGTGCAAGATTCGCCACATCTCGATGTGTGTCGGGGAGGACTCATTCCCGTGTCTAATCAGGCGTACGACCCTCTCGCCGCCGAGCGCACCCCGGAGGGGCCGCAGTTCGACGTCTTCCTGGCGGGCACGGTCTTTCTGGACATCATCTTCACCGGTCTGCCCGCCATGCCCGCGGCCGGAACCGAGATCTGGGCCGAGGGCATGGGCTCGTGCCCCGGCGGCATCGCCAACCTCGCCATCGCGACCAGCCGGCTGGGCCTGCGCACCTCGCTGGCCGCCGCGTTCGGCGACGACGACTACGGCGACTTCTGCTGGCGCACGCTGGAGGAGCAGGAGTCGGTGGACCTGTCCAGGTCACGGCGGTTCGAGCACTGGCACTCGCCGGTGACGATCTCCATGGCGGTGGACCGCGACCGCAGCATGGTGACGCACGGCCACCCCTCCCCCTTGCCGGCCGCGGAGATGATCGGCAAGCCGCCGCGGTCCAAGGCGGTGATCGTGACGCTGTCCACCGACGATCCGCTCGACTCGCCGGACAGCCCGTGCAACTGGGCCGAGCTGGCGCGCCGCGACGGCTCGCTCATCTTCGCCGACGTCGGCTGGGACCCGTCGGGCTCCTGGTCGGCCTCCCTGCTGGACCAGCTCGCGCTCTGCCACGCCTTCATGCCCAACGCGGTCGAGGCGATGGCCTACACCGGCGCCGACACCCCGCGCGACGCGCTCTACTCGATCGCCGACAAGGTCCCCGTGGCGGTGGTGACCGACGGGGCCAACGGCGCCATGGCCATCGACTCCGTGAACGGCGAGGAGGCGTTCGTGCCCGCTCCGCGGGTGACGGCGCTCGACCCGACCGGCGCCGGCGACGTGTTCGGCGCGGGGTTCGTGCTCGGCACGCTGTCGCGCTGGCCGCTGTCCGACCGCCTGGCGTTCGCGCAGCTGTGCGCGGCGCTGGCGGTGCAGCAGTTCGGCGGCTCGCTCGCCGCACCGGGCTGGGGCGACATCGCCGACTGGTGGCACGAGGTACGCGACTCTGCCGACCACGGCGGCGCCTACAGCAACTCGCTGGCCCGCCGCTACGCCTTCCTCGACAAGCTGGTGCCCGCCGTCCCGGTGGGCGCCGTGCGCCGCGCGGCCGCCACCATCGCCCGGTACGCCGACGTCGGCCCCAAGATTCCCAGCACGCGGCCGAACCCACCCGAGGACGAGGGCCCCGACACGCCTCGCGTGCCCGCGCATAAGGAGTAACACCATGAACCCCCCACTCCGAGCGCTCGCCGTGCTCGCCGCCAGCGCCCTCGCCGTGACCGCGTGTGCCCCCGGCTCCTCCGCCCCGCCCTCAGCCACCTCCGCGCAGCCCTCCGCCTCCGCCGTGCGCACCGACGCCGCGGCGCTCGGCAACGTCACCCTCACGATCTGGGACCAGGAGGTACGCGGCGGGCAGGCCGCCCAGATGAAGCAGCTCAACGACGCCTTCCAGGCGAAATACCCGAACATCAAGATCAACAGGGTGAGCCGCTCCTTCGACGACCTCAACACGACCCTGCGCCTGGCCCTGAGCGGCAACGAGCCGCCCGACATCGTGGAGGCCAACAACGGCCGCTCGTCGATGGGCGCGTTCGTCAAGGCCGGGCAGCTGCGCCCGCTGGACGCCTACGCCGAGGCGTACGGGTGGAAGAAGCGCTACCCGCAGTCGGTGCTGCGCTACTCCAGCTACAGCGCCGACGGCAAGATCTTCGGCGAGGGCAACCTGTACGGCCTGCCGCAGGTCGGCGAGGTCGTCGGCATCTTCTACAACAAGGCCAAGCTGACCAAGCTCGGCCTGCAGCCGCCGGCGACGTGGGCCGACTTCGACGCCGCGCTGGCCAAGGCCAAGACCGCCGGCGAGGTGCCGATGCAGCTGGGCAACCTCGACAAGTGGCCGGCCATCCACGTGTTCGGCACCGTGCAGAGCCGCGGCGTGCCCGCCGACCAGATCAGCACGCTGGCCTTCGGCCGCAAGGGCGCCTCGTGGAACACGCCCGAGAACACCAAGGCCGCCGAGGAGCTCGTCGGCTGGGTCGACAAGGGCTACTTCAACAAGGGCTTCAACGGCCAGGGCTACGACCCGGCCTGGCAGGCGTTCGGCAAGGGCGAGGGCGTCTTCCTGATCGGGGGCACCTGGCTGCTCGCCGACCTGCAGAAGGCGCTGGGCCAGGACCTGGGCTTCCTGCTGCCGCCGGGCGCCGCGGCCGGCGCGCCGCCCGTCGCGACCGGCGGGACCGGGCTGCCGTTCGCGATCACCGCCAAGAGCCCCAACCCGGACGCGGCGGCGGCCTACATCGACTTCATCACCAACGCCGACGCGATGAAGGTGCTCACCACCACCGGCAACCTGCCCGTCGCCGACACCGCGCAGCAGAGCGTCCCGGCCGGGCCGCAGCAGGACGTCTTCACCGCGTTCGGCACGGTCACGGCGAAGGACGGGCTGGTGCCGTACCTCGACTACGCCACCCCGACGTTCGCCGACACGCTGGGCGCGGCGCTGCAGGACCTGCTGGCCAAGAAGCAGACCCCGCAGGAGTTCCTGGCCACGCTGGAGAAGGACTACAAGACCTTCGTCGAGAGCAACGGGTGAGCCGGGCAGCAAAGAGCGCGGGGCCTCCCGGGGAACCGCGCCGCGTCGCCTACCTCTACCTGCTGCCGGCGTTCGCCGTCTACGCGGCGTTCCTGCTCTACCCGATCGGGCGCGCGGTGCAGTTGTCGCTGTACGACTGGGACGGCCTGTCGCTCGGCCGCTGGGTCGGCCTGGACAACTACCTCGCGATCGTCGCCGACGAGGGGCTGCGCGCGGCCTTCGGCCACGCACTGGTGCTGGTCGTGTTCTACGCGGCCGCGCCGCTGGTCATCGGGCTGGGGCTGGCCGCGATCCTCAACCACGCCAAGGTGCGCGGCCTCGGCTTCTTCCGCACCGTCGTGTTCCTGCCGCAGGTGGTGGCCATGGTCGTGGTGGCCGTGGCCTGGCGGCGGGTCTACGCGCCCGACGGCACGCTCAACACGCTGCTGAGCGCGCTCGGGCTCGACTCGCTGACGCGGGGCTGGCTGGGCGACTACACGTTCGCGCTGCCCGCGGTCGGGGTGGTGGGCACGTGGTTCGAGAGCGGGCTGGTGACCGTGCTGCTGCTGGCCGGCATGAGCCGCATCCCCGGCGAGCTGTACGAGGCGGCGCGGCTGGACGGGGCGGGCGCGGTCAGGGAGTTCTTCGCGGTCACGCTGCCGTCGGTGCGCGGGGAGATCGCCGTCGCGCTGACGCTGACCGTGATCGCCGCGCTGCGCACGTTCGACCTGGTCTACGTCACGACGCGCGGCGGGCCCGGCGACTCGACGTCGGTGCCGTCGTACGAGGTCTACCACCGGGCCTTCGGGCTCAGCCAGATCGGCTCGGCCGCGGCCATCGGCGTCACGCTCACCGTGGTCATCTTCGTGATCTCGTTCGGGATCAACCGGTTCGCCGACAGGAGGGTGTCGTGATCTCGCGGGGCGAGCGGGTGGCCAACTACGTGATCCTGTCGGTGTTCGCCGCCTTCGCGCTCTTCCCCATCGTGACGATCCTGGCCGCCGCGCTCGGCCCCGCCGACAGCGGCGGCACGTCCGGGCTGGGGAACTTCGCGGCGGCGTGGGAGATCGGGCGATTCGGTACGTACCTGCGCACCAGCCTGGCGGTGTCGTCGTTCGTCGTGGTCGTGAGCGTGGTGCTGTCGATCCTGAGCGGGTACGCGTTCGGCACCATGCGCTTCCGCGGCCAGTCGGTGCTGTTCTACCTGTTCATGCTCGGGATCATGATGCCGAGCGAGGCCATCGCGGTGCCGCTCTACTTCGACCTGCGCTCGCTCGGCCTGATCGACACGTTCTGGTCGGTGGCGCTGCCGCAGGTGGCGCTGTCGGTGGCGTTCGGCACGTTCTGGATGCGGGCCTACTTCCGGGCCTCCAACCGGGCCATCGTCGAGGCCGCCCGCATCGACGGCGCCTCGACGTGGCGCATCCTGTGGCAGGTGCTGGTGCCGCCGGCCCGGCCCGCCGTCGTCACCCTGACCGTGCTGGTCTTCATGTGGACGTGGAACGAGTTCCTCATCCCGCTGATCATGGTCACCAGCGAGTCGCTGCGGACCGCGCCGCTGGGGCTGGCCTTCTTCCAGGGCCAGTACACCTCCGGCTTCACCCTGCTGGCCGCCGGCTCCGTCATCGTCGCGACCCCGGTCGTGATCTTCTACCTGTTCCTCCAGCGCCACTTCGTCCGCGGGCTGCTCCAAGGGGCGGTCCGCGAGTAACTGTTCCGGAGGTCCCATGCGTAAACGCCTGTCACTGGTGCTGGCCGCCACGGTCGCGCTCGCCCTCTCACCCGCCGTCCCCTCCGCAGCCTCCTCGGCAGCCTCCTCCGGCGCTCCCGTGGACCTCGACGCGCTGTTCGTCGGGGCCCACCCGGACGACGAGGCGTTCAGCCTGTCCACGCTCGGCCAGTGGAACGAGGACCACCGCGTGCGCACCGGCGTCGTCACCGTCACCCGCGGCGAGGGCGGCGGCAACGCGGTCGGGCCCGAGGAGGGCCCGGCGCTCGGGCTGCTGCGCGAGTCCGAGGAGCGGACCGCGGTCGGCAAGGCGGGCGTGGGCGAGGTGTTCAACCTCGACGACGTCGACTTCTACTACACGGTGAGCGCCCCGCTGACCGACCAGATCTGGGGCGCGGACACCCTGGAGAAGGTCGTGCGGGTGGTCCGCCAGACCAGGCCCGAGGTCATCCTGACCATGGACCCGGCGCCCTCCCCCGGCAACCACGGCAACCACCAGCAGGCGGCGCGGCTGGCCGTGCAGGCGTTCTACGCGGCGGCCGACCCCAAGGTGTTCCCCGAGCAGATCACCCGCGAGGGGCTGCGCCCCTTCGCGCCGGCCCGGCTGCTGCTCGGCGGCGGGCGCGGCACCTCCCAGAACGGCCCGGCCTGCGCCTCCACCTTCCGCCCGAACAACCCCGCCCAGAACGTGTACGGCGTGTGGGGCGGGCGCGCCTCCCAGGCCCAGGGCAGGACGTGGGCCGCGATCGAGCGCGAGGCCCAGCGCGCGTACGCCTCCCAGGGCTGGGCCGTCTTCCCCGACGTGCCCTCGGACCCCGCCCAGCTCGGCTGCGACTTCTTCACCCAGGTGGACTCGCGGGTGCCGTTCCCCGAGCCGGGCAGCGCGGCCGCGGCGGCGCCCACGGCGATCCTCGACGGGGCGCTGACCAGGGCGAACGGGACGGTCCCGCTGGGGACCCTGTTCGGGCTGCGCACGAGCACGTTCGACGTCCGGCCAGGGACGCCGTTCACCGTCAAGGTCAGCGCGACCGCGCCGTCCCGTGAGCCGCTGGGCCGGTCGTCGGTGACGCTGGGCGTGCCCGCGGGCTGGCAGGTCAGCGGCTCGGGCGAGCTGGGCAGGCTCTCCGCCGGGCGCGCCGGGACCGCCACGTTCACCGTCACCCCCACCACGGGCACCCCCGCCACCGCCGCGGGCACCGGGCGGGCGCGCGTCTCCGCCACGCTGACCACCGAGCGGGGCCGCGGCTACACCGACCGGCAGGTCGAGGTCAGCCCGCCCGTACGGGCCGGCCAGCAGCTCCTCCCCCAGGTCGCCCAGTACGAGAAGTGGACCTCCGAGGTCGGCGTGCCGCAGCTGCGCGGCATCGTCACCCCCGTGCTCACCCTGCCCTCCGGCGGCTCCCGGCAGGTCGGCGTCGTGGTGACCAACGTCAGCGACGCCGCCAGGTCGGGGACCGTGCGCGTGGACCTGCCCGCCGGGTTCACCGCGGACCGCGCGGAGGCGCCCTACCAGGGCCTGGCCGCCGGGGCCTCGACGACGGTGCCGTTCACCGTCACGAACTCCGACCCGTCGCTGAAGACGTCCAACCAGGGCGGCGACTACGCCTACACCATCAGCGTGGACGGCGCCGTCGTCAGCCGGCCGGCGCTCGAACTGGTGCCGACAGCCGCCGTCCCGCAGGCGACGCCCACCGTGGACGGCGTGGCGGGCGACGGCGAGTATCCGGGGCCCGCCCTCGACATCTCGCGCCTGTGGGAGGGCACGGCGTGCTCGTCGGCGGCCGACTGCTCGGGCACGGCCCGGCTCGCCTGGCACGACGACACCCTCTACCTGCTGGTGCAGGTGCAGGACGACGTGCTCGGCACCCGGCTGGCCGCCGCCGACTGCAAGCGGCACTGGCGTACCGACTCGGTGGAGGTCACGCTCGACCCGCGCGGCACCTCCGAGAACACCTCGACCACCTTCAAGACGGCGGTGCTGCCGGCGACCGTGGAAGGCCCGCCCTGCTTCCTGCGGGACGCCGACAACCGCCAGGGCCCCGGTGAGCAGACCGCGCCCGGCATGCGGGTGGCCTCGAAGGTCGCCTCGGGCGGATACACCGTGGAGATGTCGATCCCCCTGGAGCTCCTCCCCGGCTCCGTCGACCCCGATCACCTCGGGCTGAACATCCTCGTGTACGACTCCGACACCCAGGACAAGACCGGCCAGACCCGGATCGGCTGGTCGACGTGGGGCGGCGTGCAGGGCGACCCGTACCGGTGGGGCGTGGCCGCCCTGACCGGCTACCGGCCGCCCGCGGACCGGCCGGTCCCCGACCCGGTGATCCCCGACACCGCCCTGTCCAGCCTGGACTCCCCGCAGTCGCTGGAGCAGGCGGTCCGCGTGCACGTCCCGCTCGCGGGCGGGCCGGCGGCCATGGAGTCCGACAGCGGCCGGGCCGTCTCCGCCGTCGCCGGCCAGGACGGAGTGAAGGTGAGGTTGCGGGCGAACGCGGCCGGCAAGGCCCACCTGTTCGTCCGCGACGCCCAGGGGACGGCGGGCAGCCGCGTCGTCACGGTGCCCCGCGAGGGCGTCACCACCGTCACCGTGCCCCTGACCCGCGCCCTGGCCGGAAACCCGGCGGTGGTGGCGGGCTGGGAGGCGCCCGGCGGAGGGACCACGGCCTCGCAGGTGAAGGTCCGCTAGACATCCGGTCGCCCGCCCCGCGCGCCGGGGCGGGCGACCGATCAGACGCATCCCCGCGAACCCCCTGATCTGCCGGGATGCCCCCGGTTCCCCCGCCGAGCCGCACTTCGCCGCGGCGAGCCTGCCAGCCCCCCGCGGCGCCTGACAAGCGACACCCCTGATCGCTCGCAACCAGCACCATTTCGATAGATTCATCCCTCGGTGCCCTACCGAAGGAGCCTCGTGACCATTCCTGAACTGACCGACGTCCACGCCGCGTGGCTGCCACCGGAGGCGTTCCGGGCGATCGGTTCCCGCCGTACGCTCGTGCGGGCCGACGGGCCGCTCGCCGAGACCATCCGGGACGAGGTCGCGCAGGCCGGCGCCCGGTACGGCGGCGGCGGCACGGGCCCGTACGACCTCGTGCTGAGCCTGGACGAGGCCGAGGGCGCGGACGGGTACGCGATCGAGCGGCGGGACGGCGTGACGACCGTGGCCGGCGGGGACCCGGCCGGGCTGCTCTACGGGTTCTTCCACGTCGTACGGCTCGGCGAGGCCGCGTTCGGGCCCGACCGGGAGACCGAGCACCACCGGCCCGCGATGCGCAGGCGCATGCTCGACCACTGGGACAACATCGACGTGCACCCGGTGATGGGCCAGGTCGAGCGCGGTTACTCGGGCGGGTCGATCTTCTGGGACAACGGCGCGCCGCGCGCGGACCTGACCCGGGTGCGGGCCTACGCGCGGCTGCTGGCCGCCTCCGGCGTCAACGCGGTCGCGATCAACAACGTGAACGTGCACGCCACCGAGGCCCACCTGCTGACCGACCGGCTCGGCGAGGTGGCCGCAATCGCGGCCGAGCTGCGCCCGTACGGGATCCGCGTGCACCTGTCGGTCAACTTCGCCTCCCCGATCGCCCTCGGCGGCCTGGGCACCGCCGACCCGCTCGACGAGGACGTGCGGGCCTGGTGGGCGCGCACCACCGAGCGGGTCTACGCGATGATCCCCGACTTCGGCGGGTACGTGGTGAAGGCCGACTCGGAGGGCCAGCCGGGCCCGTTCGCGTACGGGCGCACCCACGCCGACGGCGCGAACATGCTGGCCGACGCCCTGGCCCCCTTCGGCGGGGTCGTGCACTGGCGGGCCTTCGTCTACAACCACCGGCAGGACTGGCGCGACCGCTCGACCGACCGGGCCCGCGCCGCGCACGACCACTTCGCCCCGCTCGACGGCCGGTTCCGCGACAACGCGATCCTCCAGGTCAAGCACGGCCCCATGGACTTCCAGACGCGCGAGCCGGTCTCCCCGGTGATCCTGGACATGCGGGGCACCCGGCTGGCGGTGGAGCTGCAGGTGACGCAGGAGTACACCGGCCAGCAGCGGCACGTCTGCTACCTGGCCCCCATGTGGGGCGAGATCCTCGCGTTCGAGAACGTCGCCGAGGCCGGCGACCTGGTCGCGGTCTCCAACGTGGGCGACGACCGCTACTGGACCGGCCACCCGCTCGCCCAGGCCAACCTGTACGCGTTCGGCCGCCTCGCCTGGGACCCGCGCCTCGACCCGGCCGCCGTCCTCGACGAGTGGATGGACCTCACGTTCGCGTGGCCCGGGGAGCCGCTGCGGAGCACCCTGCACGCCATGATGGACGGGTCGTGGCGCACCTACGAGCGCTACACCGCGCCGCTCGGCGTCGGCTTCATGGTCCGCCCCGGCCACCACTACGGCCCGGACGTGGACGGGTACGAGTACACGCCGTGGGGCACCTACCATTTCGCCGACCGCGACGGCGTGGGCGTGGATCGCACGCGCGCCACCGGCACCGGCTTCACCGGCCAATATCCGCAGCCGTGGTCGGACCTGTACGAATCGCTCGACCACTGCCCCGACGAGCTGCTGCTGTTCTTCCACCACGTCCCGTACGGGCACGTGCTGCACAGCGGCTCGACGGTCATCCAGCACATCTACGACACGCACTTCGCGGGCGCCGAGGAGGCGGCCGAGACCCGGCTGCTCTGGGAGAAGCTCGCCGACACCGGCGCGGTGGCCCCGGACGTGTACGCCCGGGTCAAGGAGCGGCTCGACGAGCAGGTCCGTTGCGCCGAGGAGTGGCGCGACCAGATCAACGCCTACTTCTTCCGCAAGTCGGGCGTGCCCGACGCGCGCGGACGGCGCATCCACTGAAGCGCTCCCGGCGCCCGCCTGCGGCGGGCGCCGGGTGCTTCGCTTCAGGCGGTGAAGTCCCGCTCGACCTCGGCGATCATCGGGCGGCTGTGCCACAGCAGCGCCGCGGCGAACGCCGAGGCCAGCAGCGCGGGCGCCAGCTCGGTGGCGAGCATCGTGACGCCGCCCGCGACGACCAGCAGGGACGCGTTGCCCAGGGCGGCCTTCGGGTGGCGCAGGAGGAAGTACGACGCCAGCCGCGCCACGTCCACCGCCCGGAACGCGAACAACGACGTGATCACCAGGGCGTTCGCGACCCACGACATCGCCGCCAGCGCGACGAGCACGAGCAGCACCGCCCACCACCCCGGGACGCCGGCGGCGGCGAAGTTCGTCAGGTTCGTCCCCACGACGGCCAGCGCCGCGAGCCACGGGACCCAGATCTTCAGCACGCCGCGCACGTTGGCCCGGTAACCGCGCCAGAACGCCGCCGCCGGATGCAGGTCCGTCAGGTCCCGGCCGCGGTGACGCAGCGCGTAGAGGGCGGCGGACAGCGCGGGGCCGAGCGGCAGCGCGCAGGCCGCCACCAGCGGCACGTTGGCGGCGTCGCCGCCGAGCAGGGTCAGCGCGACCAGGCCGGGGGCGGTCGCGACCAGGAACAGGCCCTCGACCACCAGCAGGCTGTAGATCAGCGTGGCGGCCCGCGAGAGCGGCCCCTCGCCGAACCGCCGCCGCGCCGACACCTCGCTCATCGGCTCCGCGCGCCCGTCCGCGACGGGCACCCGCATCAGCCGTGGTCCTTCTTGAACCGCTCGTAGGCGGAGTTGACGAGGTTCATGTAGGAGGTCAGGTTCTTGGCCTCCAGCTCCTTGACGTAGGCGTCCCACTCGCCCAGGTCACGCTCGCCGAGCACGAACTTGAGCGTCTGCTGGGTGACGTAGTCCTTCAGCGGCGTCTCCCACAGCGTGGCCTGCTCGCGCTCCTCGTCGTTGAACGGGTGCGGCGGCTCGACCGGCCAGGCCTTCCTGGCGTTCATCACGTCCTGGAAGGCCACCTCCTCCTCGGAGAAGGTGGAGTTCAGCAGCTTGGTGGTGCCGCCGTAGGCGAACACGCCGTTGGAGAAGCCGAAGTCCTTCTGCAGGTGCTTGGGCGCGCCGGGGTTGAGGCCGACGAAGTCGACGTCCTTGGCGATCGTGAACTTGCCGGAGCCGTCCTTGCTGTACGTCGTGCCCTCGACGCCCCACTTGGCGAACTCCTCGCCCTGGTCGGAGTACCAGAGCCAGTCGACGAACTGCATCATGGCGACGAAGTTCTTGTTCTCCAGCGCCTTCTTGGAGATCATGACGCCGTTCTCGAGCCGGGTGCCGATCTTGTAGTCGCCGACCGGGCCCATCGGCACCGGGATCTTGGCGACCTTCGCGCCCGGCACGAGCTTGGTCAGCGTCGGGCGGTAGTCGTTGACGATCGACTGCGCGTTCGCGCTGATCACGAACGACTTGCCGGAGTTGAACTTCTGCTTGGCCTGCTCGTCCTGCTGGGTGAAGCTCTCCGGGTCGAGCAGCTTCTCCTTCACCAGCTTGGCCAGGTACTCAAGCATCTGCTTGTACTGCGGCATCGCGCCGGTGTAGACGAACTTGCCGGCCGTGGTGTCGAAGGTCGCGTGCTGGTACTCCCAGCCGCCCTTGGCGCCGTAGGCCTGGGCGACGAGCTTGAACAGGTTGCCGCCGGGCGTGGGGACGCCGAACCGGTCGGTCATCGGGTAGAGGTCCGGGTACTCCTTCTTCAGCGCCTTGAGCACCTCGTACAGCTCGTCCCAGGTCTTCGGGACCGCCAGCTTGTGCTTCTCCAGGATGTCGGTCCGCACCGCCAGGGAGTAGTCGACCCAGACCTCCTCGTGGAGCCCCGGCAGCAGGTAGATGCGGCCGTCGGCCTGGCGCAGCGTGTCCAGCTCCGGCTCCATCTTCCACTTGGCGACCTTGTCCTTGAAGTTCGGCATCAGGTCGAAGTAGTCGCTGACCGGCAGGATGGCGCCGGAGGAGACGAACGCCTCCTCGGCCGGGTGGTAGGTCTTCGGGATGATGAGCGGGGCCTGTCCGGAGCCCACCAGCAGGCCGCGCTTCTTCTCGTAGTCGCTGAGCGGCACCTCCAGCGGCTTGACCGTCACGTTGGTCCGCTTGGTCAGCTCCTGCCAGAACAGCCAGTCGCTCTTGTCCGGGTAGAACGGGTGGTTGTTGTAGAGCACGTCGAACGAGACCGGCTCGGTGGCCTTGAACTGCTGGTTGACGCCATAGCCGGCCATCGAGCCCGCCTTGTTCGCGGACACGTCGGCGGCCTTCTTCGGGGCCTCGTCCTCGCCGCAGCCGGCGACGACGAAAGTGAGCGCACCCAGCCCGAGGAGCGCCTGCCGGCGGGAGATGTGCTGCATGGGGGGATCCTTTCGGGGGGACAGTGGTCAGCCCTTGACCGCGCCGAGCATGACGCCCGAGACGAAGTACCTCTGCACGAAGGGGTAGACCGCCAGGATGGGAAGGACGGTAAGCATGATCGTCACCGACTGGATGTTGGCCGCCGCGGCCGACGCCTCGCTGAGCGACGCGCCCGCGGACTCGGCGCCCGTGGCGCCCGCGATGAGGTTGCGCAGGTAGATGGTCACCGGGAACAGGTCCGTCTTGTTCAGGTAGAGGAACGCCGTGAACCACGAGTTCCAGAACGAGACGGCGTAGAACAGCACCATCGTGGCGAGGACCGCCTTCGACAGCGGCAGCACCACCCGCCACAGGACGCCGTAGGTGTTCAGGCCGTCGATGGCGGCGGCCTCCTCCAGCTCGTGCGGCAGGCCCTCGAAGAACGCCTTCATGACCAGGAGGTTGAAGACGCTGATGGCGTTCGGCAGGACGATGGCCCAGATGGAGTTGGTCAGCCCGAGGCCGTTGACCAGCACGTAGTTGGGGATCAGGCCGCCGGAGAAGATCATGGTGAAGACGGCGACCCAGATCAGGAACGTGCGGCCCTTGAGGTTCTTCTTGGACAGCACGTACGCGTAGCACGTCGTCAGCAGCATGGAGATGGCCGTGGCGACGACGGTGTAGACAATCGTGTTGCCGTAGTTCGTCCAGAACATCGAGTCCGACACCACGAGCTTGTAGGTCTCGATGTTGAACCCGCGCGGGATGAGGTTGACCTGCCCGCCGACGATGTAGCGCTCCTCGCTGAGCGAGCGGGCGAGGATGTTGAGGAAGGGATACAGCGTCACGATCACGACGCCGGTCAGGATGACGGCGTTGACCACCTGGAACGCGCGGTAGCCACGGGTCTTCTCGACGGTCACCACAGGCTCGTCCCTACTGTGCGACGGGAGATCAGGTTCGCCGAGAGGATCAGCACAACTCCGACCAGGGCCTCGAACAGGCCGATCGCGGCGGCGTAGCTCAGGTTGCTGGACTCGACGCCCATGCGGTACAGGTAGGTGGAGATCACGTCGGCGGTCGGATACGTCAGCGGGTTGTACAGCAGCAGGACCTTCTCGAAGCCCACGGCCATGAACGTGCCGATGTTGAGGATCAGCAGCGTGATCGCCGTCGGCCGGATGCCCGGCAGCGTGACGTGCCAGATCTGCCGCCACCGGCCGGCGCCGTCCATCCGGGCCGCCTCGTAGAGCTGCTCGTCGATGGTGGTCAGCGCGGCCAGGTAGAGGATGGTCCCCCAGCCGACGGTCTGCCAGACCTCCGACGAGACGAAGATCGTGCGGAACCACTCCGGTTTCTGGATGAACGCGGTGGGCTCCCCGCCGAACGTCTTCACGATCTGGTTGATCGGCCCGTCGATGGCCGTCATCTGCATGACGATGCCGGCCACGATGACCATCGACAGGAAGTGCGGCAGGTAGGACACCGACTGCAGGAACCGCTTCAGGCGCCGGTTGCGCACCTCGTTGAGCAGCAGCGCCAGCACGATCGGCAGCGGGAAGCAGAACAGCAGGGTCAGCGCGCCGAGGATGAGCGTGTTGGCGAACACGGTCCAGAACGACGGGTCGTTCAGGAACATCTTCACGTACCGCAGGCCCACCCAGCTCTCGCCGAAGATGCTGCCGCCGGGCTCGAACTTGCGGAAGGCGATCACGTTGCCGAGCATCGGCAGGTACCGGAAGATCGCGAAGAACAGCAGCGGCAGGATCGCCAGCGAGTACAGCTGCCAGTCGCGGCGGATCGCGTGCCGCCACGTGCCCGGTTTGGCCCGCCTGCGCCGGCTGGGCGCCGGTTTCTCCGCCCGCGCGCCCCGCGGCGGATCGTCCAACGACGTCGTGCTCATCCCGCTCCTTCCCGAGTGATACGAGCCGTGACCAGCAGGTGCCTGTCGTGCCCGACCTCGCGCTCGGCGCCCGTGAGGCGCAGCGGCACGGTCGCCGGAGCGTCCGTCGTCGCCTCCCCGCTGGAGCGCCCGAAACGCAGCTCGACGTCGCCGGGCTCGACGATGCGCCGGCCGCGCACGCCGGTGAACGACGCGGCGTCGGCCGGGACGGTGAACTCCACGCGTGCGGCCTGCCCGGCCTCCAGCGGGACGCGGGCGTAGCCGACCAGCCGCACGACCGGCCTGGTGGTCTGCGCGACCGGGTCGTGCAGGTAGAGCTGGACGACCTCGGCGCCGGCCCGCGCTCCGGTGTTGCGGACGCTCACCCCGACGGTGACCTCGCCGTCCACCGGCCACTCGGCGGCTCCGGTGTCGAGTGGCTCCCACGCGAAGGTGGTGTAGCTCAGCCCGTGCCCGAACGGGTACGCGGGCGTCGGGTCCACCGACGACACCTCCGTACGGCGGCCCAGCCACGGCGACAGATAGGTGGCGGGCAGGCCGCCGGCGTCGCGCGGCACGCTGACCGGCAGGCGGCCGGACGGGTTGACGGCGCCGGTGAGCACCTCCGCCAGCGCCTGGCCGCCCCGCTGGCCGGGGAAGAAGCCGTGGACGACCGCCTCGGCCGCGTCGAACTCCGGGCCCAGCGCGTACGGCCGCCCGGCCAGCAGCACCAGGACCACCGGGGTGCCGGTCGCGAGCACCGCCCGGACCAGCTCGGACTGCACGCCCGGCAGGCGCAGGTCGGTCGCGTCGCAGCCCTCGCCGGAGGTGCCGCGCCCGAACAGCCCCGCCCGGTCGCCGACGGCGAGCACGCACACGTCGCTCTCCGCCGCCGCGGCGACGGCCGCCGCGAAGCCGGAGGTGTCGTCGCCGGTGATGCCGCAGCCCGGCTCGTACGTGAGATCGGGGATCAGCGCGCCGAGCGCCTCGCGCAGCGACGGGAGGTCGAGCCCGAGCCCGTGCTCGGGATGCGGGCCCACGTGCGCGGGGAAGGCGTAGCAGCCGAGCATCGCCATCGGGTCGTCGGCCACCGGGCCCACCAGCGCCACCCGCCGGCCCGGGGCCAGGGGCAGGACACCGGTGTTCCGCACCAGGACGATCGACTCGCGTGCCAGGCGCAGGGCGAGCTCCTGGCTCTCCTCGTCGTCGAGCCGCACGTCGGCGGCCTCGCCGGGCAGGGGCTTCCAGTCCTCGTCGAGCAGCCCGAGCTCGGCCTTCTGCGCCAGCACCCGGGCCAGCGCGCGGTCGACCAGCGCCTCGTCGACCTGCCCGGACTTCACGGCCTCGATCAGGGGGGCGCCGAAGGTGTCCACCGTGGGCAGCTCGACGTCGATCCCGGCCCGCAGCGCGAGCCCGGCCGCGTCCGCGGCCTCCGCCGCGACGCCGTGCAGCTTGTGCAGGAACCGGATGGAGAAGTAGTCGGCGACCACCGTGCCCGCGAACCCCCATTCCTCGCGCAGCAGCCGGGTCAGCAGGCCCTCGTCCGCCGCGGCGGGAAGGCCGTCGATCTCGGCGTAGGAGTTCATCACCGACCGGGCGCCGCCCAGGCGCAGGGCCATCTCGAACGGCGGCAGGATCACGTCGGCCAGTTCCCTGCCTCCCATGTGGGCGGGCGCGTGGTTGCGGCCTCCCCTGGAGGCGGAGTAGCCGGCGAAGTGCTTCAGGGTGGCGACGACGCCCGCGCCCTCGATCCCGCGCACGTAGGCCGCGCCGACCGTGCCGACCAGGTAGGGGTCCTCGCCGATGGTCTCCTCGGTGCGGCCCCAGCGGTAGTCGCGGGTGACGTCGAGGACCGGGGCCAGGCCCTGGTGGACGCCGGCGGCCCGCAGGGACCGGCCGATCCGCCCGGCCACCTCCTCGATCAGCTCGGGGTCGAAGGAGGCGCCCCAGCTCAGCGGCGCCGGGTACACCGTCGCCCGCCAGGCGGCGAAGCCGGTCAGGCACTCCTCGTGGACCTGGGCCGGGATCCCGAACCTGCTGACGGCCACGATCTGGGCCTGCGAGGCGGCCAGCGAGCGAGCGCCGGCGACGGGGTCGACCGGCGCGGTGCCGAACGGGCGGGTCAGCTGGCCCAGCCCGTGGGCGATGACGTCGCTCCACTCCACTCCCGCCATGTCGGCCTGGTGCGGGGCGACGCCTCCCCCCGATGCGTCGGCGCCGACCCAGACGCCGACGAGCTGGGCGACCTTCTCTTCCAGCGTCATGAGCGGGATGAGCGCCTCGGCCCGCTCGGCGGCAGACAGCCGCTCGTCCCGCCACTTGTCGATTGGTACCTGGCCCCTCATGCCACCCTTTCGGCTCATCGCCGGCCTGCTGCCGAAACTTTCGAAGAATTCCCGTTAATATTGCGGCAACTTAAGGGTCCGGGTTTCGGCGTGTCAAGAGGGTGCAAACTGCTATATTCGGGCTGATCACCGCAGGGGTCAGGCCAGCATCCGGTGCCACATTTCCAGAAAGTTTCTGGACACTCAGCTGACAAGTTGCCGTTCGGCCACCGTCAGGTCAGGGACTCCGTCAGAGTGCGCGCCGCCCGGGTGACGAGCTTGCCGTACTCCTCGCGGAGTTCCTCCGGCATGCGGCTGGCGGGGGTGGAGACGCTGAGGCTGGCGACGGGGCCGTCCGGGCCCAGCACGGCGGCGGCGACGGCCGCGATGTCGGAGCGCCACTCACCGCGGTTGTCCGCGTAACCCCGCGCGCGGACCGCCGCCAGCTCGGCGGCCAGCGCCTCGGGGTCGGTGATCGTGGTGTCCGTGTACGAGGCGAGCTCGGGCAGCGGGGTGGACCTGTGCGCGAGCACGGCCTTGCCGTTGGCCGAGGCGTGCAGCGGCAGCCTGATGCCGAGCGGCAGCACGATGCGCAGCGGCTTGTCGGTCTCCAGCCGCTCGATCAGGACGACCGCGTCGCCCTCCGGCACCATCAGGTGGATCGTCTCCCCGGTGCGCTGCCTCAGCTGCTCCATGACCGGCATCGCCGCGTCCCGCAGGCCCAGCTCCGTCCTGCGGCCGACCTGCAGCGCCTTGCTCGTCACCTGCCAGCGCGTGATCTCGCCCGCGGCGGGCCTGATCCACCCGGCCTCGTGCAGCGTCCGCAGCGAGCGCTGCACCGTGCTCTTGGGCAGGCCGAGCACCCGGGCCAGCTCCCCGACTCCGGCGGGCTGGCGGGCGGCGACCTCTTCGAGCACCCGGAGGGCGTTGATCACGTTCTGCATCCATTGACTCCTCTGCGGACCGATTTTAATGTTAGTGAACCGCAACACGGCACGCCGTGCCGTGACACGGTACATGAGGAGCGTCAGTGGGCCGTCATTTCCTGCAGATCCCAGGACCGACCAACGTTCCCGACCGGGTGCTGCGCGCCATCGCCCAGCCCACCGTCGATCATCGCGGCCCCGCCTTCGCCCGCCTGGCCGGCGAGGTGCTGGAGCGGCTGAGGGCGGTCTTCCGGACCCGCCACCACGTGATCGTCTACCCGTCGTCGGGGACGGGCGCGTGGGAGGCGGCGCTGGTCAACACGCTCTCGCCCGGTGACCGGGTGCTGGCGTTCGAGACCGGGCACTTCTCCACGCTGTGGTGCGAGATGGCCGCCCGGCTGGGGCTGGTCGTCGACCTGGTGCCCGGCGACTGGCGGCACGGCGCCGACCCCGACGCCGTCGCCGGCCACCTCACCGCCGAGCACGCCGCCGTCATGGTCGTGCACAACGAGACCTCGACCGGCGTGCGCAGCCGGGTCCCGGAGATCCGCGCGGCCGTCGACCGGACCGGGCACTCCCCGCTGCTGCTGGTGGACACGATCTCGTCGCTGGGCTCGATGGACTACCGCCACGACGAATGGGGCGTGGACGTGACCGTCGGCTGCTCGCAGAAGGGGCTCATGCTGCCGCCCGGCATCGGGCTCAACGCGGTCAGCCCGAAGGCGCTGGCCCACCGGGGGCGGCTGCCCCGCTCGTACTGGGACTGGGAGCCGATCATCGCGGCCAACCGCGGCGGCTTCTACCCGTACACGCCGCCGACCAACCTGCTCTACGGGCTGCGCGAGGCGCTGGTCATGCTGCTGGAGGAGGAAGGGCCGGCCGAGGTCTTCCGCCGCCACGACCGGCACGCCGAGGCGACGCGGCGCGCCGTGCGGGCGTGGGGGCTGGAGGTGCTCTGCGCCGACGAGCGGGAACATTCGAGCTCGCTGACCGCGGTGGTGATGCCGGACGGGCACGACGCCGACGCGGTCAGGAAGCTCATCCTCGACCGGTACGACATGTCGCTCGGCACCGGGCTCGGGCGGCTCGCGGGGCGCGTGTTCCGGATCGGGCACCTCGGCCACTTCAACGACCTGACGCTGGCGGGCACGCTGAGCGGCGTCGAGATGGGGCTGAGCGCGGCCGGCGTGCCGATCAAGGAGGGCGGGACGCGCGCGGCGCTGGCGTACCTGGAGGGGGCCGAATGACCCTGGCCCGGACCCTGTCCCGGCTGCTCGAAGGGGAGGTCAGGGACGATCCGTACACCAGGCACCTGTACGCCTCCGACGCCAGCATGTACGCCATCGAGCCGCTCGCCGTCGCCTTCCCCCGGCACGCCGGCGACGTCCAGGCGCTGGTCGCGGCCTGCGGCGAGCTGGGGGCGCCGGTGCTGCCGCGCGGGGCGGGCACCAGCCTCGCCGGGCAGACGGTCGGGGCCGCGGTGATCGTCGACTTCTCCCGGCACATGAACCGCATCCTGGAGATCGACGGCCGGACCGCCCGCGTGCAGCCGGGCGTCGTGCAGGACCAGCTCAACCGGGCGGCCCGCAGGCACGGGCTGATGTTCGGGCCCGACACCTCGACCAGCAACCGGGCCACGATCGGCGGCATGATCGGCAACAACTCGGCGGGCAGCCACTCCGTGCTCTACGGGTCCACCGTGGACCACGTCGAGTCGCTGCGGGTGGTGCTCGCCGACGCCACCACGCCCGACCTGCGCTCCGACGCCCGCCTGGGCGCGGCCGTGGCCCAGGCGCTCCAGGGGGTGGACCTGTCCGGGTTCCCGCGGTTCTGGCGGCACTCGGGCGGCTACCGCCTGGACCTGGCCGCCCAGGACCTGCCCGACCTCACCAAGCTGGTCGTCGGCTCGGAGGGCACGCTGGCCGTGGTGACCGAGGCCACCGTCGGGCTGGTGGACCGGCCGCGGTCCAAGGCCATCGCCGTCGGCCACTTCACCTCGACGCCGTCGGCCATCGCGGCCACCGCGGACGCGCTCTCCTTCGAGGCCGCCTCGGTGGAGCTGATCGACAAGGCCATCCTCGACCTGTCCCGGCGGCGTGTGGACTACGCCGGGCTCGGCGACATCCTGTCCGGCGACCCCGAGGCGCTGCTGTTCGTCGAGTTCTTCGGCGACAGCCCGGCCGAGGTGGCCGACCGCGTGGACAAGCTCGCCGCCACCTGGAAGGCGAACGGCCACGGCTACCACACCCTGCGGGCCGTCACGGCCGGGCAGCAGGCGGCCGTGCTCAAGGTCCGCAAGGCGGGGCTCGGGCTGCTGATGGCCTCCAGCGTGGGCAGCCGCAGGCCGCTGGCGTTCGTGGAGGACACGGCGGTGCCGCCCGAGCGGCTGCTGCCGTACGTCGAGGAGTTCGCGGAGATCCTCTCCCGGCACGGGCTCTCCGCGGGTTTCTACGGCCACTGCTCGGTCGGCTGCCTGCACATCCGGCCGTTCGTGGACCTGCGCGTGCCCGGGGAGATCGGCACCATGCGCGCGGTCGCCGAGGAGATCGCCGAGCTGGCCGCCCGGCACGGCGGCGTGAACTCCAGCGAGCACGGCGACGGGCTGGCCCGCTCCGAGTTCAACCGGCGGCTGTTCGGCGACGCGGTCTACGACGCGATGCGGGCGATCAAGCGCGCCTTCGACCCCCGCGGGCTGCTGAACCCCGGCAAGATCGTGGACGCGCCCCCGATGACGGAGCACCTGCGCGACCCCGCGATGCCCGCGCCGCGGCCGCTCCGCACGACGCTGGCGTTCGCGGACGGCATGCACGCCGCCGCCGACCGGTGCATGAACGTCGGGGTCTGCCGCAAGGACGATACGGGCGTCATGTGCCCGTCGTACATGGCCACCCGCGAGGAGGAGCACTCCACCCGCGGCCGGGCCAACGCCCTGGTCAAGGCCCTGTCCTCGGACGACCCCCGGCGGGCGCTCGGCGACGAGCGGCTGCACGGGATCCTCGACCTCTGCCTGGAGTGCAAGGCCTGCCAGTCGGAGTGCCCGCTGGGGGTGGACATGGCGGCGATGAAGAGCGAGTTCCTGCACCAGTACCAGGAGACCCACGGCGTGCCGCCGCGGTCGCGGCTGTTCGGGGCGATCAGGACGCTCAACCGGCTCGGGTCGGCGACCGCGCCCCTGTCGAACTGGCTGGCCGATCCCCTGCGCGGGCCGCTCGGGCTGAGCCCGCGGCGGCCCTTGCCCCGCTTCCGCCGCGACAACCTGCTCCGCTGGTTCGCCCGGCGGCCCGCCTCTTCCGGGCGGCGGGAGGTGATCCTGCTCGCGGACTCCTTCACCTCCTACACCGAGCCCGGCATCGGGCGGGCCGCCGTCGAGCTGCTGGAGCGCGCCGGCTACCGGGTACGGCTGGAGTCCGACGGCTGCTGCGGCCGGTCGAGCATCTCCAAGGGGCTGCTGGATCGCGCCCGCGCGATGGCCGAGGCCATGGTCGGCAGGCTCGCCGGCTCGGACGCGCCGATCGTCGGGCTGGAGCCGTCCTGCCTGCTCACGCTCAAGGACGAGTACGCCGCCCTGCTCCCCGGCGACCCCCGGGTGGCGGCGGTGGCGGCGCGGGCCAGGCTCGTCCCCGAGCTGCTGACGGAGGCCGTCGACGACGGCTCGCTGCCGCTGAACGGCGGGCTGAGCGGGCGCCGGATCCTCCTGCACGGCCACTGCCACGAGAAGGCCGTCGTCGGCACCAGGGCGACGCGCGAGCTGCTGTCCAGGATCCCGGGAGCGGAGGTGGAAGAGATCGACGCCGGCTGCTGTGGAATGGCCGGTTCGTTCGGCTTCGAGAGCGAGCACTACGACCTGTCCATGAAGATCGGCGGTCTCCGGCTCTTCCCGGCGATCGCCGCATCCTCGCCCGACACCCTGCTGGCGGCCACGGGGGTCTCCTGCCGGCAGCAGATCGCCCACGGCGCCGGACGCGCTGCCCGCCATCCGGTCGAGCTCCTTCACCAGGTGGTCGACCTGCCATAACGCTCGGGGGAGATCGGAGTACTCAGTGTCCGCAGAGCTCCTGTCCATTCTCGCCCTCATCGTCATGTTCGTCGTCGCGACCGTCTTCCCCGTGAACCTGGGCGCGCTGGCCCTGGTCGGCGCCTTCCTCGTCGGCACGCTGGCCGCCGGGATGAGCACGGACGACATCCTGGGTGCCTTCCCGGGCAGCCTGTTCGTGATCCTCGTCGGGGTGACGCTGCTGTTCGCGATCGCCACCAACAACGGCACGGTCGACTGGCTCGTACGGGCCGCCGTGCATCTGGTGCGCGGTCGGCTGGCCGCCATCCCGATCGTGGTGTTCGCCATCTCGGCGCTGCTGACGGCCGTGGGCGCGCCCGCCCCCGCGGTGGCGGCGATCCTGGCGCCGATCGCGTTCGGGTTCGCGGCCGACTACCGGATCCATCCGATGCTGATCGGGCTCATGGTGGCGCACGGCACGCAGGCGGGGGCGTTCTCGCCGATCAGCGTGCTGGGCGGGATCGTGAACGGCGTGACCAGGGACGCCAAGCTGCCCGGCGACAACCTGGTGCTGTTCCTGTCGAGCTTCGCCTTCAACGCGGCCGCGGCGGCGGTCGTGTTCTTCGTCTTCGGCGGCCGCCACCTGGTCAGCCGCGGCGCCGTCTCCCCCTCCGAAGCCTCGGCCGCCGTCGAGACGCCCGCCCGCCCCTCTTCCTCAGGCGGGTCCGCCACCGCCACCGCCACCTCCGTCTCCGTGGAGGCCGACACCGGGTCCGGCGGGCTGCGCCTCACCCCGCACCAGGCGCTGACCCTGACCGGCATCGTCGCCCTCTGCCTGGCGGTGCTGGTGTTCAAGCTGGACGTCGGCCTGACCGCCGTCACCGTGGCCGTCGTCCTGTCCCTCACCTCCCCCAGGACGAACAAGGGCGCCGTCGAGCGGGTGGCCTGGCCGACCGTGCTGCTGATCTGCGGCGTCGTCACGTACGTGGGCGTGCTCCAGGAGATCGGCACCGTCGACTACGTGGGCTCGGCGGTGGCGGCGATCGGCATCCCGCTGCTGGTCGCGCTGCTCATCTGCTATGTCGGGGGCGTGGTGTCGGCGTTCGCCTCGACGGTGGGCATCCTGGGCGCGCTGGTCCCGCTGGCCGTGCCCTTGCTGAGCCAGGGCACCCTGGGGCCGGTCGCGATGATCGCGGCGCTGTCGGTGTCGTCGGCCATCGTGGACGTCAGCCCGTTCTCGACGACGGGCGCGCTGCTGGTGGCCAACGTCAGGGGTATGGAGCGGGACGCCTTCTACCGCCGGCTCCTGGCGTACGGTGCGGCGATCGTCGTGGTGGGCCCTCTGGCGGCCTGGGCCGTCCTGGTGGCGCCCGGCTGGCTCGGCTGACCCCTTCGGCACGAGCCCGTTCGGCGCGTTCCGTGCCTCAGGCAAGCCCCGCGACCCGGGGAGCGCGGGCCTGCGCGGGTCGCGGGCCGTTCATGATCGAGCCGGCTCGCGGCGGTAGCGCTCGATCCAGGCCGCGTTCAGCTCGTCGGCCTGGCGCCGGTGGCCGGGCGTGATCGCGCGCCCCTCCGGCAGGTCGAGGCCCAGGAAGGCGAGGATCCCGCGCGTCACGCCTGCCTGGTCCGCGTCGAGGTCCTCGTACCGCACCTGGTGGGGCCGTACGCCGCAGGACGCGAACCACCGCTCCCAGGCCGCGTTGTGCTCGCCGATCCGCTCGATCAACTCCCCGATGCCGGCGGCGTCGTAGCCGGGCGCCTGCCCGCCCGGCTCGGCGTCGCCGCCGGCCTCCCAGATGCCGGTCTGCTCGGCGCGCAGCCAGGACACCGCCTGGGCCAGGACGTCGTCACGCCGCAGGTACACGAACCGCGTGCGGCCGAAGGCCCGCTCCAGCAGGTCCACGTCGTGACCCGCCGACGCGGGGTGGACCGTGCCGAGCCGGTCGACCACCAGGTCCAGCGTCCCCCACATGAGCTTGGCGCCGAAGACGCCGTTCTCCGTCCGCCCGGCGGCCAGCGCCGCCCGCACGAACTCGCCGTAGCCCGCGGCGCTCGGGAGCCCCCAGCGCTCGGCCCACAGCGGCTCGTCGGGCTCCCGGAAGTACGCCTGGGGGCGGCCCGCCACCCCGGTGGACTCCAGCAGGCCGAGGAGCAGGGAGCTGCCGGTGCGCGGGGTGGCGCAGACAAAGTACGAGTCCGCTGTCGGCGTCGTCACGGCGTCCAGGTAAGACGATCAGGCCGATGCCCCGCAACCCGTTTTCCCGGGATCGCCGCCGGCCGGCCCGCTTTGCCGCGCGCCGGAGCTCGGGGGCGGGCCGCCGGGTCTCACGTGGCCGACGCCCCGGCCCAGTCGCCGTCGTCGCGCAGCACGTCGCCGGCCATCTGGTCGTACTGGGCGACCCGTTCCCTGCCGCTCTCGCCGAGCTGCTCCACGACCGCCGCGACCAGGGTCTCGATCACGGCGAGGGCCGGCGTCAGGGAGTCGAACGGCGAGGGGGAGGTGACCTGGGCCGGCAGCACGACGTCGGCGACGGCCGCGGCCGGGGACAGCCAGGGATCGGTGAGCAGAATGATCTTGGCGTCCTTGGCGGCGGCCTGACGGGCGAGCATGATGGTCTCCCGCTGGTATCGCCGGTAGTCGAACAGCACCAGGACGTCGCGGCGGCCGACATCGAGCAGGTAGGCGGCGTGGTCGGAGGTCGCCCCGCCGACATGCGCGGTGTTCGGCCGCAACTGGTGCAGGTGGGCGATCAGGTATCGGGCGAGCATGTCGCTGAAGCGCCCGCCCGCCGCCGAGACGCGCCTGCTCCGGTCGGAGATCAGCTCGGCCGCCCTGACCAGCTCGCCCTCGGGGAGCTGGTCGAAGGTCATCGTCGTCGCGTCCAGGAGGACGCTCCGGGACCGGGCCATCACGCCGACGGACTCCTGGTCGCCGGCCTCCGCGGCCCCGTACTGGGCGAGCGGGGAGGCGTAACGCTGCTGGGTCTCGCGTTTCAACGCCTGCTGCAGCTCCGGATAACCCTCGAACCCCAGCCGGTAGGCCAGCCGTAAAACGGTGGCCGCGCTGGTCCGGGCCAGCTTGGCGACGGCCGCGAGAGGCTCAAGGCCGACCGTGGGATAGCCCGCGAGCAGCGCCCGGGCGACCCGCTGCTCGGCCTTGGGCAGCTTGGGGAGCACCTCGCGCAACTGGGCTGCGACCGTGGACGGCTCAGGTGTGGTGAGCATGTTCCCTCCTCTGTGGACGATCATCCTCTCACCCCGCGACCGGCGAGCAGGCGTTGCCGCCGCACACGTCGGCGCAGGTCACGCGGAGCGCCGGCCTTGAGCCTCCGCTCGGGCCGCGACGTGCGCTTCGTAACGTTAATTTCATATCATCCTATTGACTAGCATTCCGAATTGTATGTTTCATTGACCGCGTCGTCCTCCCCCTTCCCCCGACGCACAAGCACGCTGCACGTACCCCAAGGAGATCTCCATGCCGCGCATGCACAGACGCGCAGGTGGCGCCGCGCTCATCGTCATATCGGCACTCACCCTCAGCGCCTGCGGCGCCGGTTCCGGCGATGCGGCACCCCAGGCGAGCGCGGCCGCGTCCACCTCGCAGGTCGCCCTGGACCAGAAGCTGCGCGACGCGCTGCCGAAGGAGGTCCTGGACAAGGGCACCCTCAACGCGACGATGGTCACCTTCCCGCCGTACATCAACTACAAGGACGACGGGAAGACCCTGGAAGGAGCGTCCGTCGACCTGGCCGAGGCGCTCTCCGGACTCCTCGGGGTCAAGGTCAAGACCGAGATCGTGCCCGCGTTCTCGCAGGCGATCACCGGCATCCAGAGCGGCCGCTACGACTTCGGGCTCGGCCCGTACGCCGACAATGCCGACACGGCCAAGTCCTTCGACTTCGTGGACTGGATCCAGGAGTTCGTGGTGTTCGCCGTCCCCAAGGGCAACCCCGCCAAGATCGACTCCCTCGAGTCCACCTGCGGCCACTCGATCGGCGTCCTCGGAGGCGGCTCGGCCGAGACCGTCATCCAGAAGTACTCGGCGACCTGCGTCTCCTCCGGCAAGAGCCCGGTGAAAGTGCAGTCCTTCCAGGACGTCAACGGCGCGATCCTGGCCGTCCAGTCCAAGCGGATCGAGGCCTACTTCTCCTCGCAGGCCAGCCTCACCTACTTCATGGGCAAGACCGGAGGCGCCCTGGAACTGGCCGGCACCGGAAAGGCCAACGGCTTCGACAAGCTGCGCCAGGGCTCGTTCTTCCCCAAGAACTCGAAGCTGACCGGCGTCCTGCTCGACAGCCTCAAGAAGCTCCAGTCGGACGGGACGCTCGGCAAGATCATGGGCAAGTGGAACCTGTCCGGCAACGAACTGCCCGACATCGGCGTCAATCTCGGCACCGCCGCGAGCTGAGCCCATGAACGCGCATGTGAACGCGGACGCCCCGCCTGGAACGGCGTCGTGGGCACCGGGACGGACCGACGCGGGCGCGGCGGTGCGCCGGCCCCGGCTCGGCCTGTGGATCCTGACCGCCGTCGTCGTGGTGATCGCCGCCCGGATGGCGTACGGGGTCATCACCAACCCCACCATCGAATGGCCGGTGGTGGGCCGCTATCTCACCTTCCCGACCGTCCTGCACGGGCTGGCCATGACGCTGGAGCTCACCGTCCTCGCGATGGTCCTCGGCATCGCCGGCGGCGTCGTCCTGGCCCTGCTGCGGATGTCGCGCACCCCGGTCCTGCGCGTCCCGGCCGATGCGTACGTCTGGTTCTTCCGCGGCACCCCGGTGCTGGTGCAGCTGATCCTCTGGTACAACTTGTCGATCTTCATACCGAAGATCAGCATCGCGGTCCCGTTCGGGCCGGAGCTCGCGAGCTGGCAGACCAACGACCTGATCACGCCGTTCGTGGCCTCGCTTCTGGGGCTCGCCCTCAGCGAGGCGGCCTACATGTGCGAGATCGTCCGTGGCGGGCTGCTCTCCGTGCCGCGAGGCCAGTCCGAGGCCGCCCAGACCCTGGGCCTGAGCCGGACGCGGATCTTCTCCCACATCGTCCTGCCACAGGCCATGCGCTCGATCGTCCCCCCGACCGGCAACCAGGTCATCAACATGCTCAAAGGCACCTCCCTGGTGTCGGTGATCGCCATGAGCGACCTGCTCTACTCCGTGCAGGCCGTCTACAACCAGAACTACAAGACGATCCCCCTGCTGGTCGTGGCCTGCATCTGGTATCTCGCCGTGACGAGCGTGCTGTACCTCGGTCAGACCTGGGTGGAACGCCGCTTCGGAAGAGGGCACCGCCCATGAGCGCTCCCACGCCGCCGGCCACCGCCGCGGCCCCTCCGCTGGTCACCGTCCGCGGGCTGCGGAAGGACTTCGGCGAGCACACCGTCCTGGTCGACATCGACCTCGACATCCACGCCGGCGAGGTCGTCGTGATCATCGGCCCGTCGGGCAGCGGCAAGTCGACCCTGCTTCGCACCCTCAACCAGCTCGAACCCATCAGCGGCGGCGAGATCGCGCTCGACGGCGAGATCCTGGGCTACGAGCTCCACCGCGGCTCCCTCCGGGAGCGGCGCCCCGCCGACGTGACCCGGCAGCGCCGCCAGTTCGGCATGGTCTTCCAGCAGTTCAACCTCTTCCCCCACATGACCGTGCTGCAGAACATCGTCCACGCCCCCGTCCACGTCCGCCGGATGACGCCCGCGGACGCGCGGCGGCAGGCGGAGGAACTCCTCGCCCGCGTGGGCCTGTCGGACAAACGCGACGCCTATCCGGCGAAGCTCTCCGGCGGGCAGCAGCAGCGGGTCGCCATCGCCCGCGCGCTGGCGATGGAGCCCCGGGTGATGCTCTTCGACGAGCCGACCTCGGCCCTGGACCCGGAGCTGGTCGGCGACGTGCTCGCCGTGATGCGGCAGCTCAGCGAGGACGGCCAGACCATGGTCATCGTCACGCACGAGATGGACTTCGCCATGGACATCGCGCACCGGATCGTCTTCATGGCCGACGGCCGCATCGTCGAGTCCGGCACTCCCCACGAGGTCATGAAGGAGAGCACCAACCCGCGGCTGCGGGCCTTCCTGTCGCACACGACCCGATTCGCGGACGCGCCATGACCATCCTGATCGGCCTGCCGGGCGCGGCACTCGATGCCGGGCTGGCCGAGGCCCTGCGTCCGCTGGGCACGGCGTCCTTCGGCCATGAGATCTCCACCGGCGCGCTGCCGGGGCTGTTCCCCCTGCGTCCCGGCGTCAAGCTCGTCGGAACGGCGCTGCCCGTCCGGATCACCTGCCCCGACTCCACTCCGATCCACGCGGCCGTGGATCTGGTACGGCCGGGTGACGTCCTGGTCGTGGACACGGGCGAGAACACCCGCCAGGCCGGCGTCGGCGCCATCGTCGCCGCGATGCTCGCTCTCCGGTCGGCGGCCGGCGTGGTGGTCGACGGAGCCGTCACCGACACCGCCGAGCTGCGCTCCGGCCCGCTCCCCGTCTTCTGCCGCGCCGTCTCCCCGCTGACCACCCGCGTCATCGGGGCTCCCGGATCCGTCAACGTCCCGGTGACCATCGGCGGGCAACGGGTCAACCCCGGAGACATCGTGCTGGGCGACGACGACGGCGTCCTGGTCCTGCCGGTGGAGCTCGCCCGCAGGCTCGCCCCGCTGGTCGCCGCCAGGGAAGCGGGCGAGCCCGGCTACCTGGCCCGGTTCAGCGAGGGCGTCCCCCTGACCGAGATGACCGGCGCGGACCGCGTCCTGGCCGAGCACGGCCGATCCGTCACCGAACACGAAACCGCACATCAGGAGGAATCCCACCCATGAGTACGCCGGCTCCGCTGCGGGTCGCCGCCTGCCAGCTCGGCTCAGGCCCTGACCCGGAGGCGAACCTGCTGGCCGCCGAGGACGTGCTGGACGCCGCCGCCCGGCAGGGCGCCCGCCTCGCCGTGCTTCCCGAGGCCGTGGACTTCATGGGCCCGGCGGAGGACGCCGCCGCCGTGGCGGCACCGCTGGACGGCGTCTTCGCCGCGCGCATGGCCGCCAAGGCCGTCGCGCACGACATGTGGATCCTGGCCGGTTCCCTGCACGAGCGCTCGCCCGGCACGGACCGGATGGCGAACACCGCGCAGTTGTTCGCCCCCGACGGCGAGCGGGTGGGCGTCTACCGCAAGATGCACCTGTTCGACGTCGAGCTCGACAACGGGTTCAGCTACCGCGAGTCCGACACCGTCCGCCCGGGGGACGATCTCCTGCTGAGCGACATCGACGGCGTGCCGACCGGCGCGGCCATCTGCTACGACCTCCGCTTCCCCGAGCTCTTCCGGATCTACGCGCTCGCGGGCGCGCGGCTGCTCGCCCTTCCCGCCGCGTTCACCCACCACACGGGTGCCGCCCACTGGGAGCTCCTGCTGCGCGCCCGCGCGGTGGAGAACCAGTGCTTCGTGGTCGCGGCCGGCCAGATAGGGCCCTACGCCCCGAACGGGCACAGCTTCGGCCACAGCATGATCATCGACCCCTGGGGGACCGTGCTGGCCTGTGCCCCGGACCGGCCGGGCACCCTGGCCGTCGCCGATCTGGACTTCGGCTACCAGGACGACGTCCGCGTCCGGGTCCCGTCGCTCGCCAACCGCCGCAACGACGTCTACGAACTCAGGAAACTCCATGTCTGACCGCCTACCGACCGCCGCGACGCCACCCAGGCTGGGAGCCTGGCTGGCCAGCGGCAGCATCACCGCCGCCGAGATCGGCAGCTCGTACGGGACCGCCTTCGTCGTCATCGACGCCGAGCACGGCGCGATCGACGACGCGGGACTGAACGTCGTCATCCCGCTCCTGCGCTCACGCGGCCAAGAGGTCCTGGTCAAGGTCAAGGCACCGACACGCGAGTCGGTGCAGCGCCCGCTCGACTTCGGGGCCGACGGCGTGATCATTCCGCACGTGCTCGGCGCCGAGCACGCCCGGGAGGTCTGCGGGTACGCGAAGTTCCCGCCGGCCGGAGACCGCAGCCTCGCCGCGGAGCGAGCCCTCGGCTACGGCGCGCTGACTCCCGAATGGATCGCCGAGCAGGACGCCAGGACCCGTTGCTACGCGATGATCGAGGACGCCACGGCCCTCGACGAGATCGAGGAGATCGTCGCTCTTGACGTCGTCGACGGGGCCTTCCCCGGCCCCTCCGACCTCGCCATCCGCCGCGGCCGAGGCTGCTACAGCCGCTCCGAGGAGGACTTCGCCGACCTGCGGCGCATCGCCGACGCCTGCGCCGCCGCGTCGAAGGACTGGATCCTGCCCGCCTGGCACCCGCTGGAGCAGGAGTTCGCCGTCGCCCACGGGGCGGGCGGCATGGTCATCGCCAACGAGTACACGGCGCTCGGCCGCGGTTTCGCCTCGCTCGTCGAGGAGGCGCGTACCCGTGCGGAGGCGGCGGGCCGATGACGAGTGAGACCGTTTTCGTCGCCACCTGCGACCTCGCCGCGCAGGTCCGCGGCCGGGCCGTGCCCGCGGCGCGGCTCGCCCGGACGCTGCGCACCGGAGTCGGGTGGGTGCCCGCCGACCTCGCGCTCGACTGCTTCGGCGGGCTCGCCCCCGGCCACGCCTTCGGGTCGGTCGGAGACCTGAGGTTGATACCCGACCCCGCGGCCACGCTGGACATCCCCGCCGACGGCGACGTCCCCGGCACGCGCGTCTATCTGGCGGGCCAGACGAACCTGGACGGCAGCCCGTGGCCGGGCTGCCCGCGCAACTTCCTCTCCAGCGCGCTCGACGAGCTGCGCGCCTGCGCCGGGCTCGAGGTGTACGCCTCCTTCGAGCACGAGTTCATGCTCGGCGAACGGGCCGAGCATCCGCCATTCTCGTTCCAACGCCTGCGCGCGGCCGAGCCGTTCGGCACCGAGCTCGTGACCGCGATGGAGCAGGCGGGCCTCGACCCCGAGACCTGGCTGCCCGAGTACGGCCCGGGCCAGTTCGAGATCACCATGCGGCCCGCGCCCGGCATGGTCTCGGCCGACCGGGCGATCCTGCTGCGTGAGCTCGTACGCGACCTCGCCGCGCGGCGCGGCCTGCCTGTCACCTTCGCGCCCATCGCCGACCCGGCCAGTGTGGGCAACGGCGTGCACGTGCACTTCTCGCTGCGCGACGCGGGCGGCGACACCGTCATGTTCGACGCGAACGCCCCCGGACGGCTGTCCGGCACCGCCGCCAGGTTCGCGGCGGGCATCCTGCGTCATGCGGCGGCAGTGGTGGCGGTCACCGCGCCGAACCCCTCCTCCTACCTGCGGCTGACCCCGCACCGCTGGAGCGCGGGCGGGGCGTTCCTCGCCGAGCGCAACCGCGAGGCGCTGCTGCGCGTCGCCCCGACGGTGGAGATCGGCGGCGCCGATCCGGCCGGGCAACTTCACCTGGAGTACCGGGCGGCGGACGCCACCGCGAACCCCTGGCTGGTGCTGGGTGTCCTCATCAGAGCGGGCCTGGCCGGCCTGGCGGCGGAGGGGCCCGCGCGGGTCTGGCCGGAAACGGCCACGGAGGCGGACCTGGCCGCGGAGCCGTCGCTGCCGGCGAGCCTGAGCGAGGCCCTCACCACGCTGGAGGCCGACCCTGTCGCCCGCGGCTGGTTCCCCGACGAGTTGCTCGGCACGTTCCTGGCCGTGCGGCGGGCCGAGCTGGCCGCCGTCTCGGAGCTGACGGACGGCGATCTGTGCGAAAGGGTGACCCGTGTCTACTGAGGAGAACAGGCACGGCTCCGCTCAGGCGAGCGGGCACGGCTCGACCGAGGCGGGCGGGCACGGCTCGGTCGAGGCGGGCGGGCACGGCTCGGTCGAGGCGGGCGGGCACGGCTCGGTCGAGGCGGGCGGGCACGGCTCGGTCGAGGCGGGCGGGCGCGGCGGGCTGGAGTCCGTCATCGCCGGGCTGCCGCTCGTCGATCACCACGTCCACGGCGCGTCGGCGGGAGAGTTCGCCCGCCCCGAGTTCGAGACCCTGGTGACCGAGTCGGACCGCGCCATCCCGTCGTTCATGACGCAGTTCGACTCCCAGATCGGCTTCGCGATCCGCAGATGGTGCGCGCCCGTGCTCGGCCTGCCCGCTCACGCGCACCCGGACGACTACCTGACCCGCCGTGCCGAGCTCGGACCGGCCGAGGTCAATCGGCGTCTGCTGGTGGCCAGCGGCATCGGCAGGTGGCTGGTCGAGACGGGCTACCGGGGCGACGACGTCCTCGATCCCGCTCAGATGGCGAAGGTGTCCGGCAGACCGGCCCACGAGGTCGTACGCATCGAGCGGGTCATGGAAGAGGTCGCCGCCGGCGGTGTCTCGGCGGCGAGCTTCCCCGACCGGTTCCGCGCCGCCCTGGCGACGCGGAGCGCGGCGGCCGTCGGGCTCAAGAGCATCGTCGCCTACCGGCACGGCTTCGACTTCGACCCGGCGGTCCCCTCCGACAAGGAGGTCATCGACGCGGCCGGCCGGTGGCTGGCCCGGACGGAGACGGGAGCGGACCCCCGTGTGGACGATCCCGTGCTGCTCCGCTTCGGGCTGTGGACCGGGGTCGAGCGCGGGCTCCCCCTGCAGCTCCACGCCGGCTACGGTGACCCGGACGTCGAGCTGCACCGATGCGACCCGCTCCTGCTCACTCGCTGGCTGAAGCTGGTGGAGCCCCATGGCGTCGACATCACCCTGCTGCACTGCTACCCGTACCACCGCAACGCCGGATACCTGGCGCAGGTCTTCCCGCACGTCTACTTCGACGTCGGGCTCGGGATCAACTACACGGGCAGCCGCTCGGACGCGCTGATCGCCGAGTCGCTGGAGCTGGCGCCGTTCGCCAAGATTCTCTTCTCCTCCGACGCGTGGGGACCGGCCGAGCTCCATCTGCTCGGCGCCCGCCTTTTCCGGCGTGGGCTCGGCAGGGCGTTGCGCGGATGGGTGGAGGCGGGAGAATGGACCGAGTCCGACGCGATCCGGGTAGCCACCATGATCGGCTCGGACAACGCGCTCCGCGTCTACGGCCTGAGGTCCTCCGCGTGATCGAACACGTCACCACCCCCGCCACCGCGGGCGCCGTCCCGCTCGCCCGCGTCCGTGCCGCGCTCGAACGCGAGCTCCCCCGCGCCGTCGAGCTGCGGCGCAGGCTGCACGCGGCCCCCGACCTGTCAGGGCTGGAAGGCCCGACCCGTGACCTGGTCCTGGCCGAACTGCCCGGCGGCGAGGTCGACGCGGCCGGCGGCACCGGCGCGCTGGTGCGCATCGGCGGCCCCGGCCCCGCGGTGGGCGTGCGGGCCGAGCTCGACGCGCTCGCGGTCACCGAGCGGACCGGCGTGCCGTGGGCTTCGGCCCGCGCGGGCCGCATGCACGCCTGCGGGCACGACGTGCACCTGGCCGCCCTGGTCGCGCTGTGCCGCGCGGTCCACGCCACCGAGGGATCGGCACCGCTGGTCGCCGTGCTCCAGCCACGCGAGGAGACCTACCCGTCCGGCGCGCGGGACATCGCCGAGTCCACGCTGTTGCGCGACCACCGGATCACCTCGATCGTGGGCGCGCACGTACAGCCGACCCTGGCGCGGGGCCACGTCGCGGCCACGCCCGGCGCGGTCAACGCCGCCGCCGACGAGTTCCGCGTCGTGGTGCGCGGGCGCGGCGGGCACGCGGCCTACCCCCATCTGACCGACGACCCCGTGGTCGCGCTCGCGCACGTGGTGGTCGCCCTGCAGCGGGTGGTCAGCCGGGACGTCGACCCGACGAGCTCCGCGGTGCTCGGCGTGTCCACGCTCCTGGCGGGGAACGCGCCGAACGTCGTCCCCGACGAGGCCTGCGCCGGCGGCACTGTCAGGACCATGCGCGAAGCGACCCGCGACCAGGTGCACCGGCGCCTGGTGGAGGTCGCCGAGCTCGTCGCCCGGGCGCACGGGTGCACCGCACAGGTGGAGATCACCCGTGGCGAGCCCGTCCTGGACAACGACCCGGCACTCGCCGTCCGGGCGAGCGCGCTGCTGCCCGAGCTCGGGCTGAGCGTCTCCCTGCCGATGATCTCCTACGGCGCGGATGACTTCTCCTACCTCGCGGCGGCGCTTCCCGGGCTGATGATGTTCGTGGGGGTGGACGGCGGGCCGGGCGCGCGGCTGCACGGAAGCGATTTCCTGCCCTCCGACGACGCCGTACGAGATGTCGCGTTCGCCATGCTCGCCGGCTATGCCGCCGCGGCCGGGACGGAGGAACCGGTGACGCGCCCATGAGATACCGGCCGGCAAGGACCGGGCACGCGCCCACGGCCCAACCGGGCCGCTCGCCAACCGCCCCGTTCTCCGGCTGGGCCGTGTTCGGACCGGCCGTGTTCAGGCGCCGTGTTCAGGCCGCGCCGAGCCAGAGGTCCGGGCCGAAGACCTCGTAGTGGATGTCGCGCGGCGCGACCCCGGCCGCGATGAGCTCGCCGCGCGCCGCGCGCATGAACGGCAGGGGGCCGCACATTTGACGTGCTCCTCCACATAAATAAATGTGGAGGATTCCTGTGCTGCTTACGCAGCAGCTCGCAGCGCAGGTGCGGGCGAGACTGTGGGACAGGATGCTTGACGCTTCACAGGCCCCGGTATCCCGGAGTCTCCACGTCCTGTGACCGCCCGTCCGGCGGCAGAGTTGTACCGATGAAGCTGGTTTCGGGCGGCGTTGGTATCGGCGTTGCCGATCCATCCGCACGCCAGGTTCTTGCACGCGAACCGCGACTGCGTTTCGCGTGATCCTGCGGTGGTGGTGTGGCAGCGGTGACACTCTTGGCTGGTGCCGTGCGGGCGGACCTTGGCGACCAGACCGCCACGGTCGGCGCTCTTGTAGGTCAGGAACTCCACCGTCCGGCCCCACGCCTGGCCCGCGATCGAGCGATTAAGGCCCCGCTTTTGGGCGACGTTGGCCCCCGGCTCCTGCACGGTCCCAGACGCCGAGGCCATCATGTTGGTGATGTTCAGGTCTTCGACCACGATCGCGCTGAATCGCCGCGCCAGGTCGGTCGTGCTCTGATGCTGCCAGTCGACGGCTCGGCGCTTGGCTGTCGCGCGGAGCCGGGCGATCTGGTCATAGGTGCGGCGTTCCCGGTTGGAGACCGGGTCGCCTTTCTCACGGATGGCACGCTGACGGGCACCTTTGCGCTCAAGACGCAAAAGCCGCTCACTCTCCCCGCTGGACAGCCACGGGCCGTGCCGAAGGTGTTGCCCGGTGGACAGAGCGAGGGGGACCGTGATGCCCCGGTCCATGCCGACCTTCGGCCCGGCATGCGAGACGCAGGCGGATACGAGCAGCTCGGTACGGAAGACGATGGTCCACCCGTGGGCTTCTTTTACCAGGCGAGCCCCGGTGACCCTGCCGGATGGCCCGCCCTTGGTGAGGCCGGGCAGGTCTTTCGTCCACCGGAACTTCACCCGCCCGACCTTGGGCAGGTTCACCGCGCCCCACCTACGGTTGATCCGGCTGATCTGCAAGTCGCGGGCCTGGGGAACGTCCACAGCCATCCGGGACCGCAACCGGCTCTTGAACGTCGGGCGCTTGGCCGGGTGGCCGGGGTTGAAGAAGTTCGCCCACGCCTGCCGGTAGGTCTTCAGTACGGCTTGCGCGGCCTGAGCGGGCAGTTGCCCCATCCACTCGATCTCGTGGCGGGCTTGCCGAATCGCCGCGTCGCACTCCTTCGGTGAGGCGAACCGGCCCTGGCGGAAGGTCATGAACTCATGGAGCACGTTCCACAAGGCACGCGCGGTGTGGGCTTGACCGTCCACAACGGCCACCTGGGCCGGGCTGAGGTCGAGTCGCGCCACGTGCGCACGAGTCCGTTTCACCTTCTCCACACGCTGATCATATCGTTTGGTTTATGTCACCGCGATGGAACCCGAACCCCGATGTGAGAACGGGACGACATGTCGTCTACAACCTTCACGCCCATTTGGTGTTCGTGACAAAGTACCGGCGTGGGGTGTTCACCGATGAGATGCTGATCCGCTGCGAGGACCTCATGCGCGAGGTATGCGCCGGCTTCGAGGTAGAACTGCGCGAGTTCAACGGCGAGCACGACCACGTCCACCTGCTGGTCCACTACCCGCCCAAGGTCGCCCTGTCCAAACTCGTCAACTCGCTGAAGGGGGTCTCGGCTCGGATGCTTCGTAAGGAATACAGCGCACACGTACGCAAATACCTCTGGGGTGGACATTTCTGGTCTGGTACCTACTTCGCCGGGTCGGTCGGCGGGGCGCCGCTCACCGCGCTCAAGCAGTACATCGAGCAGCAGAAACGACCTGTGTGAGTGAAGCTGCCGACAAACCTGAAAGGTCAGGGCACGCTCGCGCCCTAGACGAGTAAGTCCTATGTCCTGGGCCCGGTGATCAGGCATGAGTAGAGGGCGTTCAAGATCATGTTGTGACGCAAGACCTGAACACCCTCCTGACCGCACTTTACGTGAAGATCGACGATGAGCTGAAGGGGTCGCGATGGACGGGCCGGCCCCCGGTGCTGACCGACTCCGAGCTGGTGTGCGTCGCGGTCGCTCAGTCGCTGCTCGGGTTCACTTCCGAGGCGCACTGGCTGCGCTACGCCCGCAAGCACTTGACCGGCCTGTTTCCCTACTTGCCGCAGCAATCCGGCTGCAACAAACGGCTGCGCGCCGCGCTTGGCCTGGTCAAGCGGGTCATCCGGATGCTCGCGAAGTCGAGCGACTTCTGGCTCGACGACTGCTGGATCGTGGACTCCACCCCGCTGCCGTGCGGCATGTCCCGGCCCACCGTGAAACGCTCGGACCTGGCCGGGTGGGCGGGCTACGGCTACTGCGCCAGCCACTCGCGGTTCTACTGGGGACTGAGGCTGTACCTGGTCTGCACCCCGGCCGGAATGCCGATCCTGTGGGCCCTGGCCGACCCGAAGATCGGCGAGCGCGAGGTACTGGCCGCGATGCTCGAAGTCGAGGCGAGCGTGGCGGCAGAGCACGACGGCATCCTTCTGATCTGCGACAAGGGATTCGCCGGCAAAGACTTCGAGACGCTGCTGGGCGACTACGGGATCACGATGCTGCGGCCGTCCCGCAAGAACGAGAAGGCCCGCTACGGCGAGCCGATGCTCAAGAAGGTCCGGCAACTGATCGAGTCTGTCAACGACACCCTCAAGGGCCAGCTCGACCTGGAAGACCACGGTGGCCGGTCCTTCGCAGGCGTCGCTGTCCGCGTCGCCCAGCGCATCCTGGCGATGGCTGCCGCGATCTGGCACAACAACGCAACCAACGCATCGATCACCCGGTCACTGACCGCCTACGACCACTGACCGGAGATCGGACTTACTCGTCTAGCGGGCACTCCCATGTGGGCCTTCACTCCCGGCGTGAACGCCGGAGCACTGGCCCACATTCTGGTAGAACCTGGCCGTGATCGTCTCGAGCCGCGCCCTCACGACGGGCAGGGTTTCGCCGACGATCGCCGCGCTCTCAGCGGACAGCATGCAGACCTCCCAGAAGGACCAAAAATTGGTATCTGAGATTCATATTAAGGAGCGGCAGGGCCGGCCCTCTTTCCGGGGGTCGTCAGCGACAGCAGGACGGGCCCGGTCGGCGCGTCCACCAGGGACGCGACAGTGATCGTGTCGAGCGAGGCGTAGAAGGCCTCCTGGGCCTGGCGCAGCGCAGACCGCAACCGGCAGGCCGCACGCAGCGGGCACGGCGGGTCGTCCTCGCACCCCACCACGTCGCCCGCGGACTCCAGCGCGCGGACCAGCCCCCCGACCGTCGCCTCGCGCCCGGCGCCGGTGAGCTGCAACCCGCCGCCCCGGCCGCGCCTGGCCTCCACCACGCCCAGCTCGCTCAGCCTCGCCACGGCTTTGGCGGCATGGGTGTACGGGACGGCGAGCAGGTCGGCGGCGACCCTCGTCGTGAGCAGGTCGTCGGGATCCGCCACGGCCAGCCGCATCACGATGCGCAGGGAGATGTCGGTGAAGGCGGTCAGGCGCATGCACCCACGGTAGGCGGTGTCCAGCAGTGGTACGGCGTCAGCCGGCGCCGATCCGGCCGAGGCGACGGCATCGGCCTCCTCCGCGTCGAGGCCGACCATGTGCCGCCGCTCCCCGGCGCGGCGCGGGAGCCATTTCACCTTCGTGCCCGGCCACGCTTTCTCGGCGTCCACCACGGTCATACCGTCGGCGCAGCCGGGGATCCACATCGCGTAATTCTTCGGAATGACCGCGATCCCCCCGATCATGACGCACCGGGCCACCTTTTTCGGTGGGGCCGGTAATCGCCGTCCGGGCGACGGCGCCCGCGCCGGCGAGTACGCGCGAGAAAGAGCTCCGTCATTCCGTCCGTCCCGCGACTTGTGCCGTCAGCTTTTCGGAGACGCGGGAGACGGGGACGAGCAGCACGAGCGTAGCGGGGTTGTCGCGATCCGCCATTTCGGCTCCCACCTTTATACGGGAAAAGACTTGGGTGCCGAAATCGTGACCAGCGGCCTGATCGGAGGGTGAAGCCGCGGCTACGCCGCCGGCCATACCCGCACACAAACAGAAACGAAGCGGATACGGTAAGCAAGGCCATTGGATGGCAATACACGCATTGCCGAGATTCCACTGACTATGTAAATTCAGCACAGATACTTCTCATTGTTAACTTAATGGCGGGTGGGATGGCGACGGTTACGGAACCGGCGTGGGCGGGCGAGGCGGCGCGGTGGTACCGCCGGGACCCGCTGGGGTTCGTCGAGCACGCGGCCCGCGAGCGGGGCCCGGTGTTCCGGCTGCCCGACGACGGGTCACTGTGCGTGGCCGACCCGGCGGAGGCCCTGCGGGTGCTGCACGACGAGGAGGGCCACTACGACGACGTGTCCGACTTCTTCCACGTCCGCGGCGGCCGGCTGGGGCCGCGGGAGACGCAGGTCGCGATCGGGCGGGCGGCCCGCGCGACGTTGCGCGCCCACCTGACCGCCCACCGCGAGCGACTGCCCGCCGTGGTGGCGGAAATGGGAGAGGTCAGCGAGTGGCCCGCGGCCGGGCGCGCCGCCGCGTACCGGTTCCTGGCGGAGGTGCTGCTGCGGCCGGACAGCCCGCCGGCCCTGCGGGAGCTGATGGCGCAGGTGGTGCGGCAGGACGTCCTGATCCGCCCCGGCGGCCGGCTGGCACGCCTGACGCGGCGGGCGATGTGGGCGCGGGTGGTGCGGGCGCTCGCCGGCGAGGTGCGCGCCCGCCGGGCCGGCTCGCGGCCCGGCGGGCCCGGCGACCTGCTGGACGCCGTACTCGAGGTCACCCCGCGCGGCACGCCTGCCCCGCAGCTCGCGCAGGTTTACCTGCTGCTGTTCAGAACCTCGGTGGCGCCGGTGGGCCACGTGGTCGCCTGGACGCTGCTGGCGGCCGCGGCCCACGGCGTCGACCTGGCGACCGTGCCCGCGGAGTCGGCCGTACGGGAGTCGCTGCGGCTGTGGCCGGTGGCGTGGCTGATGGGCCGCCCCGTCCGCCGTCCCCACCAGGTCGGCGGGGTACGGCTGGAGCGGGGGGACAGCGTGTCGGTCTGCGCCTACCTGCTGCACCGCGACGAGCGGCACTGGCCGCAGGCCACCCGGTTCCGGCCCGACAGGTGGGACGGCCCCGGTCCCCGCGGGCCCTACCTGCCCTTCGGGGGCGGCCCGTTCACCTGCGCCGGCGCCGTCGTCGCCCGGACCCTGGCCACCGACCTGCTCGCCGCGGTGACCGAGGACGCCCGCCTGGAGGTACGCGGCGGCCGCGGACAGCCCCACGTCGCGGGCATCATCACCCCTCCCCCGTTCCGGCTCCACCGGACCCCGCGCCAGACCTGACCACCGAACGGTCGTCAGGAAAGGAGGTGAGCACCATGAGGAAGTTGCTGCGCCGCGTCACCGGCCGCCGGATCAACCGGCAGGCATGGTTCATCTGGTAGTCCATCTCCCGTCGGCCGTGCCGGGCCTCACCACCCGGCACGGCACCCGACGCGACCCCCTCGAACAGGAGGCGCGCATGTCGCATGTGGACGAGACGCTGGCCGCGTACGAGAGCGTCGCGGCCCGCTACGACGAGCTCAACGCGCGGATGGACACCTCCGGCCTGGTGGAGCGCTTCGTGGAGGCGGCGCATCGGTACGGATCGGGCGGACGGCGGCTGCTGGACGCCGGGTGCGGGACCGGCCGCAGCAGCGTGGCCTTCGGCGAGCGGGGGTTCGAGGTGACCGGCTACGACCTGTCGTCCGCGATGGTGGCGCTGGCCCGGCGCCGGCCGGGGGCCGAGGGGATCGGGTTCCTGGTGGGCCGGCTGGAGGCGCCCCCGCCCGGGCTGACCGGCTTCGACGTGGTCGCCTGCGTGGACGTGCCGATGACGTACCTGACCGGCACGGAGCAGTTGCGGCGGTCGCTGGCGGCGGCGCGCGACCAGCTCACCGAGGACGGGGTGCTGGTCTTCGATCTGAACACCATCGGCTACTACCGGCGCACGTTCGGCGTCCCCGCGGTCGCCGACCGGGGCGACCGGTACGTGGCCTGGTTCGCGGTGTCCCCGCGGATCGAGCCCGACGCGGTCGTGATCACCCAGTTCGACCTCTTCGAGCGGAACGGCGCGGGCTGGGAGCGGGTGTCGATGCGGCACGTGCAGCGGCACCACTCCGAACGGACGGTGCGCGAGGCGGCCGAGCAGGCCGGGCTGCGCGTCGTGGCCGCCCACGGGCTAGTGGGGACGTCGGCGCGGGAGCAGGCCGACGAGGACGAGCACGACCGGATCCTGTACGTCGCCCGCCGGGCGCCCCGTCGCGATCCTGTGTGAGGACGGGGCCGGGTTCGTCTATCCTCCCCAGCTATGGATCTTCGCGGCAAAACCGTCGTCCTGGCCGGCAGCTTCCGTACCGAGTCCGTCGCGAAGCTGAAGGCGCTGGTCCAGAAGGCCGGCGCGAGCGTCGTGGACGAGGTGTCGCGCTCCGTGGACGTCGTGTTCGACGGGTGCGACGGCGCTTTCCCGAACGACCGCGTCCGCGCGGCGGAGCAGCTGGGCGTGCCGGTGTTGCCGGTGGAGGAACTGCTGACCCCGCCGCCCGCGCGCACGGGGTCCGGGGACTTTCCCGGGCATGCCGATCTCGAAGCGGTGCGGGACGACCCCGCGGCCCTGCTCGCGCTGCTGGAGGAGGCCGACTGGTCGGCGTTCGAGCCGGAGCGGGACCTGCTCGCGCTGCGTGCCCTGCTGGCCGAGGTGGAGGAGCGGCACGGCGTCACGGGCGCGCACCGGCTGGTCACCGGCCGCCTGCGCGAGCGCGGGGCGCGGCTGCGGCACCCGTACACCATGTTCGGGGGCGAGTTCCAGGACTACGCGCTCAGCCCGTGCGGCCGCTACCTCGCCACGGGCCGGGGCCTGGAGAAGGGCGAGTACGACGGCACCGGTCCCCTGCAGGTGTGGGAGATGGCCACGGGGCGCCTGGTCAACACGATCGACATCATGTACGGCGTCGGCTGGCCCGGCCGCCGCGACACCGTGCGGTGGTCGGCGGACGGCACCCGGGTCGCGCTGGCGTTCTGCACGAACAACGTCGGGGTGTGGGACCCGTTCGGCGCGCGTACCAATCCGTACGGGAGCGCGGACGTGACGGACGGGTACGACGCCGCGGCCATCTTCGCCCTGGCCCCCGACGGCCGGCGGGCCTACATCTCGATGAGCAGCGAGCACGAGATGATGGGCTGCGTCGCGGCGCTGGACGAGGGCAAGGTCTTCTACAACGACTACCGCCACCACAACACCGGCCCCGAGCCCGCCATGCTGACCGAGCCGCTGCCGGAGGAGGCGAAGAACCGCCTCAAGAACGACTACTTCTCCTTCCGCCGGGTCCGCTGGTCCCGCGACGGCGGGCGGCTGCTCGGGGACAACGACACCTGGGCCGCCGTGGTCGACCTCCCGGGCGGGCGGATGCGCTGGCTGGCGCTGACCGCCGGCCCTGTCGCGTGGAGCCCGGACGACCGGTACGCCGCGGCGCTGACGCCGGGCCGCCCGCGCCTGCTGACCGTCTTCGACGCCGACAGCGGGCAGCCGGTGGGCGACCCCGTGGCCCAGGCCGAGGGGTCGCTGCACTGGGGCATGCGCGGGTCCGAGGCCCGGCTGGCGGTCGTGGTGGAGGACGGCGGCGGTGTCGACGTTCACGACGCGCACGGGCGCCACCGGCACCACCTGCCCATCGCCACCACGAAGCGCATCGGCCGGTACTTCTACGACGGCCAGGAGCGGCCCTGGGCCTGGGAGAGCGCGGGGGACTTCGGCGCGTGCCTGACCGCCGACGGGCGGGCGGAGGTGTGGTCACTGGGGGACGAACCAGCCCAGGTCGGGTCGATCGAGGCCCCAGAAGGAACGGAGGCGGTGCTGTGGGGCGCGGACGGCGTGCTCGCGCTGATCGGCGCGCGGACGCTCCGCTTCGTCGGCGCCTTCACCGGTGCGGTGCTGGGCGACTTCGCGTTCGGCCGTCACTTCGACAGCGAACGGAGCCCGCTCGACGACGATTGCGCGACGCTGCACGGGATGTTCCAGGCGGACGCCTTTCCCCTGGCGGACTCCTCGTGGTGCGCCGTCGCCGACCCCGCCGTCGGCCCCGCCGCCGCCCTGGTGATCGCCGACAGAGACCGCCTGGACGATCTCGACGCCGTCCTGGCCTGGACCGTCGACCGCCGCTTCTCCTGGCCGGTCCGCTGGGGCGGTCTCGACGTCGTCGCGAGCGTGGAGGCGGCGTCCGCCCTCCTTCGCCGGGCCTGAAAACGGCTGTGCGGGACGGCGCTCGGGCCGGTGGCGGCCCTCATCCCGGACGCCCGATTCGCCCTCGTGCCCGATGCCGGCCGCTGACTGCCCCGCGACGCGCCGGAGCGGTTCGCGAAAGAGCCGGTGTCCTTCCCGGCCTCATGAGAGCGCGGAGTGGGTCAGGGTGCGGATGGTTTCCGCGAATCGCCGCGCTTCGTCCGGGTCCACGGTGAGATCGATGGGTTTGCCCTTCTTCCAGGCCGTGAGGGGCTCGGCCGGCGGGTGGTCGATGAGGGCGGCGATGGGCGGTACGGCTTCGGCGACCGGTTGGGCGAAGATCGCTGACGCCAGGCGTACGAGGCCGCGCAGCGGTTGTCTGAAGGGTTCGTGCAGGGCGGTCGCCACGTATACCGGGTTGTAGAGCACGTACTTCGTGCGTTCCGAGGTGTGGGCCGTTCCCAGCAGCTCGCCAGCCTTGGCGCCCTGCATGGTCGCGGTGAGGGCCCGGTATCCGTTCTTCAGCTGGAGGTCGTCCCAGTGGATCCGGCCACCTTGTCCCGCGCCGCACAGGTTGACGATCACCGGTGCCGGCGCGTTCTCCAGCGGGCCGCGCAGCCCTTCGGCCATGAGCCAGCGGTTGAGCACGTAGAGGGCGAAGGTGTGCTCGAACCCTTCGCCGGTCTCCGTTCGGGTGGGGTTGAACCGGAACGCGGCCAGCACGAGCGCGTCGATCGCCGGGTGCTCGGAGCTGAGCCGTTCCACGAGGTCGCGGGTCTGGCGCAGGGAGCTGAGGTCGGACCTGACGAAGCGAGCCTCGGGCACCTCATCGCGCAGGCGCCGCCCGCCTTCCTCGCTGCTGCCGACGGCGATGACGTGGTCGCCGAGCTCGGTGTGGCGGTGGGCGAGGGCTTTGCCGATGCCGCTGGTGCCGCCGGTGATCACGATGGTGCGGGACATAAGTTGAGGCACTCCTTAAGTTAAGGTGTGCCTCAAGTTAGCTAAGCTGGCGGACATGCGCAAGGACGCCGTACAGAACCGCGAGCGCCTCCTGCGAGCGGCCCGGCAGCTGTTCGCGGACCGGGGGCTGGACGTGCCGCTCGAAGAGATCGCGCGCACGGCCGGGGTGAGCATCGGGACGCTCTACAACCGGTTCCCCACGCGGGAGGTCCTGGTGGAAGCGGTCTTCGCGGACCGGGTGGCGACCGTGGCCGAGCTGGCCGAGCAGGCGCTGGCGATGGACGACGCCTGGGAGGGGTTCGTGGCGTTCCTGACCGGGGTGTGCGAGCTGCAGGCGGCCGACCTCGGCTACAACGACCTCGCCGCACGGACCGCCGCGGTGGACGGAGACCGCGGGCACGACCTGATGCGCGAGATCCTCGAACGCGCCCAGCTGTCCGGCGGCCTGCGGGCGGACGTGACGCTGGCTGACATGTCCTTCGTGATCTGGGGGGTGGCGGCGACCGTCCGGGCCACCGGCAAGGTGGCGCCGGGAGCCTGGCGCCGGCACCTCGCCCTGGCCCTGGACGGCCTGCGCGCCATCGCCGCCCGGCCCTTGCCGGCCCCACCCCTGTCCACCGCGCAGACCCGCGCCGCGATGCGGGAGTGCTGACACCCCAGCGGCCTCCTCCGGCTGCGGCAGCCCCCGGCGCTGCACCACCTGGGCCGGCTGCGTCACCTCGCCTCAGAGCAGCCGGCCCCACGCTAGGCCGGCGGCCAGGTCGCCCCCGCGCCGAACTCCTTCGCGATCCCCGCCCGGATCGCCTCCAGCGTCTGCCGCCGGGCGCGTGCCTTGCTCGCCGCGTGTGCCTTCATGTCCAGGGCGGTCAGCGCCTCGGCCGTCTCGCGGGCGGCGTCGGACACCCGGGCGGGCTCCACCACCCGGTCGACGAACCCGGCCGCCACTGCGTCGTCAGGCGAGAAGGTCTCGGCCAGCAGCACCGCCCGCGTGAAGCACGCGGGCGTGAGCCGCTGCCGGACGATCTCGATCGCCGCGTACGGCATCGTGATGCCCATCGCCACCTCGTTGGCCACCAGCCGGTACGGCCCGGCCGCGCCCACCCGGTAGTCGGTCGACAGCAGCAGGAACGTGCCCATCGCCACCGCGTGCCCCGTGCAGGCGGCCACCACCGGCGCCGGGAACGACAGCAGCCGCGCCGCCAGCTCGAACCCGCCCCGCACCAGCGCCAGGGCCCCGTCGCCGCCCGCCGCGAGCGTCCCCAGGTCGAACCCGGCCGAGAAGACCCCCTCCCGGCCCTCCAGCAGCACGACCGCCGAGTCGGCGGCCGCCCGGTCGAGGGCGGCGCCGAGCTCGGTCAGCAGCTGGATCGAGATCGCGTTCACCTTGCCGTCGTCCATGGTGATGGTGGCGACGGAGTCTTTGAGCCGGTAACCGACGAGAGTGCCCATGGGGCATAGAATAATGTTCTAGGACGCTAGGCGTCACGCAGTCCCGCGAACAGGTCGTCCTCGTGGTCGGGCGCGTCCACCTTGCACAGCTTCCGCTCGAACGCCTCGTGCGCGAACGCCTGCTGCTGCACCTCCTCCGGCATGCGGAGCAGGAAGATGTTCTCGCCCTGGCTCTCGTGCGCCCTGAGCGCCTTGAGCTTGCGCTCGACGAACGGCGCGATGTCGACGACGCTGGTGACCCGCTCGTCGGGGGTGCCGAAGTCGTCGGACGGCTCGAAGCCGCCGAGGTCGACGCCGTTGGCGCGCATCATCTCGAACATCTGCTTGATGCCGGAGCGCGGCATCGCCGTGTAGTAGAACTTGTCGGGAATGCCGGTCTGCTCGACGGCCGCCACCGTGACGCGGTGGGTCTGGACGTGGTCGGGGTGACCGTAACCGCCGCCGCCGGTCTCGTCGTAGGTCACCACGACCTGGGGCCGGTAGTGCTCCATCAATGCGGCGAGCTTGGCCGCGGCCGTCTCGACCGGCACGTTGGCGAACGCTTCGGGGTGGGCGTTGGACTCCCAGCCCTCCATGCCGGAGTCGCGGTAGCCGAGCAGCTCCAGGTGGTCGATGCCCAGATGGGACACCGACTCGCGCAGCTCGGCCAGGCGCCGCTCGGCCACCGCCGCGTCGTCGTGGCCGTCCTCGCCGGGCTTCACGCCGCCCTGGTCGTCGCCCTGCTCGCCGTTGGTGCAGGTGACCAGGACCGTGCGGACGCCTTCGTCGGTGTAGCGGGCCAGGATGCCGCCGGTGCTCAGGCACTCGTCGTCGGGGTGGGCGTGTACGACCATCAGGGTGAGTTGCCGATCCATGGCTGGAAACACTACCCGCCACCCCCGACAGTTCCCCGGCCGAGGCCGCCCGCCGCTCAGGCCCAGCCCGCCGGCCGAGGCCGGCCGAGACCGGCCGAGACCATCCATCGGACGGCTAGGGCCGGCCGCCGTTCCGGGCCAGTTCGCCGGCGCGCAGGCGGGCGGCCGCGGCGGCGCCCCGCTCGCCCAGCATGTCGGCAAGGGCCGCCTGCTTGAGCCAGTTGTACGGGCTGCACGGCCGGACGCTGACGCGCTCGCTCACCAGCACCCGCGCCACGTCCCCCCGCCCCGCCCGCAGGGCCGCCTCCAGCAGGGTCCGCTGCACGGCGTCCCGCTGCGCGTGGCTGCCGCCGAACTCGTTGACCCGGTGCCTGATCGGATAGAGCAGGTCCACGACCGCGTCGTGGTCGCCCCGCCCGAAGGCCACCAGCGAGCGGCACACCGGCAGGCCCACCCGGAGGGTCATGTCCAGGTTGGTGACGCCCGGACGCGGCTCCAGCACGTACGCCTCGCGCGCCGCGACCAGCTTCTCCGCCTCCCCGACCAGCCCGGCGCCCACGTACGACATGACCGCGTGCATGTCGTTGAACGCGTAGAACGGCTCGGCCACCCTGTCCGGCCACGCGTCGGCCAGCGCGCGCCAGCGCTCGTGCTGCTCGGAGCCCTCCAGGTGGAGGCGCCAGAGCAGGGCGGCGGCGTCCAGCAGCTCCATGCAGGACTCCCCGCCCGCGAGCACCGCGTCGTAGATCGCCAGCGCCCGCGCCTCGTCGCCGGACTCCAGCGCGTACAGGCAGTAGTGCCACCAGTTGTGGATGTTGAAGAACGTGCCGGTCGACCAGTCGGGCAGCCGCGCGTCGAGGTAGCGCACCCCCTCCCCGAACCGCCCCTGCATCTCGTACGTGTGCACCACCGCGTGGATGCCCCACACGTCGCGGGCGTTCAGCTCGACCGCCCGCAGGCCGACCTCCTCCGACCGGTCGTAGTGCCCCGCCTCCTCCAGCCCGAACGCGTACATCCCCAGCACGTGGCCGAAGTGCCGGTCGTCCTCCCGCCAGGCGTTCAGCGCCCCGCCGATCCGGTCGCGCAGCGAGCGCGCGTCGCCGGTGAAGAAGTCGACCTGGTGCCCGGCCGCCAGCGCCAGGGCGTCGCGCGGGTGCTCCACGGTGATCTCGGCCAGCAGCCGCCCGCAGGTCAGCCAGTCGCCGTCGAGCAGCGCCTGCACGGCCGCCACGTGGGCGCGCTCGCGGGGCAGCAGCGAGGCCGGGCCGGTCCTGTCCCGGAACGCGCCGAACCGCGCCCGCGCCTTCCGCGCGTCCTCCGCCTCGGTGGAGAGCAGCCCGAGGTACGCGCTCAGCACGTTGCCCATCGGGAAGTCGGACGAGTCGGCCAGCGCCGCCTTGGTCTCGGCGGCGACCTCCACCCGGAAGTGCAGCAGTTCGTCGATCGCGCGGTCGTAATGCCGCACCGCGGTGGCGCCGGCCCCGGTCATCGCCAGGCCGTGCTGGTCGTTCCTCACCGGACCAATGTACCCACTGATCCGGTGGGGAATAGGACCGACGCCCTTCGCGTCGCTACGCCGACCGTCCGGTCACCACGGCCCTGCCCATGGCGGGGTCGTCGCAGAAGGCCCCGTCGATGCCCAGGTCGACGAGCTTCGACAGCCACCCCATCACGTTCCCGGTGGCCCGGGGGTAGACGGGGCTGGCCGGGTTGCCGAGCCGGTAGTCGGCGGGGAGCTGGGAGTTCTCGTTCCGTACCGTCCAGACGTGCACCTCCAGCCGGCGCCGGTGCGCGTCGGAGACCAGCGTGGTGGGTTCGAGGGTCTTGCCCGAGGCGTCCTGGGGCACCACGCGCCGGGTGTCCACCCCGATCCCGTTCGCGTACGTGGCCACCTCGCGCAGCCCGTCCGGCTTCACCATGTCGTCGTACGTGCGGGTGCTGCCGGAGGCGACCCAGTCGTACGGCGCGCCGCCGAACGTGATGAGCTGGATCAGCGGCAGGCGGGTCTTGGAGCGCAGGTCACGCAGGTTCGCGGTCTCGAAGGACTGGATGTACGCCTTGCGCACGCGATACCGGTTCAGCACCTCCAGCAGCGGCTCCTCCAGCGACAGGCCGATGGAGTCGAAGTACGTCGGGTGCTTGGTCTCGGGGTAGACGCCGACGCCGTGCTGCTGCGCCAGCTTCACGACCTCCTCGAACGTCGGGATCTCCGGCAGACCGTCGAACGCGGTGTTGTCCGGCCGCAGGTCGGGGACGCGTTCCTTGGCGCGCAGCGTCTTCAGCTCGGCCAGCGTGAAGTCCTCGGTGAACCAGCCGGTGACCGGCCGGCCGTCCACGGTCTTGGTGGTGCGCCGGTCGGCGAACTCCGGGTGCGCGGCCACGTCGGTCGTGCCGGAGATCTCGTTCTCGTGCCTGGCGACCAGCACGTGGTCCTTGGTCGAGACGAGGTCGGGCTCGATGTAGTCGGCGCCCATGGCGATGGCGGTCTCGTACGAAAGAAGCGTGTGCTCGGGCCGGTGGGCGCTCGCGCCCCGATGTCCGATCACGATGGGTGCGTCGCCGCGGCGGTCGGCCGTGGCGGGAGTCGTCTGGGTCAGCACGACGGCGACGGTACCGCCGGCGACGACTCCGGCCAGCACACTCGCGAGTAACCTGCGCATTGTCATGCGCGCACCGTAGACCGGCCAGGTGGACCGCGAGTTACGCGTGAGCACACAGTGGAAGACGTACGGAAACGCCCCATTCCAACCTGCTGTCAGCGCCTCTGTCACGGGGAAGATTGGGTGACATGACCCAACTCACTGGCCGGGTGGCCCTGCTGACCGGCGCGTCGGGCGGCATCGGGCAGGCGATCGGACGCCGCCTCATCGCCGCCGGAGTCAGAACCGCCTTCACGTACGGCACCCGCTCCGAGCACGCCGACGACCTGGTGGCGCGGGGGCGGGCCGCCGGCGTGGACGCGATCGCGCTCCCGGGCGACCTGGCCGACCCGCAGGTCCCGCTCGCCCTGCTGCGCGCCACGGCCGACGCGCTCGGCCCCGTCGACCTGCTGATCTCCAACGCCGGCTACGCCATCCAGCAGGAGTACACGGCGGTGGACGCGGTGACGTGGGAGCGCACGATGGCGGTCAACCTGCGCGCGCCGTTCCTGCTGGCGCAGCAGGCGCTGCCGGGGATGGCGGAGCGGGGGTTCGGGCGGGTGCTGTTCATGTCGTCGATCGCGGCCTTCACCGGCGGCAGCGTCGGCCCGCACTACGCCGCGTCCAAGGCGGGCCTGCACGGCATGATCCACTTCCTGGCCGCCCGCGTGGCCGCGCGGGGCGTGACGGTCAACGCGCTGGCGCCCGCCCTGATCGAGGAGACCGCGATGCTCCCGGCCACGGCGAGCCCGAGCCGCCTGCCGGTCGGCCGCTTCGGGCGTCCGGAGGAGGTCGCCGACCTGGCCCTGGCCGTCCTCCGCAACGGCTACCTGACCAGCCAGGTGCTCAGCCTGGACGGCGGCCTGTACCCCCGCTAGGCGCCGGCGGCGGGCAGCTCGCCCGAGCCCCGGACGATCAGCCGGGTGGGCACCATCGTCCTGCGGGCCTTGGAGCGGTCGCCGTCGAGCCGCGCCAGCACCAGCTCGGCCGCCGCGGCGCCCATCCGCGCCGGGTCCTGGGCCACGACCGTCAGCGGCGGGTCCAGGCACTCGGCCAGGGGCAGGTCGTCGAAGCCCACCAGCGCCACATCCCTGCGGCGGGCCCGCGACAGCGCCACCACCGCGCCCGTGGCGGCCAGGTTGTTGCCCGCGAACAGGGCCGTCGGCGGATCGTCGCGGTCTAACAGCCGCATCGTCGCCCGGGCCGCCGCCTCCTGGTCGTGGCCCGTCTCCACCAGGCCCCGGTCGAACGGCAGGCCCGCGCCTTCGAGCGCGTCGCGGTAGCCCTGGAAACGCTCGCGGCGGGTGTAGAGGGTGGCGGGCACGTCGCCGACGAAGCCGATCCGGCGGTGGCCGTGGGCGATCAGGTGGGCGACGCCGGCCCTGGCGCCCTCCCGGTTGGCGCTGACCACGCTGTCGGCGGTCAGCCCGACGGCCGGCCGGTCGAGGAAGACGATGGGCAGGCCCGCCACGCGTTCGTTGCGCAGGTGGCGGTGGTCGCTGGTGGCCGAGGGGACCACCATGAGCGCGCTCACCCTGCGGGCCAGGAACGTCGCGATCAGCGACTGCTCCAGGTCGGCGGTCTCGCTGGAGTTGCCGACGATGAGGGTAAGGCCGCGGGCGCGGACGGCGCTCTCGACGCCGCCCGCGACCGTGCCGAAGAACGGGTTGCCCATCTCGGGGATGACCAGGCCGATCGCGGCGTCGCGCGCGCCGACCCGCATGTTGCGGGCCATCAGGTTGGGCTGGTAGCCCAGCTTCCTGACGGCCGCCATGACGCGCTCGCGGGTTTCGACGGCGACCGGGCCGTCGTCGTTGAGCACCCGCGAGACCGTCTTCGCCGTGACGCCGACCTCACGCGCCACATCTGTCATCGTCGGACGCCGCATTGCGCCCATGTTAGTGGCCGCTCATCAGGACAACCCGATCGCCTCCGCCGCGCCCTGGTCCGCCACCACGGCCTTGCCCTCCGAGACCTGGAGGGCGCCGGTCATGATGGCCACCACCTCTGCCATGCTGTGGTCGCCCGGCTTGATCTGGGCGACCCGGCGGCCGAGCCGCTGGACATGGATGCGGTCGGCGATCTCGAACACGTGCGGCATGTTGTGGCTGATCAGCACGACCGGCGTGCCCCCGTCGCGGACCCGTTTGATCATGTCGAGCACCTGGCCGGACTCCTTGACGCCGAGCGCGGCCGTGGGCTCGTCCATGACCACGACGTGCGTGGCCCACGCCACCGCCCGGGCCACGGCCACGCCCTGCCGCTGGCCGCCGGACAGCGACTCGACGGGCTGGGTGAGCGAGCGCAGCCCGATCTTGAGGTCGGCCATGTGCCGGGCGGACTCCTCGCGCATGCGCTTCTTGTCGAGCAGGCGGAAGACGCTGCCGAGGATGCCGGGCTTGCGCAGCTCGCGGCCGAGGAACATGTTCGTGGCGATGTCGAGCGAGGCCGCGACCGCGAGGTCCTGGTAGACGGTCTCGATGCCCTTCCTGCGCGCCTCCAGCGGGTCGCGGAAGCGCACCGGCTCGCCGTCGAGCAGGATCTCGCCGGTGTCGGGCTGGAGCGCGCCCGTGAGCGCCTTGATGAGGCTGGTCTTGCCGGCGCCGTTGTCGCCGATGACGGCGAGCACCTCGCCGGGCATCAGCTCGAAGTCGGCGCCGTCGAGCGCGGTCACGTGGCCGTACCGCTTCACCAGGCCGCGCGCCTGGAGGACGGGGGTCGTCATCGGTTCCTCCTGCGGGAGAGCTGGTCGACGGCGACGGCGAGGATCACCAGGACGCCGGTGATGAGCGTCTGGTAGATCGACGGTACGCCCATCAGCTGCAGCCCGTTGCGGAACACCCCGACGATGAGCGCTCCGACGAGCGTGCCGATCACCAGGCCGCGGCCGCCGAACAGGCTCGTCCCGCCCAGGACGACCGCGGTGATGCTGTCCAGGTTGTCGGTCTGGCCGGCCTGCGGGTCGCCCACTCCGGTACGCGAGACCAGCAGCAGGGCGGCGATGCCGTACACGAAGCCGGCCAGCGTGTAGACGCCGATGGTCAGGCGGCGCGTCCTGATGCCGGTCAGGCGGGCCACCTCGGGGCTGTTGCCGAGCGCGTACACGTGGCGGCCCCACGCCGTGGAGCCGAGCAGGTACGCGAACAGCAGGAACAGCAGGATCGTCAGCAGCGAGCCGTAGGTGACGTTCGTCTGCCCGACCTGGAACGTCTGGCCGAGGAACGTCAGCAGCGGCGGCAGGTCCGTGACCGTCTGCTCGTTCGAGTAGATGTGGGTCAGGGCGAAGACCACGTTCAGCATGCCGAGCGTCACGATGAACGGCGGCAGCGAGATCCGCGTCACCAGCAACCCGTTGACCAGCCCGAACCCCGCGCAGACGGCGAGCCCGGCGACGATCGCGAGGACCGGCGGCAGGCCGCTGTCCACGGCCAGCTTGGTCATCACGATGCCGCCGAACGCCATGATCGCGCCGTTGGACAGGTCGATGCCCGCGGTCAGGATGATCAGCGTCTGGCCGATGGCCAGCGTGCCGACCACCATGACCTGCTGGATGATCAGCGAGAAGTTCGGGCCGGTGAGGAACTGGTCGGTCCTGAGCGCGAAGAAGGCGCAGGCCAGGACGAGCGCGGCCAGCGGACCCGCGACCGGGGTCGAGATCAGGCGGCGCGGCAGCGTCGCTTCCATGACCGCCATGTCAGCCCCAGCAGTTGGCCAGGCCGAAGACCGTGTCCTTGGCCTCGACGCCGGACGCGGGCTTGTCGGTGATCAGGGTGACGCCGGTGTCGGTGTAGCCGGAGGCCTTCTTGCCGGTCTTGGCGAACTCCGACACCGCCTTGACGCCGTCCTCGGCCATCTTCAGCGGGTACTGCTGGCTCGTGGCGGCGATCTCGCCCGACTTGACGGCCTTGGTCCCGGTGCAGCCGCCGTCCACGGAGACGATCAGCACGTCCTTCTCGCGGCCCTTGGCCTTCAGCGCCGTGTACGCGCCCAGCGCCGCGGGCTCGTTGATCGTGTAGACGAGGTTGATGTCGGGGGCCTTCTGCAGGCAGTTCTCCATGGCGGTCTGTCCCTTCGCCTGGTCGCCCCTGGTGTCCTGGGAGCAGACGATGGACGGGTCGCCCTCCGCGATCCCGTACCCCTTCAGGAAGCCGTCGTGCCTGAGCTGGCCGACGGTGATGCCGGGGGCCAGGTCGAGGGTGGCGATCTTGGCGGGCTTCCCGGCCATGGCGGCCTTGGCGTACTGGCCGATCAGCTCGCCGGCCTTCAGGTTGTCGGTGGCGAACAGCGCGTCCGTGGCGTCCTGCGGGTCCGTCGGCGTGTCCAGGGCGATGACGAGCACGCCCGCGTCGCGGGCCTTCTTGATGGCGGGCACGATGGCCTTGGTGTCACTCGGCGTGATGAGGATGCCCTTCACACCGGCGGCGACCATGTTCTCGATGGCAGTGATCTGAGAGGCGTTGTCGCCGTCGAACTTGCCGGCCGCGGTCATCAGCTCCATGCCGTTGGCCTGGGCCGACTTCTGGGCGCCCTCCTTCATCTTGACGAAGAACGGGTTGGTCTCGGTCTTGGTGATGAGGCCGACCTTGGGCGTCGCGGAGGCGCTCTGCCCGCCGCCTCCGCCCCCGCCGCCACATCCGGTGACGAGAAGGGCGGTGACCAGGAGTCCGGCCGAAATCTTTGTGTTCATTGGCGGTTCCTATCAGGGGGGACCCGATGTCATCGTTGACATATGTCAACGTTGACATCCGCTGTGCTGTGATGATGGACTCCCATCCGAGAAACGTCAATGCCCCCATGCCGTAACAAATCGGCAACGTGCCTGAAAGGCAGGCCCGATGATCGCTGTCCTGGGCGAGTGCGTCGCCGACGGCTTCACCGCCCGCTCCCCCGGCTCCCCGCCCCCGGACGGCGGTGTCCTCCCCGGTGAGGGGCTGGAACTGGCGCTGCGGGTGCTGCCGGGCGGCGGGCCCGCGAACACGGCGGTGGCGCTGGCCCGGCTCGGAACCCCCACCCGCTTCCTCGGCCGCGTCTCCGGCGACGTGTTCGGCGAGCTGTTCCGCCGCCACCTCACCTCCTCGGGCGTGGACCTCTCGGCCTCCGTCGACGCCAAGGAGCCCAGCACGCTCGCCGTCGCCGCCCTCGACACCGGCGGCCAGGCCGAGTACACCTTCTACGCCGACGGCACCGCCGACTGGCAGTGGACCCCGTACGAGCTGGACCTGGACCGCCTCGGCCCGGTCGCCTGCCTGCACACCGGATCGCTCGCCCTGGCCAGGGAGCCGGGCCGGGAGGCGGTGGAGGCGTTCGCGCGGGAGGCCGCCGGGCGCGCCACGATCTCGATCGACCCGAACGTCCGCCCCAGCCTCGCCTCCAGGGCCGACTACCCGGTGTCACGCTGGTGCGAGTGGACCGACATCCTCAAGCTCAGCGCGGACGACCTGGACTTCCTGCAGCCCGGCGTGCCGCTGGAACGTGCCTGCGACGCCTGGCACGCCGCGGGCGCCCGCCTGATCGTCGTCACGAGGGGCGCGGCGGGCGCGCTGGTGTCGCTGGACGGCGAGCGGGCGTCGGTGCCGGCGCCCCAGGTGAGCGTGGTGGACACAGTCGGCGCGGGCGACTCCTTCACGGCGGGCCTCCTGCACAGCCTGGCCGCCGAGGGCCGCCTGGGGGGCCGCCTGGACGGCCTGGACCTGGCGACGGCGGTGGCGGCGGCCGAGTTCGCGGTCAGGGTGTCGGCGCTGACGTGCTCGGTCGCGGGCGCCAACCCGCCCTGGGCCGATGCTCTCTGACCCGACCGAGAGGCGGGACAGGCGAAGACCGGCCACACTTGGCACATGCACGCAGCAGTGGAGGTGTCATGCGCCGCGATCCGGATCTGACCTATCGCGGCGCGCTGGCGATCCTCGGCCATCACGACCGCCCCCGGATCGACCGGCTGGGCAAGCTCCTGGGCGGCGCCATCCTGACCGCCGGAGCCGTGGCTCTCGGCGGGGCGGCGCTGCCGCCGCTGGCGGCGTTCGCGGCGGTCTGGGGCTGGGTGGATCAGAAGAACGAGGCGGTCTCGCTGCTGCGGGCGGCCCTGGACAGCGCCACCGACCGGCTGCTGAAGCTCTCCGGCTACGAACGACATCGGCTGATCTGCGCCGCCCACACCACGATCGTCGCGGCGGCCGTCTTCGACACGTGGCGCGAGCGTTTGGGGGATCTGCTCAACAAGCAGTTCGGTCTCACGGACGCCGACAAGGCCGGGCTCGTCATGGGTGCTGCCCCCGACACTCATCAGCACCTGATCGACGCCCTCTATCACAGCGAGGTCCCTGCGCCGTCTCCCGCTCGGGGATTCGAGGAGAACATCTCGGAGGTGAAGCGATGGATGGAGGCGCTCCACACGCCCTTCTTAACGGTTCTCGATGCCGCGCAGGCCTCCACACCCCAGGCGCATGTGGGCACGATCGTCGAAGCGGCGATCGAGCGTTACCGGTCCCACTACCTGTCGCTCTGCACGACCGTGCCGGAGTTCCTCGTCTGGGCGAGCCTGGGTGAGCACGCCGCCACGAGGACCGCGGTCACCGGCGTACGCGAAGACGTCCGCACCGCTCTCGACAGCCACGCCGCCGCCCTCTCACGCCTGGAGCGGGTGCTGGAGTCGATGGTCGGCGACCGGCGGGAGGAGCCCGACCTGTGCGCCATCGTGAGCCGGGCCAACCGGGGCGCGTTACGCGAGCACATCGTCGCGGAGGACGCGGTGCTGGCCACCCCCGAGCTCACCTTCCCCGCGCTCGAGGACGCCTTCATCGACCCCCGCTACCGGATCGGCCCGGGCGGCAGGAACCAGAAGCTGGCCGACGAGAACTGGTGGAGTGAGCAGCCGGTCTCCGGCGACCTCGACCTCCTCTTCGCCGCGCACCTCACCTCGGCCCAGGCCACCCGGGCGCCGATGCTGCTGCTCGGGCACCCGGGAGCGGGCAAGAGCTCCCTGACGAAGGTGCTCGCCGGACGGCTGCCCGCCTCAGCGTTCACCGCGGTGCGGGTCCCGCTGCGCCGGGTCGGCGCAGCGGCACCGGTGCACGACCAGGTTCAGGAAGCGCTCGACCTGGCGACCCATGGCCGGGTCAGCTGGTGGGAGCTGGCCGACAAGAGCCGCGCCACCATCCGAGTCGTCCTTCTGGACGGGCTTGACGAACTGCTCCAGGCAGCCGGTCACCGGGGAGGCTACCTGCAGGAGGTCATGGCGTTCCAGCGCCAGGAGGCCGATCAGGAACGTCCGGTCGTGGTGATCGTGACCTCTCGGACGGTGGTCGCCGACCGGATCACCGTTCCGGACGGGACGGTGGCCGTCAAGCTCGAGGAGTTCGACGAGGACCAGATCGCGGACTGGCTGCGGGTGTGGAACTCCGCCAACAGCGGCGGCACCTCGCCTGCGCTGACTCCCCGGGCGGCCATGCGGCATCCGGAGCTGGCCGGACAGCCGCTCCTGCTGCTCATGCTCGCGCTGTATTCCGCCGATCCCGGCGCGCCCGCGCTCGACGAAGGGCTCTCGACCGCCGACCTCTACAGAAGGCTGCTGGACAACTTCGCCCGCCGGGAGATCGAACGTACCAACAAGAAGCTCACCGACCACCGGCGTGAGGAGCTCGTACGCGAACAGCTCTGGAGGCTGGCCGTGGCGGCGTTCGCGATGTTCAACCGTGGCAGGCAGAACGTGACGGACGCCGAGCTGGGGGCGGACCTGCTGGCGCTGGACGAGCAGTCCTCCTCGTCGAGCCGCACCGACGAGGTCGGCAGGCGGCTGATCGGGCAGTTCTTCTTCGTCCACACCGCCGAGGCCCGCGCGCCCGGTGCCGACACGCGGCAGAGCTACGAGTTCATGCACGCCACCTTCGGCGAGTACCTGATGGCCGCGCAGGCCATCGAGCTGCTCGGCGAGCTGGCCGCCGAGACCACGCCCCGGCGCGGAGCCCGCGACCTGAACGACAACCTCCTCTTCGCGCTGCTGTCGCACCAGCCGCTGTCGAACCGGCGGACCATCCTGACGTTCGTGGAGGAGCTGGCCGACGAGCTGCCTGCGGAGCAGCGGGAACGGATCGCCAGCGCTCTCACGGCGCTCATCGCGGGCCATCGCCGCAGGTTCGGCTCGGAGCGGTATGCCGACTACCGGCCGACCCCGACGGACCGGGTGCGGCAGCTGGCGGCCTACTCGGCCAACCTGGTCACGCTGCTCGTCCTGCTGAGGGACTCGGTGGAGCTCGACGAGCTCTGGCCGGACAGTGAGAACGAGCGGGCGCGGTGGCGATCCATGGTGACGTTGTGGATGTCGGGCCTCGACACGGCCGGAAGGCAGTCGATCCTCAGCACGTTGAGGCTCGACGGCGACTCGGTCGAGATTTCGGAGCAGCCGAATGCGCAGCTGGTAGCCGACGCCCCGGATGTCATGTACGCACGCCTCGTCGGAGACACCGCCCTGGAGAGGCGGCTTCGCTTCGGCCACAGCTCGGTCGGGGGCCTTCAGTACTCCAGTCCCGGCGACTCGTGGGCCGACATCGTCAAGAGCTCCATCGGCGCGATGCTCACCAGGCCCGGCCGCCAGGGACACCTGGTTCTGGTCGACCCTGGCGACGACGCCGACGACGAGCTGGCGGAAGTGCTGGATCAGCTGGCGACGCTGCTCAAACAGTGCAGCCGCATGCTGACGACCGAGTCGGCGGCGGACGTGGTCCGGTGGACAGAGCGGGTCGGCCGCGGCAGAAGCCCGGACCCGTACGCGATGGCGGCCGTGCTGTGCGCGCATCCGGCGCTCGCCGACGAGATCCCCTGGCTCACCGAGCTCGAGACCTATGCGGGCGCGCCCGGCGTCGCCTTGCTGTTCAGGATGGCAGGGCCGGAATCTCCGGCCCTGGCCTCGCTCGGCGCACAGCTCGATCCCGGGGTTGCGGGCGCCGACCATGCACTCTGGCAGCTGCTCGCGGCCTACCGGTTGGACGGCAAACTCGACGGCGCCGACTTCGGGCAGACCCAGAGCGTGATCATTCAGAACGATTAGCACCGTCGGGAACGGTCAATCCGTCGGGACCGTCCGGTAGCCGTTCCAGACGAAGCGGGCGGTCGTCACGGCGTCGTCCCCGTCGCCGGTGATGAGCTGGTGGACGGCGATCCCGTCGAGCTCGCGGTACTCGCACCACTCGTGGTCGGACGTGAGCACCAGGTCCAGACCCAGGTTCACCAGCAGGTCGAACACCTGCCCCCGGTTCGTCTTGTCCACCCCCACGAACACCTCGTCCAGCAGGATGAACCGAGGGCAGCCCGGATCGCTCTGGTAGTGCGCGGCCACGGCGGCGAACAGCGGCAGGTGCAGCGCGATCGCCTTCTCCCCTCCGGAGAGGGCTCCGTGCAGCTTCCTGGTGAGGTCCTGCCAGCCCTGCCCGTCGCCGCGGTCCAGCCTGACCACGAACCGGTGCCAGGCCGTGTAGTCAAGCACCTTCATGAGCTGGTCCTCCCAGCTCGCCGACGAGTTGTCGGCCCGCGCCTCCTCCACCCGGTCCCTGAAGAAGACGTAAAGGGCCTCCCTGTCGGCCTCGTCCAGTCCGGCCGGGTCACGCAGCAGCAGGTCGCGGGCGGCCCGGGTGCCGGGCGACTGGGTGGGATCGACCTGCCACACCAGCCGGACGGCCACCCGGGAGGCGGTGCGGACGCGTTCGAGGCGCTGGTTCATGCCCTCCACCAGCGCGGTCGCCTGCCTGATCCGGTCAGCGAGGTGCCGCCGCGTGTCACCGGCCAGCGTCCGGTCGAACAGGTCCCGCTCCGCCTCCGTGATGTCCGAGCGCCGCTCGTCGCGCTCCTTGCGCAGCGCCTCGCTGAGCGCGGCGGCCCCCGCCCGGACGCCGCTGACGGTGGCGGTCAGCAGCTGCACGTCCTCGTCGGGCGTCAGCTCCAGGTCCGCCCGGTCGGCGAGGATCTCCCTGGCGTGGTGGAAGGCGTCCTGCAGCCGCGCCTCGGCCTCCTTGACGTTCTTCTGCTCGTACGGCACCGCCGCGAGCTGCTCGGCCACGGCCTGCGCCGACACCAGCACGGCCCGCACCCCGGCGTCGCGCGCCAGCTCGACCGTCGCCCGCGCGTCCGCCGCCAGGTGCCCGGCCGTCAGGGCGCGGAACCGTTCGGACACCTCGTCCCGCACCCGCCCCGCCTCGGCGTGCTTCTCCTCGGCCGTGCCCAGCTCGCCCCTCAGCTCGCCGAGCCGGGCGTGCAGCCGGGCCAGGTCGTCGTTGACCGAGCGGATGAGGCGGCGGCAGGTCTGGTACGCGGCCTGCGTCTCCTGCAGCCGCTCCAGCACGCGCAGGTGCTCGACGCCGACCGTGGACTCGACGGCCGCGAGCTTCTCCGCCAGCGTGACGGCGCCCGCGGCGGCGTCCTCGGCGCGTTCGACGGCCCGGACGGCGAGGTCCTGGTACTCGCCCGCGGTCTCGGCGACGTGCTCGGCGCGCTCCGCGGCGGCGCGGGCGTCGGCGCGGCGGTCGTGCCAGGCGGTGCCGGCCGTCTCGGCGGTGCGCAGGGCCTCTTCGAGGTTGTCGAGCGCGGGCAGCGCGGTGGGCAGGGCGTGCCCGGCCGCCAGCTCGGTGAGCCGCCGCAGCGACCCGCCGACCTCCTTCTCCCGGTCGTGCAGGCGCTGCTCGTAGGCCCTGAGCTGGTCTTCGAGCAGCGCGACCTTCTTCACCGCCCCGTCGAGCGCGTCGAGGGCGTCGGCGTACCGCCGCCTGCCGGGCCTGCGCCGCAGCTCGGCGGCCAGGCTGTCGCGGTCGGCGTCGACCACGGCCAGCAGGTGGTCGCACTCGGCGACCGTCCCGGCGAGCTCGCCGAGCCGGTCGTCCAGCTCGGCGACGCGGCGGCGCCGGGCGCGCTCGCGGGCGGTGGCGCCGATGTAGGAGGGCTCGGGCTTGACCCAGCGGCCCGCGGCGGGGCCGAGCCGCCAGGTGCCGTCGGCGCCGACGACCGCCGGGTGGTCGACGCCGATCGCGCTGGGCGCGAACGCGATGCCCGCCAGCACCTTGTCGGCCTTCACCGGGGAGTCCGCCTCCGTGAGCAGCACGTGGGCCAGGCTGTAGCCGGGCGCGGGCTTGGCCAGCGCGGCCACGGCGAACGCGTCGTGCTCCCCCGCGTCGAACCCGCCGTCCGGGCGCAGCCACAGGTCCAGCAGGCCCGCCGCCTCCAGTGCCGCCTCCACGCCCGCCTGGGCGACGGGATCGAGGCCCGACCTGAACGCCACGGCCCGCCACAGCGGGGCGCCCGGCCGTCCCTGCCTGGCGGCCATGTCGCGGGCGTGCGTGGTGGGCGGGTCGAGGACGGCCCGGTCGTTGAGGCGCTCGCGTTCGCGGGTCAGCTCGGAGCGCTCGGCCAGCAGCTTGTCGCGCAGGCCGGTCAGGTGCTGCTCGCGGGCGGCCAGCTTGACGGCCGCCACCGTACGGGCGGCGCCGACCAGCTCGTCGGCCTGCTCGAACCGCTCCACCGCGCCCGCCGGCTCGTCCGCGTCGAGCTTGAGCTGCGCGCACCCGGCCGCCCATTCGGCCAGGGCGGCGGACAGGTTGGCGGCCCGCTCGTCGCGCAGGCGCTCGGCCTCGTCGTGGGCGGTCTGGGCGGTGGCGAGGTCGTCGCGGGCGCGGTCGCGGTCCTGCTCGGCGGCGGTGCGCCGGTTGATCGCCTCCTGGTGCTCGACGGCTCCGGCGCGCACCTCCCGGATCTGGGCGGCGCGGCTGGTGACGGCGGCCCGCAGCAGCTCCCGCGCCCGGTGCACGGCGTCCGCGCCGTCGGCGGCGTGCCCCGGCCCCGGGGACGCGCCTCCGTGATCGCCCTCCTCGCCCTCCTGGGGGGAGCCCGCCCGCTCGGACTCCTCGTGGGCGGCCAGGAGCCCGGCGCGTTCGGCGGCGTGGCGGGCCTCGGCCCTGGAACGTTCCGACAGGGCGGCGGCGGTGCGGGCGACGGCTTCGGCCCGCGCCGACAGCTCCTGCCTGGCGGCGGCGGAGCGGGCCGCCGCCCCCGCCTGGTCGCGCAGCCGGGCGGCCGTCTCGTGGGCGGCCTGGGCCTCTGTGCGGAGCCGGTGCAGCTCGGAACCCGCCCGGTAGGCCTCGCTCTCCTTGAGCCCGTCGATCTGCGCGGCCAGCGCCAACTCCTGCGCCTCCTCCTCCCCGAGCCGCACGGTCGTGGCGTTCAGCTCGCCCTCGGCCTCCTTGAGCGCCTCGCGCTTGGCCTTGGCCTCGGCCGCCAGCGAGTCGAGAGCCTGCCCCGCGGACGTCACCGCGGCCGCGGCGGCGCGCAGGACGCGCTGGGCGTAGCCGCGCTGGCGGCCGGCCAGCCGGTCGGCCTCCTCCACGTCGCGGTCGAGCAGGCGCAGCTCCTCGCGCTGCCGGTCGAGCCGCTCGAACCCCTCGGCGATCTCGTGGATCTCCCCCTCGCCGAGCGGCGGCAGGGCGCTCGACAGCAGGTCGGACAGCAGGCCGGGGTCGAGGCGTTCGGAGAGTTTGGGGGTGCGCAGCTGGCGCAGGGCGGTGAGGAGCGAGTCGTAGCGCTGCTCGTTGAGCGCCCGGTAGAGCGTCTGGCGCACCACGGAGCGGTAGGCGTCGGCGGACTCGTGGACCTTGCCCGAGCCGCCGAGCTCCTCGGCGAGCTGCGCCCTGGTCAGGGGCTGGCCGCCCTCGCCGGTGAGCCGGATGCCGTCGGGGGCGTCGACGCGGGCCTCGGTCGTGAAGTACGCGGCGGTGACGTTCTTGGTGTGGACGGTGGCCTGGAGCCGGGCGCCGCACGTGAACCAGCGCCCGTCGGCGTGCCGGAACTCCAGCCACACGTAGCCGACCCGGGTGGTGCCGGTGGCGCCGTCGCCCATGAGGTTCCAGTGCATGGTGCGCTCGGTGCCGCCGAACGTGGACAGCCTGCTCGGCTTGAGGCTGGCGTCGAGCACGTACGGGAGCAGCAGCTCCAGCACCTTGGACTTGCCGCTGCCGTTGGGCCCGCGCAGCAGCAGCCTGCCCCGGTGGAACTCGAACACCTCGTCGTAGTAGCGCCACACGTTGAGGATCCCCGCGCGTACGGGGACCCAGCGGGCGTCCATGCCCTGCGCGGCACGCGTGCCGGTGGTGAGGGCGGCGGTGAGCTCCGTGACTGTCATGAATCCTCCTGGACGGCCGTGCCGCGGTCGACCCGGTAGCGGGCCGCGGCAGGCAGAGCGGCGACCCGGTCACCCGTGCGGCGGGCCAGCCCGAACAGATCGAGCACCTCCAGCGCGTCGGCGGCCAGCCGCGGCCCGCCGCCGTCGGACTGGTACGCCTTGGCCCACTGCGGGAAGCGGCGCAGCAGCTCCGCGGCCTCGGCGTCGAGCCGGGCGGCCCGGACGGGGCCGGAGGAGACGAGCAGGTCGAGCATGAGCAGGGCGGCCACCTTGGCGTGGCTGCCGTCGTCGGGGAACTTGGCGTCCGTGGCGGTGGCGTCGGTGTCGATGAGCAGGAAGCCCTCGGCCCGTTCCTCCAGCACGAACCCGGCCTCCTCCGCCGCGCGGCGGATGATCTGGCGGCCGGTGAGCGAGGCGGCGTAGGCCGACTGCGCGGGGGTCAGCTCGTCGCGGTAGACGACGGGCTCGTCGAGGAGGCGGCGGATGAGGGAGTGCCTGGCCCACAGGTTGCGCTGGGTCTCGGTCGGCTCGTCGCCGCCGTACCGGGCCTCGGTGGTGAGCGTGCCGAGCACCTGCTCCATCGGGCCGTCGCCCTCGGCGGCGATGCGGGAGGGGGGCGCAGGGGCGGCGAGGAGCCTGATCACGCGGGTGGTGTCGACGCGGTAGAGCACCTTGGCGTGCTCGTCGCCGAGGTAGGAGTCGGTCACGCCGTCCATGGCCGTGATCGCGCCGTAGTGCTCCAGCTGTTTCAGCGCGTCCACGAACGCGGCCCGTTCCTCCCCTCTGACCGGGTCGAACGCGGGCACCCCGGCCTCCACGGCGGCGGCCTGGACGACACGGTGGGCGAGCATGCCGATCGTGGTGACCGGCGAGGTGAGCAGCTCGGCCGCGCAGAGGCAGAGCAGCGTGTAGCGGCGGCGGTCGAACGGGGCCCTCGTGGTGCGGCGGCGCCGGGCGGGCCGGGTGGCGCTCGCCTCGGATCTGACCTTGACGAGGCGGGCGTACCCCTGGCGCGGCTCCACGACCAGCCGCCAGCCGCAGAAGTAGTCGAACCACTGGATCAGCGGCTGCCGCCGCTTCCTGATCAGGTCGAAGGCGGCGGCGTCGTCGTGCAGGGACACCAGCGGCCTGCCGAGCAGGGTCCTGATCGCCCGCGCGATCTCCTCCTTCTCGGCCCTGACGAGCTGGTTGGCCAGGCTGCTCATGCGCCCGCCGCCCGCTCGCGGTAGCCGGCGGAGCCGCGTCCGCGCTCGTCGGGCGCCCTCCCGCGGGCGCCCTCCCGTTCCCGGCCGAGCCCCAGCGAGCGCACGTCGACGAGGTAGTCGGGCCCCCGGAACCAGCCCTCCGAGGTACGCAGCACCGCCACCGCCCCGTCGTCAGCGCCGTCGTCCGGGGCCCGCAGCACGATCTCCACCCGCCCGTCCGAGGTCACGGCCCGCCGGAACCCGGTCGAGTCGGGCGGCTCGGCCAGGGCCCTGCCGAGCAGGTCGAGCAGGCGCCCGAACGTGTCGTGGTCGAGCTCCCCCAGCTGCGACAGCCGCGTCGCCCCGGTGGTGGCCAGCGCGGACCAGGCGTCCTCCAGCTCGGCCCGCTCCTTCCCGGCCCGCTCCCGGCGCTCGGCCCGCAGGGCGACGACGTCGCGGACCTTGCCCGTGCGGCCCATCCGCTCGGTGCGCCCGCGCGAGCGCAGCAGCGCCGACACCTCCACGGGCTCGGCCTCCTGCCAGGGCACCCCGGCCGGGATCAGCTCCGCGTCGGCGTGCCCCAGGTGCGCGTGCCGGGCGGGCCCCAGCCCGAACGCCGCGTCCCACAGCCGGTGCGCGTCGTCCTCGCTCGGCGCGCCCGCGAACCAGCGGGCCAGCGTGCGGAAGTCGGCGGCGGCGCTGGAGGAGCGGCGGCGGGAGTCGGTGATCCGGTCGAGCACCTGCAGCAGCGACACGATGGCCCGCCGCGCCACGTCATGGAGCCGGCGGACCCGCGGCACCCCACCGCTCTCTGAGCCTTCCTCGCCGGGTGCGAACCACAGGCACAGGCTCTCCCACTTGGCCGCCCGGACCGCCAGCCACGGCGTGGCGTGATCCGCGCCCGGCACCTTCGGCAGGTCGGCCCCGTCGAGCGCCCGGGCGTGCAGCACGCCGACCCCGTGCCCGGCCACCTCGCGCAGGGCGGCGGCGACGGCGTCGCCGCGCTGCTCCAGATGGGTCACGAACTCCTGCAGGTAGGCCACGGTGGCCCCCTTGACCTCGTGGAACGTGGTGAGGTCGGTCCCCTCGACGCGCAGCAGCCGCTGCAGCTCGCCGTTGAACTGCCTGGTGTTGTCGCGCAGCCCGTCGAGGTGGCCTTCGAGCTCCCGCAGGCTCGCGAAGATCCGCCGGTTGCGCCCGGGATCCGGATCGCGCAGCAGCGACTCCAGCTCCCCCAGCCGGTCGGCGATCGCGTCGAGCACCGCGGTCTGCAGCGCGCCGGCCGAGGCCAGCATCGCCATGGCGTGCTGCACGCCGGCGAAGGCCGCCTCGCCCCGCCTGGTCAGCGAATACCGCAGGTTCTTGCGCTCGTACTCCTCGGCGGTGGCGAAGCTGCCGGCGTGGTTGAAGATGACGTCGAGCAGCCCCCACAGCGCGAGCTGCTTGAGCGTCGTGGTCAGCTCCTGCTCGCCGACCGGCGCGTACCAGCCCACCTCCCGCAGCCGCGCCCGCACCGCGTCCACGGTGAGCGCCGTCTCCAGCCGCTCGTTGGCCTCGCCGAAGGCGTAGAGGACCGCGGTGTTCAGGTCTGACCGGTCGGTGGCGGTGAACCGGAACATCTCCGGCGGCACCCGTGGCGGCTCAGCCATCGGCCCGCTCCCCTCGCCGCACGATTTCCACGCGCGCAACCGTAGCGGGAAGCCACCACGGCGCGGTCGCGGTTTGCGCGCAGATCACGAGGGTACGGCGCTGGCATGGGAACGGGAGCCGGGATGGCGGAGTTCGGTACGACACGTCCCCGCGCCTGACGCGGAATCGGCGCGATCCGGTGCCCGAGCGCTACCAAGCGATTACCCTGTGAAGGGCGGCGCATGGGCGAACCCAGGCTCGATCATGTCCTCGACTCCCCCGGTCACGGCTGACCGGCTGAAACGGGCGCTTGCAGACGATCTATTCCAGCGCATTTAAAGGACGTCGCAAGCTTTCACATTCACGTTTTATTCATGCGACGTCTAATCACCATCATTTCGCCCGCCATCGCAGGCTTGATCGCCGCGGCCGGTCTGTCCGGACCGGCGCGGGCGGCCGAGCCCGGCGGGCTCGACGCTTATTACGGTCAGCGGGTGGCGTGGTCCTCCTGCGGCAACGGATATGAATGCGGGAAATTGCGGGTCCCGCTCGACTATTCGAAGCCCGGCGGCAGGCAGATCAAGATCAGCATGATCCGGCTGCGGGCGACCGGAAAGAAGATCGGGTCGATCGTGCTCAACTTCGGCGGCCCGGGAATGTCCGGCGTCGATTCGCTGAAGGCCAGCAAGGCCATGGTTTCTCCTGCCCTCAGGCAGCGCTTCGACGTGGTCAGCTTCGATCCGCGCGGCGTGGGCGCGTCGGCGCCCGTGCGCTGCCTCGGCACGCTCGGCCTCGACGCGCTCTTCGCCACCGACCCGACGCCCGACAACCGCACCGAGGTCAAGCAGGCCAAGCAGTGGGCCAAGGCGTTCGCCGGGGCCTGCGCGAAGAACGCGGGCAAGCAACTCCTCGCGCACGTCGGCACCGGGGAGGCCGCCAGGGACATGGACGTGATGCGGGCCGCGCTGGGCGAGCGGCGGCTGACGTACCTCGGCTGGTCGTACGGCACCTACCTCGGCGCCAGGTACGCCGACCTGTTCCCCACAAGGATCCGCGCCATGGTGCTCGACGGCGCCGAGAACCCGGTCCAGACCGGCGCCGAGTTCGCCCGGTCGCAGGCCAAGGGCTTCCAGGTGGCCACCGAGTCGTTCCTGCGCGACTGCTTCAAGGCCAAGGACTGCCCGTTCAAGAAGCACTCCATCAGCGCGGCGTGGAAGAAGCTGAACGCGCTGTACAAGCGGGCCGACCGGGCGCCGCTGCGCAACATCTACGACGGCCGCCAGGTCAGCGAGGCCGTCGCGCGGACCGGCGTCATGAACGCCCTCTACTCCGTGGCCTACTGGCCGACGCTGCGGGTGGCGCTGGGCGAGGCGTTCAAGGGCGACGGCACGAAGCTGCTGCTGCTCGCCGACAACTACAACGGCCGGCGGGCCGACGGCAGCTACGACAACCGGTACGAGGCGCTCATGGCGATCAACTGCCTCGACCACCCCGAGTCGAGCTGCCCGTACTGGCCGGTCAAGGGCACCAGGTTCACCAAGAAGGTGCGGGCCCAGGGCTCGCCGCCGATCCTGGTGGTGGGCACGACCCGCGACCCGGCCACGCCGTACAGCCTGGCGCGGGCGCTGGCCTCCCAGCTGTCGAAGGGCGTGCTGCTGACGAACGACGCCGACGGGCACACCGCGTACAGCGGCGGTTCGAGCTGCGTGGAGAAGCAGATCGACCGGTACCTGATCACGGTCGTCCCGCCGCGCCCCGGCGCCTGCACGGCCCCGCACACTACTGGAGCCTGAATCCGCCGGCACCAGTCCCACACCACGGTGTGGGACTGGTGTCGTTCGGGTCAACCATGGCCGCGCCTGCGGGGCGGGCGGGCCGAGCCGGGAGAGATTGGCGGACGTAGCCGGAAAAGTCCCTCCCGAGGAGCCCATGGAGTCGCTGCTGGTCCTGCACGCGGTGGCGGCGGTGTGCGCTCCCTGGCTGGTCAGGCGCATGTCCCTGGCCGTGCTCGCCCTTCCCCCGGGCATCGCCTTCCTCGCCGCGCTGCTGTGGCTGCCACCGCGGGAGCACACGACCTGGGCGCCCGTGCTGGGGCTGGAGCTGGCCTTCCGCGCCGACGCACTGGCCGTGCTGATGATGTCGCTGGTCACCGGCGTGGGCACGCTGGTCATGATCTACAGCTCCCGCTACTTCGCCCGCGACGACGAGGGGCTCGGGCGCTACGGCTGCTTCATGACGGGCTTCGCCGGGTCGATGCTGGGGCTGGTGGCGGCCGACAACCTGCTCCTGCTGTACGTCTTCTGGGAGCTGACCACCGTCTTCTCCTACCTGCTCATCGGGTACGACCCCGCGAGCAGGCAGAGCAGGCAGGCCGCCATGAAGGCGCTGATGGTCACCACGTTCGGCGGCCTGGCCATGCTGGCGGGGTTCGTCCTGCTCGGGGAGGCGGCGGGCACGTACCGGATCTCGGACGTCGTCGCGCACCCGCCCCACGTGAACGCCGTCACCGTCGTCCTCATCCTCGCCGGCGCGCTGTCGAAGTCGGCGATCTTCCCGTTCAGCACGTGGCTGCCGGCCGCCATGGCCGCCCCCACCCCCGTCTCCGCCTACCTGCACGCGGCCGCCATGGTCAAGGCCGGGGTGTACCTGCTGGCCCGGCTCGGCCCCGCACTCGGGGACCTGACGGCCTGGCGGGCGGTGGCGGTGCCGCTCGGCCTGGTCACGATGGTGCTGGGCGGCTGGCGGGCGCTGCGCGAGACGGACCTCAAGCGGCTGCTGGCCTACGGCACGGTCAGCCAGCTCGGGCTCCTCACGGTGCTGTTCGGCTCGGGCGACGGGGGCGCGGCGCTGGCCGGCGCGGGCATGCTGCCGGCGCACGCGCTGTTCAAGGCCGCGCTGTTCCTGGTGGTGGGCATCGTCGATCACGCGGCGGGCACCCGCGACCTGCGCGAGCTGAGCGGGGTCGGCCGGGCGATGCCGTGGGTGTGCGCGGTCGCGGTGCTGGCGGGCGCCTCGATGGCGGGGCTGCCGCCGCTGGCGGGTTTCGTGGGCAAGGAGGCCGCGCTGGAGGCGGTCATGGGCACGCCGGTCGTCCTGGCGGGCGTGGTGGCCGGGTCGGCGTTGACGGCGGCGTACACGCTGCGGTTCCTGTGGGGCGCGTTCTGGGACAAGCCGGGCCCCGCTGATCACCGGGCCGATCACCCGGCCGACCCCCGGGCCGATCACCGGGCCGATCATCGGGCGCCGCGGCGGGTGCGTCGCATGCCTCCGGCCATGACCGGGCCTGCCGCGCTGCTGTCGGCGCTCGGGCTGGTCCTGGCGCCGTTCGCCGGGTGGTACGCCAGCACCTTGTCCGGATATATCGGGACTTATCGCGTCAAAGGGCCTGACGTCCATCTGGTGCTGTGGGGCGGCTTCACCCTGCCGCTCCTGCTGTCGGCGGTGTCGGTGACGGCCGGGGTGGTGCTGTTCCTGGCCAGAGAGCCCGTGGCCAGGGCCGGGGCGGCGCTGCACGTGGTCGACTCCGCGCAGCTCTTCTGGGCGCTCGTGCAGCGGCTCGACCGCTTCGCCATCCAGCTCACCGGCCTCATCCAGCGCGGATCCGTGCCCGACTACCTGACGCTCACCCTGCTGGCCGCGGTCGGCGTCGGCGTGTTCTCCCTCGCCTCCGGCGGCCCGCCCCACCTCGGCGTGCCCGTCGTCCTCTGGCAGAGCCCCGAGCAGCCCGGCGTCGCCGTCCTGACGGTGGCGGCGGCCGTGCTGGCCCTGTTCGCCCGCGCGTTCATCCTGCTGGCCCTGGTCATCGGCCTCACCGGGTACGGCACGGCGCTGCTGTTCCTCGCGCACGGCTCGCCCGACCTGGCCCTGACCCAGTTCCTGGCCGAGACGGTGAGCCTGGTCGTGTTCGCGCTGGTGCTGAGGAGGCTGCCGCTCGGCCCGGTCAGGGGGCGGCTGCCGTTCCCGTTCCGATTGGGGCTCGGGCTGGCCGTGGGCGTGCTGGTCGCCGGGGCGGGCATGCTGGCGATGGGCGCGCGGACCGCCGAGCCGGTCGGCGCGCTCCTGGGTCCGGCCGCCGAGCAGGCCGGCGCCCGCAACGTCGTCAGCGCCCTCATCGTCGACATCCGCGCCTGGGACACCATGGGCGAGAGCACGGTGCTGGTCGTGCTGACCCTGGGCGTGACGAGCCTGGTGTTCCTGCGGCGCAGGTCGTACCACATCGAGCCGGGCCCGATGCCGGCCGCCGAGCGCACCCGCTGGCTGTCGGCCACGCTGCCGCGCGGGCAGCGGGCGCTGGCGTTCGAGGTGGTGGCCCGGCTGACGTTCCACACGCTGCTGGTGCTCTCGGTGTTCCTGCTGTTCATCGGGCACAGCGCGGTCGGCGGCGGGTTCGCCGGCGGCATCGTGGCCGGAATGGCGATCACCGTGCGCTATCTCGCGGGCGGGCGGAATGAGCTGGCCGCCGCCGTACCGATGCACGCGGGCGTGCTCATGGGCGTCGGGCTCACGCTCTCGACGGGCACGGCGCTGGCCGGGCTGCTGTTCGGGCGGGCGGCCCTGGACCTGCTGTCCGTGGACGTCAGCGTGCCGCCGGTGGGGCACCTGCACGTGTCCACGGGGCTGCTGTTCGACCTCGGCGTGTACGTGTCCGTCGTCGGCATGGTCCAGGACGTCCTGCGCGGCCTCGGCGCCGAGCTGGACCGGCAGGAGGGCGCGTGACCGTCACCCTGCTGCCGTTCCTGGCCTGCTTCGCGCTGGTCGCCACCGGGGTCACGCTGCTGCTGGAGCGGAGCCTGGTACGGGTGCTGGCCGGCGTCATCCTCCTGGGCAACGGCGTCAACCTGCTGATCGTCACCGCGGGCGGCGACCCGGGCGGCCCGCCCTTCGTGGACGTCCGCGGGCGGGCCGATCCGCTGCCGCAGGCCATGGTGCTCACGGCGATCGTGATCACTCTGGGGGTGACGGCGTTCCTGCTCGCCCTGGTGCATCGATCGTGGCAGCTGTCCGGGAGCGACGAGGTCCAGGACGACACCGAGGACCGCCGGATCCGGCTGCGCGCCCGGCGCGGCGAGCTGAGCGACGCCGTGCGCGCCCGGCGGGACGCCTACCGGCGCCTGGTCATCGAGCAGCGCGCCGAGCTGGCCAAGCTCGCGGCCGAGCAGGCCGAGCGCGAGCGGCTGCAGGAGGCCGACCTGGAGCAGCGCATCGCCCGGGTGCACGACGAGCTGGGGCGGTGGATGCACGAGCGGCGGCTGGAGGGGCTGACGGAGGAGGAGGTCCACCGGCGCTTCGAGGAGGCGGGGCTGCGCGAGGAGGCGGGCCTGGGCGAGGACGCGGCCGCCCTGGACAACGCCGAGCGCATCGAGGAGCTGCGCGAGCAGCACACGCGCGGCCGGGAGGAGCAGGTGGCCAGGGAGCGGGTGCTGCGCAGGAAGCTCAAGGCGCGGCAGCGGGAGGCGCGCAGGCAGATGCGGGCGGCCATCCGGGAGGAGCGCGAGCGCCAGGCCCTCGCGCAGGACCCCGAGCTCGAAGGCGAGGACTGACCCCGGTGGAGCCGGCCCCGCTGGAGATGGCCTGGGTGGAGACGGCCTGGGTGGAGACGGCCTGGGTGGAGACGGCCTGGGTGGAGAGGCTGATCTGCGTGCCCGTGCTGCTGCCGCTGCTGGCCGCCGGCGTGAAGCTGGCGATCGGCGGGCGGCTGCGCCGGCTGCAGTCGCTCATCAGCCTGGTCACCCTCGCCGTCTCGGTCGTCGTCTCGGCGCTGCTGCTGGTCGCCGCCGACGCCCGCGGCCCGCTGGTCACCGAGCTGGGCGGCTGGCCGCCGCCCATCGGCATCTGCCTGGTGGCCGACCGGCTGTCCACGCTGGTGCTGCTGGTGTCGTCGGCGGTCACGTTCTGCGTCATGGTGTACTCGGTCGTCAGCGCCTACGCCTCGCAGGAGCACGACGCCCCCATGGCGATCTTCCATCCGGCGTTCCTGGTCATGGTGGCGGGCGTGGCGGACGCGTTCCTGTCGGGTGACCTGTTCAACCTGTACGTGGCGTTCGAGCTGCTGCTGGGCGGCTCGTACGTGCTGCTCACCTTCGGCGGCACCGAGTCCAGGATCCGGGCGGGCGCCACGTACACGCTGATGGCCCTGGCCTCGTCGATGTTGTTCCTGATCGCGCTGGGAGTCACGTACGCGGCGACGGGGACGCTGTCGATGGCCCAGCTCGCCGAGCGGTTCGCCAGGCTGCCCACGCAGGTGGCGCTGCTGGTGGAGCTGACGCTGCTGCTGGCGTTCGGCATCAAGGCGGCGATCTTCCCCATGTCGGCCTGGCTGCCGGACTCCTACCCCACGGCGCCCGCGCCGGCCACGGCCGTGTTCGCCGGGCTGCTGACCAAGGTCGGCGTCTACTCGATCGTGCGCCTGGAGGCGCTGCTGTTCCCGGGCGGGCCGGTCTCGACGCTGCTCATGTGGGTGGCGCTGGCCACGATGCTGACGGGTGTGCTGGGCGCGGTCGCGCAGACCGACCTCAAGCGGATGCTCTCGTTCACGCTGGTCAGCCACATCGGCTACATGGTGTTCGGCGTCGGCCTGTCCACGGTGGCCGGGCTGGCCGGGGCGATCTTCTACGTGGTGCACCACATCACCGTGCAGACGACCCTGTTCCTGGTGACCGGGCTGGTGGAGCGGCGCACCGGCACCACCTCGGTCAACGGGCTCGGCGGCCTGATGACGACCGCGCCGCTGCTCGCCGTGCTGTTCTTCGTGCCCGCCATGAACCTGTCGGGCATCCCGCCCATGTCCGGCTTCCTCGGCAAGCTGATGCTGGTGCAGGCGGGCCTGGCCGACGGCCGCCCGCTGCCCGTCGCCCTCGTGGCCGCCGGTCTGGTGACGAGCCTGCTCACCCTGTACGCCGTGGCCAAGACGTGGGGGAAGGCGTTCTGGCGCGGTCCGCGGGCCGTCCGGGTGGGCACGGTCGTGGAGAGCGAGGAGTACACCGGCGAGGAGCCCACCGTCACGACGGCGGCCGTCCCGGGGGCGCTGACGGCGGCGGTGGCGGCGCTGGTCGCGATCGGGCTGTCGTTCACGGTGCTGGCCGGCCCGCTGTCGGCGTTCACGCACCGGGCCGCCGCCGAGCTGATGGCCCGCGAGCCGTACGTCACGGCCGTCCTCGGGGGGCGGCCGTGACGCCGCGGCTGGCGCTGATCGCCTGGCTGGCGGTGGTGTGGGTGATGTTGTGGGGCGATCTGTCGCCCGGCAACGTGCTGGGCGGCCTGGCGGCCGGGCTCGTGGTGACGTGGCTGCTCCCGCTGCCCGTCCTCGACCCGGGCATCAGGATCCACCCGGTGGCGCTGGTGGGCTTCCTGCTCTGGTTCGGCCGGGACCTGGTGGTCTCGACCGTGCGGGTGGTGGTCTGGGTGGTGCGGCCCGGCGTGCCGCCCACCCAGATCGTCCGGGTACGGCTGCGTACGTCGTCGGAGTCCATGACCGTGATGATCATGATCGCGCTGTCGACCGTGCCCGGCACCCTCGTCGTGGAGGCCTACCCCGAGGAGCGCGAGCTGGTCCTGCACGTGCTGGGGCGTCCGGGTGACGTCACCGAGGCCGTGCGGGCGGATGTGGCCGGGCTGGAGTCGCGCGTCGTGGCGGCGTTCGGCACCCGGCGGGACCGGGAGGAGCTGCCGTGACCGTGGTGTACCTCGTGACGCTCGTGCTGCTCGGATGCGCGGCGGCGGCCACGCTCTACCGGGTGGCGCGCGGCCCCACGATGCTGGACCGGGCGGTCGCGGTCGACGTGATGACCTCGCTGGCCATGTGCGCCGTCGGGGCGTTCGCCGTGGTCCGGGACGACTATTCGGACCTGCCGATCCTGCTGGTGCTCTCGCTCCTGGGCTTCGTCGGGTCCGTGTCGCTGGCCCGCTTCTTCTCGGGGAGATCGCGGTGAGGTCATGGTGAGATCGCGGTGAGCCGGCTCGACGTGGCGGCGGCGGCCTGCCTGCTGCTGGGCGCGGTGCTGGCGCTGTCGGCCGGGGCCGGGCTCGTCCGGTTCCGCACCACGCTGGACCGCATGCACGCGGGCACCAAGCCGCAGGTGCTCGGCGTGCTGCTGGTGCTGGCGGCCATGTGGCTGCACCGGCCCACCTGGGCGAGCGCCGGGCCGCTGCTGCTGGCGGGCGTCTCCCAGGTGATCACCGTGTCGGTCGCGGCGTACACGGTGGCGCGGGGCGCCTACTCGCGCGAGCGCGCGGACGACGACACCGAGCTGCCGCCGGAGGACTGATCGTCCGAGCGGCTGATCGCCGCCTGGCCGTAGAAGTCGGAGCTCCGTACCAGGGTCTCCTTGCGCCCCTGCCGGAACAGCCGCCGCCGCCCGCCGCCGAGAGGCTTCTCCTTCCTCGCCGGGGCGCGTTAGAACATCGCCCGCAAGATCTTGGCCGGGGTGATGGGCAGATCGCGCACGCGATGGCCGATGGCGTGGTGCACGGCGTTGCCGACCGCGGCGGCGGTGCCGACGATGCCGATCTCGCCGATGCCCTTGCTGCCCATGGGGTTGAGGTCGCCGTCCTCCTCCTCCAGCCAGACCGCCTCGATCCGCTCCACGTCCGCGCAGGCGGGCACGTGGTACTGGGCCAGGTCGCGCCGGAGGAAACCGCCGAACTCCTCGTCGGTGTACGTCTCCTCCATCAGCGCCATCCCCATGCCCATCGTCATGCCCCCGATGAACTGCGACCTGGCCAGCTCGGCGTCCACGATGTGCCCCGCGGCGAACACGCCGAGCAGGCGCGACACCCGCACCTCGCCCGTCACGGAGTTGACCCGCACCTCGGCGAACTGGGCGCCGAAGGCGTGCCTGGCCAGCTCCGCGTCCCGCGCGACCTCCTCGGCGGTGTCGGCGCGGCCCACCGTGCCGTTCACCTTGAGGTGCTCGCAGGCGCGTACGATCGCCGAGCCCCACGAGGCCGTGCCCATGGAGCCGCCCGCGAGCGGGGCGTCCGGCAGGTCGCTGTCGCCCAGCTCGACGTGCACCCGGTCGGGCGCGACGCCCAGCGCCTCGGCCGCGATCCTGGCCAGCGCGGTACGCGCGCCCGTGCCGATGTCGGCGGCGGCCATCTGGACGAGGAAGTCGCCCTCCCGCATGGAGACGACGGCCTTCGACGGCCAGCGCCTGGACGGGTAGGTGGAGGCGGCCACGCCGGTGCCGATCAGCCACTCCCCTTCCCGGCGGCGTCCGGGCTCGGGGTCGCGCCGGTCCCAGTCGAAGCGGCGGGCGCCCTCGCGCAGGCAGGCGACCAGGTTGCGGGAGCTGAACGGCAGGCCGCTGTCCGGCTCGGTCTCCGGCTCGTTGACGACGCGCAGCTCGATCGGGTCGACGCCGGCGGCGCAGGCCAGCTCGTCCATGGCGGACTCCAGCGCGTACATGCCGGGGCACTCGCCCGGAGCGCGCATCCACGACGGGGTGGCGACGTCCAGCCGGACGAGCCGGTGGGCCGTGCGCAGCGCGGGCGTGGCGTACATGACGCGGGCCGGGATCGCGGTCTGCTCGGCGAACTCCACCAGCGTCGAGCTCTGCTCGCAGGCCACGTGCTCCAGCGCCGTGAGCCGGCCGTCCGCGTCCGCGCCGAGCCGCAGCCGCTGGATCGTGGGCGTGCGGTAGCCGGTGACGTCGAACATCTGCTGCCTGGTCAGCACGATCTTGACAGGCCTGCCGACGGCCCTGGCCGCCAGGGCGGCCAGCACGGCCTGCGGCCTCGACGTGCCCTTCGCGCCGAATCCGCCGCCGACGTGCCGGGCCACCACCCGCACCTGCTCGCCGGGCAGGCCCAGGGTCTTGGCGATGAGGTCGCGGCTGGCGGAGGTGCCCTGCGTGGTGTCGTACACCAGCAGCCTGCCCTCGCCGTCCCACAGCGCCAGGGCGGCGTGCGGTTCCATCGGGTTGTTGTGCTGGACGGGCGTCGTGTAGGTCACGTCGATCACGGTCTCGGCCGCGTTGAGCCCGGCCTCGACGTCGCCCTTCACGGTGTCGCACGGGTAGTCGGGGTTGACGGTCTCCGGCCGGTACAGATTGGGGTGGTCGGAGCGCAGGGCCACGTCGTGGATGTCCTGCTCGTACTCCACGACGATCGCGTCGGCGGCGGCGCGGGCGTTCTCGTAGGTGTCGGCCACGGCGGCGGCCACGAGCTGGCCCCGGTAGGCGACGTCCCGGCTCTGGAAGAGCGCCAGCTCGCCCTCGGCGGCCGGGCCCAGCCGGGGCGGGTCCTGGGTGGACAGCACGGCCAGCACCCCTGGCATGGCGAGCGCGTCACGGGCGTCGATGCGCCTGATGCGGCCCTTGGCGATCCGCGACTGCACGGGACAGGCGTACGTGACGCCCTCGACCGGGTATTCGGCGGCGTACGTGGCCAGCCCGGCGACCTTGACGCGGCCCTCGACGCGGTTCACGGCGCCAGCTCCTCAAGGGTGCGGACGATCAGGTTGCGGGCCAGCGGCACCTTGAAGCCGTTGCGCGGGAGCGGGCGGGCCCGCTCCAGCTCGGCCTCGGCGGCGGTGCGGAACGCCTCCGCCGTCGCGGGGCCGCCCACCAGGACCTGCTCGGCGCGCTCGGCCCGCCAGGGCGCGTGGGCCACGCCGCCGAGCGCGATGCGGCAGCCGGTCACGGAGCCGTCGCGGACCTCGAGCACGGCGGCGATGGACACGAGGGCGAAGGCGAACGACGCCCGCTCGCGTACCTTGCGGTAGAGCGAGGCGCCTGGCGGCGGCGCGGGCAGCTCCACGGCCGTGATCAGGTCGCCCGGCTCCAGCACGGTGTCCCGCTCGGGCGCGTCGCCCGGCAGCCGGTGCAGCCCCGGCATCGGGATGACCTTGTCACCCCCCTGACCGGTGACGTGCACCTCGGCCTCCAGAGCGGCCAGCGCGACCGCCATGTCCGACGGGTGGGTGGCCACGCACGCGTGCGTGGTGCCGAGGATCGCCAGGTTCGTGTGGTCGCCCTCGATGGCCGGGCAGCCCGAGCCGGGCTGCCGCTTGTTGCACGGCCGGGTGACGTCCTGGAAGTAGGGGCAGCGGGTGCGCTGCAGCAGGTTGCCGGCCACCGTGGCCATGTTGCGCACCTGGCCGGAGGCGCCGGACAGCACCGCCCGCGCCAGCATCGGGTAGCGGGAGCGCACGAGGGGGTCGGCCGCCAGGTCGCTGTTGCGGACTGCGGCGCCGATGCGCACCCGGTCGCCGGCCTGCTCGATGGTGTCGAGCGGCAGCCTGCCGACGTCCACCAGGCGGTCCGGCTCGGCCACGCCCAGCCGCATGAGGTCCACCAGGTTGGTGCCGCCGCCCAGGTACATGGCGCCCGGCCCGAACCGGCGCACCGCGTCGGCCGCGCTGCCCGCCCGGGCGTACTCGAAGAGCTTCACGGCGCGACCTCGGCGATGGCGCCGACGATGTTGACGTAGGCGCCGCACCGGCACAGGTTGCCGCTCATGCGCTCCCTGATCTCCTCCGGTGTCAGGCCGGGATCGTCGCGGAGATCGCCGGTGACCGCGCTCGGGCCCGTCTCCCTCAGCATCCCCACCGCCGAGCAGAGCTGTCCCGGCGTGCAGTAGCCGCACTGGAAGGCGTCGTGCTCGATGAACGCGGCCTGCAGCGGGTGCAGATCGTCACCCTCGGCCAGCCCCTCGACGGTGACGATCTCCGAGCCGTCCATCGCCACCGCCAGGGCCAGGCAGGAGTTGGCCCGCCGCCCGTCGATCAGGACCGTGCAGGCCCCGCACTGCCCGTGGTCGCAGCCCTTCTTGGCGCCGATCAGGCCCAGCCGTTCGCGCAGCAGGTCGAGCAGCGACATCCGAGGGTCCACGTGCACAGAGCGTGACACGCCGTTCACCTTCAGGGTGATGTCCATGGCGCACGACTACCCGACCTCCCGAAGAGCCAATCTCTGAGGTGGGTAAAGCGCGGCCCGCCCCATGGTGTCCGTTTTGTCGCTGTGATGGGGGGTAGCCGAGCGGGCATGGGGGTGTCGATCGACGAGCAGGTGACGGAGTCGGCGGCGATACTGACCGTCAACGCCGGCTCGTCGAGCTTCCGCCTGGACATGGTGGAGGGCGGCTGCGTGCTGGACAGCGTGCGCACCGAGCGCGCCCTGGACCCCGGCTCGGCCAGGGAGGAGCTGTCGGCGTTCCTCGGCGGGCACTTCGGGCGCGGCATCCGCGCCGTGGCGCACCGCCTCGTGCACGGCGGTGATCTCGTCCGCGCCCCCGCCGTGGCCGACGACGAGACGGCCGAGGCGCTGCGCGCCCTGACGAGCCTGGCGCCGCTGCACCTGCCGCCCGCGCTGGCCCTGCTGGACGCGGCCCGCGCGGAGCTGCCCGCCCTGCCGCACGTGCTCTGCCCGGACACCGCTTTCCACGCCGGTCTGCCGGAGGAGGCCGCGGTCTACCCGCTGCCGCTGTCCTGGCGGGAGCGGTACGGGCTGCGCCGCTACGGCTTCCACGGCCTGTCGTACGCGTGGGCGGCCGACAGGGTGGCCGAGCTGCTCGGCCGCCCGCCGGCGGAGCTGGACCTCGTGCTGACGCATCTGGGCGGCGGATGCTCGGTGTGCGCGGTGTCGGGCGGGCGCAGCCTGGACACCTCGATGGGCTTCACCCCGCTGGAGGGGGTGCCCATGAGCAGGCGCTCGGGCAGCGTGGATCCCGGGATGCTGATGTGGCTGCTGGCCTCGGGGCGTCTCACGGTGGCGGAGCTGAGCGAGGGGCTGGAGCGCCGCTCCGGCCTGCTCGGGCTGTCGGGCGGCTTCTCGGGGGACACCCGCGAGCTGGTGGCCGCCGCCCGGGAGGGCGACTCGGCCGCGGAGCTGGCGCTGGACGTGTTCAGCCACCGGGTGAGCAGGGAGATCGCCGCCGCGGCCACCTCTCTGGGGCGGATCGACGCGCTGGTGTTCACCGGGGAGATCGGCTGGGACCAGCCCGAGGTGCGCGAGGCCGTCTGCGCCCGCCTCGGGCTGCTCGGCATCGAGCCTCCCGCGCTCGGCAACCGCCACGACGACGGGCCGGTCAGCGCGTACGACGCGGCGGTTCCGGTCATGGTGGTGCAGGTGCGCGAGGAGTTGCAGCTGGCCCGGGAATGCCTGCGCGTGCTCGCGGAAGAAGACGAATGACGCTCCCGCGCATGTGACGCTTTGTCGGTGACGGGTGGTTGGATCTCTGGTGTGGAGGCGTCGGTCGAGCAGCTCGTCTACGTCCGGGAGGACGAATACACCGTCGCGCGCATGAGCGCCGACGGCGAGCCCGATTTCGTGGCCACTGGGCGGGCGCTCGCGGGGGCGCAGCCGGGCGAGACGCTGCGGCTCTTCGGCGAGTGGGGCCGGCATCCCCGCCACGGGCGGCGCTTCGCGGTCAGCGGGTGCGAGCGGATCGTGCCCTCGTCGGTCCGGGCCATCCGGATCTACCTGGGATCGGGGCTGATCAGGGGCATCGGGCCGCGGCTGGCGTACGCGATCGTCGACCACTTCGGCGAGGCCACGCTCAAGGTGATCGACAGCGAGCCCGGGCGGCTCACCGAGGTCGTCAACATCGGGCCGCTGCGGCAGGGGCAGATCGTCCAGGCGTGGCAGGAGCAGAAGGCGATCGCCGCGCTGATGGTGACGCTGCAGGGGCTCGGGGTCAGCCCGCTGCTGGCGGCCAAGATCTACCAGGTGTTCGGGCAGGACGCCGACGAGGTCCTGGCCACGGACCCCTATCGGCTGATCGGGCGGGTGCGGGGGATCGCGTTCCGCATCGCCGACAAGATCGCGCTGCAGTCGGGGGTGCCCGAGCGCAGCCCGCAGCGGGTCAAGGCGGCGCTGCTCGACCGGCTGGAGGCGGCGGGCAGCCGCGACGGCCACTGCTTCGTGCCGGTGCCCGCGCTGGTGCGGGAGACGGCGGAGCTGATCGAGCAGGACCAGGACCTGGTGCACCCGATGATCGACGCGCTCGTGGCCGACCGCCGGGTGGTCGTGGAGGCCGCCCCCGACCGGCCGGGCGTGGCGGTGGCGTACGCCAAGCACGTGCACAGCAGGGAGGCGGCGCTGACCGAGCAGCTCACCCGGCTCATGCGGGCCCGCTCGACGCTCCCCCTGCGCTCCTTCCGCGACGACCCGGGGCTGCACGAGGACCAGCAGGCGGCCGTCAACATGGCCCTGACCAGCACCGTCTCCGTCATCACGGGCGGCCCCGGGTGCGGCAAGAGCCACACGGTCAAGGCCGTCGCGACCACGGTCCGGGCGGCGGGCGGCACGGTGACGCTCACCGCGCCCACGGGGAAGGCGGCCAAGCGCCTGTCGGAGCTGACCGGGCTGCCGGCGATGACCGTGCACCGGATGCTCGCCCGGCAGCCCGATCCCGACCCGGAGACGCTGTTCGACGAGACGCCGTCGCAGGCCGACCTGATCGTGGTCGACGAGGCGTCCATGCTCGACCTCCACCTGGCCACCCGGCTGACCGCAGCCGTGCCGTCCGGGAGCCACCTGCTGCTCATCGGCGACAGCGACCAGCTGCCCAGCATCGGGCCCGGCGACGTGCTCGCCGACCTGCTGCGGGTCGAGGCGGTCCCGAGGGTTCAGCTCACCCACGTCTTCCGGCAGGCGGGCGGCAGCGGCATCATCGACGCCGCCCACCGCATCCGCGCCGGCCGGCTCCCGGTCAGGACGGCCGGGGGCGGGTTCTGGTTCGAGGAGCTCGACGACCCGGCCCAGGTGGCGCGGCGGGTGGCCCACCTGGCGATGGTGGCGATCCCGCGCAAGCAGAACGTCGAGCCCGGCCAGGTGCAGGTGCTGTGCCCGATGCGCAAGGGCGAGACGGGCGCCACGGCGCTCGGGCGGCTGATCCAGGACCAGCTCAACCCGGCCGCCGACGACAAGCCCGAGCACTGGTCGGGCCCGTCGGTGTTCCGGGTGGGCGATCGGGTCATGCCGATCCGCAACAACTACGACAAGGGCGTCTTCAACGGGGAGACCGGCACGGTGACGGCGGTCGTGCCGGAGGAGCGCACGATCGAGATCCGCACCGACGACGGCGAGAGCGTGCGCTACGGCTTCGACGAGCTCGACGACCTGACCCACGCCTACGCGATCAGCGTGCACCGCTCGCAGGGCAGCGAATACCCGTTCGTGGTGGCGCCCATCGTGGCCGAGTCGGGCGGGGTCATGCTCCGCCGCAAGCTCCTCTACACGCTGGTGACCAGGGCGAAGGCGTGGGTGGTGCTGGTGGGCCAGCGGGAGGCGCTGGAGCTGGCGGTCCACCGGATCGGCCACCGGCGCAACACCGGCCTGGCCCGCCGGCTAGCCCTCGCCCTGGACGGCTAGCCTCTCGGCGGTCCCCCGGAGCTCGGGCGGGACAGCGAGATGGCCAGAAGCTCGGCCAGGTGGCGGGCCTGGCGGCCAACTTTGCGGGGCGTCGCAGGCGGGCTGCGACATCCGGGGGCCGATCACGCCGAAACCCGCTTGACGGGCGCGGGATCATTGCGGTGATGGACGAGCGGCGTTTGATACGCGTTTCCAAATACCTGGCCAGACATCTGCGGCACGACCCGGAGCGCATCGGCCTCACGCTGGACCCCAACGGATGGGTGCCGGTGGACACGCTGCTGCGGGCGGCGGCCGAGCACGGGTTCCCGATCACGGCCGCGGAGCTGTGGAAGGTCGTCGAGTCCAACGACAAGCGGCGCTACGCGATCGAGGACGGCCGGATCCGGGCGAGCCAGGGCCACTCGGTGCCGGTGGATCTCGACCTGCCCTCCGTGGAGCCGCCCGAGGTGCTCTATCACGGCACCGTGGGCCGGTTCCTGGCGGCGATCAAGGAGGAGGGGCTGCGGCCCATGAGCCGGCACGACGTGCACCTGTCGCCCGACCGGGAGACGGCCACGCGGGTCGGAGCGCGGCGGGGCGTTCCCGTGGTGCTGGTGGTGGCGGCCGGGGCGATGCACGCCGACGGGCACGAGTTCCGGGTCAGCGCCAACGGGGTGTGGCTGGCCGACCGCGTGCCGCCAGGCTACCTGCGGTTCCCCTCCTGACGCCGGGCGCGCAGGGTGTCGCGGGCGGCCATCAGCGCGAAGCCGAGCAGGTTGGCGCCCCGCCACGCAGCCGGGGACGCGGCCCGCTCGTCCGAGGCCGCCAGCCCGATGCCCCACACCCGGTCCACCGGGCTGGCCTCCACCAGGACCCGGCCCGCCGTGCCGAGCAGGAAGTCCGCCAGGTCCTCGTGCGCCCCGAACTTGGCGAGGTTGCCGCGCACCACGATGCCGAAGCGGTGCGCGTCCCATGTGGGCTCGTCGAAACCGCGCACGGTGCGGCCCAGCGCCTTGACCTCGCCCGGGTGCCGGGCCGCGAGGATCTTGTCCGCGCTCTCCCCGTCGCCGAACAGCCGCGCCTTGTGCGCCATCATGTAGTGCTCGGCCGAGCCGTACGTGTGGCCGTCCTCCGTGAAGGTGACCGGCCACCACTGGCTGAGGCAACCCGGCCCGACGCCGCCGTCGCGGGCGGGCTGGTGGCCCCAGAAGTACAGGTACTTGACGCGCCGGCCGGACCGCTCGGCGGCGACGGCCTCGTCCACGGTCATGGGAAGTTCGTCGGACATGTCCCCATACCTTACGCTCGCGAGCTCGCCCTCCCGAGGCGATCGGCGATCTCGCGCAGCACCGGCACCAGCTCCGGCGGGTCGAGCACCTCGAAGTCGAAGCCCTTGGCCGCGACGTGGATCGCCAGTTCGTCCAGCGAGTTGGAGCCGGCCAGGAACAGGCACGTGCGCGCGTCCACCGCCTCCAGCCGCCCGGCCTCCGGCGAGGTGCGCGGCGCGACCGCCTCCATGGGCGCGTGGAAGAGGATTCGCGCCTGGTAGCGGTAGGGGGCGGAGGTGATGGCGCGCGAGACGTACGCGGCCACGTCCTCCTGGGGCGGCGTACGCGGCACGAAGCGGGCCCCCGGCTCCCCCAGGGGCCCCTCGATCCGGTCCACCCGGAACGTCCGCCAGTCGTCCTTGGCCACGTCCCACGCCAGCAGGTACCAGCGGCGCGGCGTGTGCACCAGCCGGTGCGGCTCCACCTCGCGCGCCGTGACGCCGTCCCGCCCCCGGTGGCGCAGCCGCAGGCGCCGGCGGTCGCGGCAGGCGGCGGCGAGCCCGGCCAGCACGTCGGCGTTCACCTCGGGGACGGCCGCGCCGGCCAGCGGCACCGTCGCCGCCTGGAACGCGCTCACCCGGTGGCGCAGCCGCGACGGCAGCACCTGGTGCAGCTTGGCCAGCGCCCGCAGCGCCGCCTCCTCCAGCCCGGCGACGCTGCCGGTCGCGGCGGTGCGCAGGCTGATCGCCACGGCCACCGCCTCCTCGTCGTCCAGCAGCAGCGGCGGCAGCGCGGCGCCCACACCGAGCCGGTAGCCGCCGGCCACGCCGGGGGTGGCGTCCACGGGGTAGCCGAGCTCACGCAGCCGCTCGACGTCGCGCCGCACGGTACGCAGGCCGACCTCAAGGCGTTCGGCCAGCTCGGCACCGCTCCAGTCAGCCCGCGACTGAAGCAGGGACAGCAGGCGGAGCAGCCGCGCCGAGGTCTCCAACATGACGGTCATTCTGCCTGCTATCGGTGCCGGAACCTGTCACCAATTCCTTCTACCGTCGACGACATGACGAACTCCTCCCAGATCACGCCCTTTCACATCGACGTCCCGCAGGCCGACCTCGACGACCTGCGCGACCGTCTCCGGCGTACGCGCTGGGCCCCCGAGCTGCCCGGTACCGGCTGGGAGCGCGGCGTGCCCACCGGCTACCTGCGCGGCCTGGCCGAGTACTGGGCCGACGGCTTCGACTGGCGCGCCCAGGAGGCGGCGCTGAACGCGTACCCGCAGTTCACGACCACGATCGACGGCGCGGACGTGCACTTCCTGCACATCCGCTCGGCCGAGCCGGACGCCACCCCGCTGCTGCTCCTGCACGGCTGGCCCGGCTCGGTCGTCGAGTTCCTCGACGTCATCGGCCCGCTCACCGACCCGGTGGCGCACGGCGGCGCCGCCGCCGACGCCTTCCACCTGGTCATCCCGTCGCTGCCCGGCTACGGCTTCTCGGGCCCGCTGCCCGGCACCGGCTGGACGGACGGCCGCACGGCGGCCGCGCTCGTGGAGCTGATGTCCCGGATCGGGTACGAGCGGTACGGCGTCCAGGGCGGGGACGTGGGCGCCTTCATCGCCCCCTTGATGGGCCGGGCCGCGCCCGACCGCGTCATCGGCGTGCACGTCAACGGGCTGCTCACCTTCCCCGACCCCGCCGTGATGGGGTCGCTGACGGAGGCCGAGCAGGCGCGGCTGGCCGGAATGCGGGAATGGCAGGACAAGCTCGGGGCGTACCTGCAGCTGCACGGCACCCGGCCGCAGACCATCGCCGCCTCGCTGCACGACTCGCCGGCCGGGCAGCTCGCCTGGATCGTGGAGAAGTTCAAGGACTGGACGGATCCCGCGGCGAAGCTGCCCGAGGACGCCGTGGACCGGGACCGGATCCTCGCCGACGTCAGCATCTACTGGTTCACGCAGACGGCGGGCTCCACGGCGCACACGTACTACGAGCGGTTCAACGACTTCGGCGCGTGGGCGCCCAAGGAGCGGGGAACGGTGCCGACCGCGGCGGCCGTCTTCCCGACGGACTACTCGGTGCGTCCGCTCGCCGATCGGGTGCACAACGTGGTGCGCTGGACGGAGTTCGACCGCGGGGGCCACTTCGCGGCGCTGGAGACGCCGGACCTGCTGGTGACGGACCTGCGCGAGTTCTTCCGGTCCCTGACACCCCGCTAGGGCAGCTCAGCGAAGCGCTCGACCTGCTCGGTGCGGCCCGAGACGAGGACGACGTCGCCGTAGGACAGCTCGGTCTCGGCGGCCACGACCTGGGCGGGGTGCCGGAAACGGGTCAAGAACGACGGCATCATGCTCATCATCCGGCCCCGCCACACAGGTCACGCATCGAGAACGCCCCCCGTCGAACCCCGGCCGACACCCCGGCCGACCAGGCTTCCCGGCGCACCGCGCATTACCCTAACAGGCCCGGGTGATGCCAGTGCACTTACGCCTCCTTGACGCGAAAACTTCGCGTTCTTGACGCCTCCCGCCCTCTTCGAAAGACCTTCGCCGCAGTACGGCGGGGGCGACGTAGGCTGGGCGCCGGAGGCCACTGATGCGCGCACGCGATCTCGCCGTCGACTTCCCGACGGTCACTCTGGACACCCCGGCATTGGAAGCCGCCAGGCTCCTGGCCGAGCGGGACCTGCCGGGGCTCATCCTGGTCGACCCCGACGGGCGTCCCCTCAGCATCCTGCCCGGCACCCAGGTGCTGCGGCTGGCGGTGCCGGCGTACTGCCAGGACGACCCGGCGCTGGCCCGGGTGGTGGACGAGGCCCACGCCGACCTGTTCCTGCGGCGGCTCGGGGGCCGGACCGTCCGGGAATGCCTGCCCGAGCAGCCGAAGGAGCTGCCGGTGACCGACATGAAGGCGACCGTGCTGGAGCTGGCGGCGCTGATGGCGCGTACGCGCAGCCCGCTGGTGGCCGTGACCGACGCGGGCCGGCTGGTGGGGGCGGTCACGCTGCAGTCGCTGCTGGACCACGTCCTGGAGATGTGACCCGCGCGAGCGCCTGCCTGCCCGAGGTGCCCGGAGGAGGGCGGGTGTCGTCGTAGGGTGGTCGCATGGCCAGGACCGCGGCACGACAGCCCGTACCCACCCGGCGCGCGGACGCCGAGCGCAACATCGCCGCGATCCTCGAAGCCGGGACCAGGCTGCTCAGCGCCGATCCCACGGCCAGCGTGGCCGACATCGCCAAGGCCGCCGGGGTGGGCAGGGTGACGCTCTACGGCCACTTCCCGTCGCGGGAGGCGCTCGTGGACGCGGTGTGCGACCACGCGGTCGAGGTGGCGGAGGCGGTGCTGGCGGACGACTCGATCGAGACGGCCCCCGCGCCCGAGGCCATGGCGCGGCTGCTGCGCTCGTCGTGGGAGGTGCTCGATCGGCACCGGCGGCTGTTCGTGGCCGCCGACCGGGTGCTGGCCACGGAGCGGATCAGGGAGCATCACGACAAGCCGCTGCGGCGGGTGGAGCGGCTCATCGTGCGCGGGCAGCGCGAGGGCGGCTTCCGTACGGACCTGCCGCCGGCGTGGCTGGTGACGACGTTCTTCTCAATCATCCACAGTGCCGCGCAGGAGCGCGAGGCCGGGCGGCTCGCGCCCGACGAGGTCGAGCCGGTGCTGGTCAAGACGATGCTCTCGCTGCTCACGCCTGCCCGGCCGTAGTCCCACCGGCCCGCGTCGCGCGGCCCTCCCGGCGTCCATCAAGCCCTACCCCGGTACGGTTCATGCGTGCTAACTTGAACACCACTGTTCGAGCCGCACGGCCCGCCGCGTTCGACGCGCCTCACGGCAGCTGACGGACACCGTACGGGCCGGCGGCGGGCTCGGCGGTGGAGTCGGCGGTTGAATCGGCGCGCAGGCGCGCCGCGTCCTGGCCGGGCGGGGCGCCGAAGAGCCGTCGGTATTCGCGGCTGAACTGCGAGGGGCTGTCGTAGCCGACGAGATGCCCGACGCCGGCGACGTCGTCGGGACGGGCGATCAGCAGCGCGCGGGCCTCCTGGAGCCGGATGCGTTTCTGAAACTGCAAGGGACTCATCGCCGTGACGGCGCGGAAGTGCCGGTGGAACGCGGACGGGCTCATGCCGGCCAGCCGGGCCAGCTCCTCGATCCGCATGGGTTCGGCGTAGTTGCCGCGGATCCAGCCGATCGCCCGGTTGACGTGGGCCAGGCTGCTGTCGGCCAGGCCGATCTGGCGGACCATGCCGCCGTGCGGGCCGGTGAGCAGGCGCCAGAGGATCTCCCGCTCGATCAGCGGGGCGAGCACGGGCCCGTCGGCGGGGTGGTCGAGCAGGCGCACGAGCCGTACCGCCGCGTCGAGCAGCTCCAGGCCCGCCTCGCCGGTCGCGATCGCGGGCAGCCCGCCCGTGGTGCGGGACCACCGCGAGAGCGGGGCCTCCAGCAGGAGCGGGGCGATGGCCGCCGGGCGCAGCACCAGCCCCATGCCCAGGGACGGGGTCCGCGGGGTGGCGCCGATGAAGTGACCGGTGACGGGCAGGTCGGCGGTGACCACGAGGCACTGCCCCGCCCGGTACTCGTACACCCGGTCGCCGAGCAGGAGCCGCTTGCCGCCCTGGGCCATGACGACCAGCAGCGGCTCGGTCAGCGAATAGTCCGGCGCCGACGTCCCCACCTGCGACAACAGCAGCCCGTCGATCGACGTCCGCAGGTCCGCCCGCGCGTGGGCCGCGATCAGGCCGCGCAGCTCGTCGAGGTACTGGGAGGTGGTACGCACACCTCACGGAAGCATCCGCGACCCCGCCGAGGCAAGACGATCCAGGCGAAGTCGAGAGGATCGTGCAAGCCCCCGCGCGGATCGGTCTACCGCCGGCCGGGTGGGTCGCGTTTGCATGGTGGGGACGAGATCCGAAGCACAGGAGGGGCTCTCATGCCGCTTGATCACTACGTCACCCTGGGCAGGTCGGGGCTGCGGGTCAGCCCGTTCGCGCTCGGCGCCATGACGTTCGGGGAGGATCCGGGAGGCGCCGGCTGCAGCGTCGAGGAGTCGGAGAAGATCCTGGCGACCTACCTCGATCTGGGCGGGAACTTCATCGACACCGCCAACTTCTACACCAACGGCCACTCCGAGAAGATCCTCGGGGACTTCTTCGCCGCCCGCCCAGGGCGGCGCGAGCGGGTGGTGCTGGCGTCGAAGTTCTTCGGCAACCTCTTCCCCGGCGACCCCAACGGCGGCGGCGCGGGCCGCACCTCGATCCGGGCCCAGCTCGACGAGACCCTGCGCCGCCTGCGCACCGACTACCTGGACCTGTACTGGCTGCACAACTGGGACCGGCACACGCCGATCGAGGAGACGTTGCGCACCCTCGACGACCTCGTCCGCGCCGGGAAGATCCGCTACCTCGGATTCTCCAACACCCCTGGCTGGGTCACCGCGCAGGCCCAGACGACGGCGCTGCTGAAGGGCTGGACGCCGTTGATCGCGCTGCAGGTGGAGTACTCGCTGCTGGCCCGCACCGTCGAGGGCGAGCTCGCGCCGCTCGCGCTCGACCAGGGCATGGCGCTGGTTCCCTGGAGCCCGCTGAGGAACGGCTTCCTGTCGGGCAAGTACCGGCGCGGCGCGCAGGTCGCCGATTCGGCCCGCACGGCCTTCGTCGGCGGCCCCGGCGAGGAGGAGTTCGCGGTCATCGACGCCGTCACCGCTGTCGCCGGCGAGCTCGGCACCACGTCCGCCGCGGTGGCGCTGGCCTGGCTGCGCTCCCGGCCGGGCACCGTCGTGCCCATCCTCGGGGCCAGGCGGGTCCGCCATCTCGAGGACAACCTCACCGCGCTGGACGTGCCCCTCGGCCCGGAGCACCTGCGCGTGCTGGACGAGGTGTCGGCCCCCACCCTGAACTACCCCGCGCCGATGCACGGAGCGCTGCGCGCGATGTTGCAGTTCGCCGGGGCCACGGTGGACGGTGAACCGTCGGCCGTCTATCCGCCGCTGGCGCAGAGCCCCGTCCGCTACTGAGCCCGTCGCTATTGAGCCCGTCGCTATTGAGCCCCGTCCGCGTACTGAGCCCCGTCCGCTACTGAGCGCGCCGGCCCCGTCATCCGGGGCTTTCGTCTGAGGAAAACCCGGGATATCGCCGACGGCTCCGGCGCATTATTCTTCATTGATGGTCACCTTAAGCCGCGCGACCGCGGTGCAGGCGTAGATGCCGCGACTGAGGCTGGCGCACCAGCGATTGCCCGGGGTGACCGTGATCGCCGTGATCGGCGAGATGGACGCCGCGAACCGCGCCCAGCTCGAGGCCTACATCGCGCAGGTCCAGCCGTCGCCCGTCGGGCAGCTGGTGTTCGACCTGTCGGAAGTGCCGTTCATGGACAGTTCTGGCCTGCACGTGCTGCTGACCTGCGCCACCAACTGCCTCAAGAACGGCGGCGCCGTCCATCTCGCCGCGGTCCAGCCCGTGCCCACCCGGCTCTTCGAGCTGACCGGCGTCATGGCCCACATGCCCGTGCACGACACGGTCGAAGGGGCCATCACCGCCGCCCTGGCCTCCTAGGAACGCTCCACCCGGGCGGGTTCCGCCCGCCCAGCGGCCGAGCAGCTCGGCGTCGCGGCTGGTGGCCGGCATACGGCCGGCGGCACCAGCACCACGGCCAGGAGCAGCACGGCATGGCGTTACGCGGCCGTCGGGTCGATTCCGCGGAGCATCATCCCCTGGCCCCGGGAGAGGTGGACGTCGTCGGCGGGCTGGTCCTCGGGGTCGCGGTACTGGATGAGCAGGGTCGTCCGCGCCTCGTCCGCCCGGTTGACCCCGGACCCGTGCACGGTGAGATAGCTGAGGAACAGCACGTCCCCGGCCTCCGCCTCGACCGGGACGGCGGACTCCAGCGGCCACTCCGCGAGCGGCAGGTGCCACCCGCCCACCTCGACGTGCGGCAGCGGCCCGTACCGGTGGCTGCCCGGCACCACGCGCACGCAGCCCTTCTCCTCGGGCGCGTCGTCGAAGTGGAAGATCGCCGCGCCCACCGTGTGGCGGGTGTGCGGGAAGTGCGCGGCGTCCTGGTGCATGGGGAACGGCGAGCCCTTCCCGGCGGGCTTGACGAAGATCTTGGTGTGGTGGAGCTGCACGTTCCCGGAGCCCATCACGGCGGCCGCCACGTCGGTGAAGCGCGGGTCCATCATGAGCCGGGCGAAGGCGGCCGAGTGGAACTGCACGTCGTGGCAGTGCCGCAACTCGGTCTCCGCCCCGCCGATCTCCCGCGCGCTCCCCCACGTGGGGTCCGACGGGCGCAGCCGCCCGAGCACCGCGTGGCACTCCTCCCGGTACACCCGCGCCTCCGCCTCGCTCAGCAGCCCCTTGACCAGCAGGTAGCCGTTGTCCCGGTAGAACCGCACCATCGCCGAATCGGTCATCGCACTCTCCCGCGCGTCCGCCCCGTGCCGTCCTCTCAGTGATTCCCATCCTGCGGTTCAGGCAGGCGGGGCGGTGCTAGGCGGGCGGCCGGGTGCGGGAGACTGGCGGGGTGACCACCGAGAACGCCGATCGCCCCGGTCCGCCCGTGACCAGCCCCTCGATCGTCCTGCTCACGCTGGCGCGCCGGATCGAGACCGAGCTGGCCGCCGCCCTGGCCCCGTTCGACCTCACGGTCAGCCGCCTCGGGCTGCTCGGTCACATCGCCGGCGTGCCCGGGGCGTCGTTCAGCGAGCTGGCGCGGATGTCGGGCACGACGGTCCAGAGCACGCACACCGCGGTGAAGGCGCTGGTCGCGGCGGGGCTGGTGCGCGACAGCACGGCCCGCGCCGGGTCGGCGTCGACGATCGAGCTGACGCCCGAGGGCGCGCGGCTGCTGGAGACGGCCAAGGGCGCGGTGTCCGGGGTGGACGACCTGCTGTTCGGCCCGGAGGCGGACCCGATCCAGCGCCAGATCGCCGACGCCGTCCGCGCCGCCTTCGCCGGGATCAGGCCGGTACGCGGGAGCGACGCCAGGCGTACGAGCTGACCGCGACGCCCGCCAGCGTGACGGCGGCGCCCACGACGTAGAGGGAGCTCAGCCCGAGCCCGCCGTCGATGACGCGCCCGCCGAGCCAGGCGGCGAAGGCGGCGGACAGCTGATAGGCGGAGGCGTTCACCGCCATGGCCAGGGTGGGCGCCGCCGAGGCGGTGGCCAGGACGCGCGCCTGCATGCCCGGAATGACCGCGAACCCCGCCGCGCCCAGCACGAACACCATGGCCGCCGTCACCGCCATGTTGCCGCTGCCCGCCCACATGAGGACGAGCACCGCCGCGAGGACGCCCAGCAGCCCGAGCTGCGAGCGCATCGGCGCCCGGTCCGACAGCCGGCCGCCGACGAAGTTGCCCACGGCCGCGCCCACCCCGTACACCAGCAGGAGCGCCGCCACCGCGCCGCCGGCGAAGCCGGTGACGTCCGTGACCAGGGGCGCGAAGAAGGTGAACACCATGAGCAGCCCCGCGTTGCCCACGGCCGTGACCGCGATGGCGAGCCGCACGTCCCGGTCGCGGAGCACGCGCAGCTCGCTCATGGCCGAGGCCCCGCCCGACGGCTCGCGCACGTCCGGCACCAGCCGCGCGACCAGCGCGAGCCCGACCGCGCAGCAGGCCGCGACCGCCAGGAACGTGGCCCGCCAGCCGTGGGCGTTCCCGATGAACGTGCCGATGGGCGCGCCCAGGATCATCGACAGGTTCATGCCGAAGACGAGCTTGGAGACGGTGGACGCCTGCTTGCCCGGCGCGGCGGCCGACACCGCGATGACGATCGCGTTGGCGAAGAACGTGGACGTCACCAGCGACGTGACGATCCGGGCCGCGAAGAGCACGCCGTACGCGGGGGCGAACGCGGAGGCCAGGTTCCCGGCGATCGTGATCCCGAGCAGCACGAGGATGAGCGGCTTGCGCGGGAAGCGGGCGGTGAGGGCCGTCAGCACGGGGCCGCCGACGATCATCCCGATGGCGTACGCCGTCACCAGCAGCCCGGCGGCCGGGATCGAGACGGCCAGGTCGGCGGCGATGCCGGGAAGGATGCCGGCGATGACGAACTCGCCGGTCGTGATCCCGAACACGCACAACATCAGCGACGGCAAGTTGGGTCTCATCGATCTCCACTCTCTTTCTTTACAGATCAGTACAGAACTAGGGCGGCAAAAGGGCCGCGGCTCGACGGCGCGCGGCCCGGGTCTGCTTACAGGGCCGCGACGGCCCCTTCGACGACGTCGAGGAGGGCGTCGCGGTCGTCGGTGACCTTGGCGAGCACGCGCAGGCCGTAGTAGGCGCTCTGGAACGCCCGCGCCACCTGCCGCGGCGGCCGGTCCGACGACAGCTCGCCCGTGCTCTGGCCGATCTCGACCAGCCGCAGGAGCGCCTGCTCCAGGTCGGTGAACTGCCGCCGCACCAGCCCCGCGACCGCCTCGGTGCGCCCGCTGGACTCGGTGGCGGCGTTGAGCGCCAGGCAGCCGCGCCGGCCCGGGTCCGCCATGTCGGCGTCGATCACCCCGAGCATGAGGTCCCTGAGCCGCTCGCGCACCGACCCGGGCTCGGCCAGCATCGCCAGCTGCGCCTCGGCCCTGGTCTCGGCGTAACGGCGGATCGCCTCCTCGTACAGGCGGTGCTTGCTGCCGAAGGCGTTGTAGAGGCTGCCGCGGCCGAGCCCGGTGCGCTCGCACAGGTCCTGGGTGGAGGTCGCCTCGTACCCCTTCTCCCAGAAGACCTCCATCGCGGCGTCGACGACTGCCTGATCGCTGAACTCTCGCGGCCTGCCCATGGGAGGGAGGCTACCGGATTCTGTACAGATCAGTAAAGAACGGTTCAGGCTAGGGCGTGGTGGCGCAGTACTCGCCGCTCAGGGTGCTGACGCGCATGCACACCTCGTCCCCGCCGACCAGCACCACGGCGGGCCGGAAGTCCCCTTCGAGCGCGCCGCCGGCGGTGCTCGTCGTGAGGGAGCCGGGGGTCAGGACGCCGTTCACGGTGAAGGTGAAGACGGCCGTGGCCGGCGCGGGCTGGATCTCGAACCAGTAGTAGCGGTCGCCGGGCACCCCGCGGACCTCCTGGCAGACGGACGTTTCCGGCAGGCAGGTGATCGCCGCCTGAGCCGGAGGCGCTCCCCCGAGCGAGAGGATCCCGGCGGCCACCGATACGGCGAGGGCGCGGAGCATGTTCGTCACCTTTTCTTCGGAGATCATCGAAGCCTTCCAGCCGATGATCTACGAAGAGGGGGCGGCGGGCTACCGGGCGTCGACCCGCTGGCAGAGGCCGTAGACGAATCGGGCGCGGTACGTCGCGCCGCCGTGCTCGAAGCCGACCGCCCAATGGTGCGGGGCCTGGCCCTCCTGGTGGACGGCGCCGGGGAAGCTCGCGCCGACGTCGGCCACCACGCAGCTCCAGGGCGCGAGCTCGGCGAAGGACAGCGCCTTGGGACCCTCGGGGCGGACGAACCACTGGTTCCACGTCTCGCCGCCGGGCCCCGACAGGACCTCGAACTCCAGGCCGGGCCAGGACGGCAGGGCCCAGCGGGACACGCCGCAGGTCAGGCTGCCCACGGCGGTCGTTCCCTCGTACGCGGGGCGGCCGAGCAGCGGCCGGAGCGTCTTCGGCGCCCTCGGCGAGTGGAGCATCCTCGTCCACTGGGCGTGCGCGGCCCGCAGCTCCGCCCTGGACGCGTCCATGACCAGGAGCGCCTGCTCCACCCGCGTGGGGTTGAGATCGCGCATCCGGTGCATCAAGGACAGTTCGAACTGCCGCACGCCGAATCTCACACTCCCGTTTTACCTGCTCCCGGCGTTGCACGAGGCATCGGGCGGGCACCCCCTCCTACCATCGGCGGGTGAGCAAGGCGCGTCCCGTCCCAGGCCCCGGCTGGCTGACCCCGCTGGTGTTGCCCGCCTACCTCGTGCGGGGCGAGCACCTCCTCGACCGGGCCTTCGAACGTTACGGCGACGTGTTCGGGTTCTGGGCGCCGGGCGTCGGGCGGGTGGCGCTCATGCGCGACCCCGCGCTGATCGGCGAGGTCATGACGGCGCGGCTGAACCCGTTCGAGGGGCGGCCCACGGCCGCGGCGTGGGGGCCGCGGTCGATCTTCGCGCAGCACGGGGCCGACCACCACCGGATGCGCAAGCTGGTGCTGCCGCTCCTGGGCGGCCGGTCGGTGCAGCGCCACCGCGCCATCGTGGCCGACGTGGCCGGGCGCACGGTGGAGGAGTTCCCGGCCGGGATGCCGTTCGCGCTGCTGCCGCTGCTGTGGGAGTCGCTCCTGGAGATCGCGCTGCGCTCGCTGCTCGGGCTGGACCGGCGGCGGCTGGAGGTGTGGCTGCCGGTGGTGCGGGAGCTCCTGCACGTGGCGCTGACGGAGGAGCTCATGGTCCGCTTCGCCCTGCGCGGGCTGGGCGCCATCCGGCTCTGGCCCTCCGCGCAGCGGCTGCGCGCCCGCTGCGTCCAGCTGGTCAGGGGCGAGATCGCCCGCCGCCACGACGGCGAGACCGGCGACGACGTCCTGAGCCTGCTCATGGCGTCGCGCACCGCCGAGGGGTGGCGGCTCAACGACGACGCGCTGGTCGACCAGGTCATGACCATGCTGCTGGCGGGGCACACCACGACCGCGCTCGGCGTGGCCTGGGCGGTCGAGCGGCTCGTACGGCACCCGTCCGCGCTCCACCGGCTGACCGCCGAGGCCCTGCGCGGCGACGATGACCGGTTCGCCACCGCGGTCGCCTGCGAGACGCTGCGCCTGCGTCCTTCGACGTCGACCGTGCCGCTGGGCGTGGCCCGCGAACGGCTCACGTTCGGCGGCTACCGGGTCGAACCCGGCACCAACCTGCTGGTGGCGCTGCGGGCACTGCACCGCCATCCCCGGCACTTCGCCGACCCCATGGTCTTCCGGCCCGAACGGTTCCTGGAGGGGCGTCCCGCCCCGTACAGCTGGCTGCCGTTCGGGACGGGGCCGCACGTGTGCGTGGGCAGGCAGTTCGCTCTGCTGCAGATCTCGACGTTCCTGCACGTCGTCACCCGCCGGGTGATCCTTTCCGCCGCCGATCCGCGCGACGAGGGGATGAACCGCGTCGCCATCACCCACCACCCCGACCGGGGCTGCACGGTGGTCGCGGTGCCGCGCGGCCCGGTCGCCCCGAGGCCGTTCGGCGGCAGGCCCGATGCCTGACGACCGCCCGCCGATCGCCCTGCATCACGCCCGGCTGCGCGCCGCCCCGCAGGGGCCGGACCGCCCGCCGCCCGGGATGCCCGGCCCTGAGGTGATCGCGGCCCGCGCGGGCGAGCGGATCGAGCGGCTGCGCGAGGCGTGGCGCGAGCTCCGCTACGAACGTTTCCTCCCGGAGGCCTGGCAGGCCCAGCTCCACCGGTTCGCCACCGCACTCGACGAGCTGGCCGGCCCAGCGGGACGCCCCGCCGGCCTGGTCACCGCCGTGCTCGGCCTGCTGCGCGAGCACGGCCTCGCCGAACCCGGGCCGGACGGCCGGTGGGAGCCGACCAGCCCGGCCAGGCCGTACGAGCTGACCCGGAGCCTGCTGCTGAGGTGAGGTGGCCGCCTCAAGATGCCGGGCCTACGGGATCGGTGCGGCGTTACGTCGCCGAGCGCCAGCCGCGGATCCGGGTGGAGGTCGGCTGGGGACCGGTTGAGGCGTTCATCTCCCAGACGCACCGGGCCGGCGCCGGGGCCGAGGTCGACTTCGGTGACGTCACGGTCTGGATCGGTGGGTCGCGTCCAACGTGAGCCGTGTCAGTCGCGGCCTCGATGACGGCGTGGTCGACGCCTGGTTCCTCGACTCCCTCGTGACCTGAGGCCGGTCACCACCGCCCGAGGACGTCGATGCGGTCCTGAACGTCGGAATACTCGGCGGCCGCGTCGGCGAGGATGGCTTCAGGAGTGCGTCCTTCGCGGCGGTCGAAGTGGACCTCGGCGATCGCGGCGATGCCCGGCTGCGGTTCGGCGTCCTCGTCCACACCGAACATGATGACCTCGAAAGGGCCGTTGCCGGAGGCGAGCAGGTAGAGCAGATCACAGAGGTCTGTGGCGACCGCGCCGACATCGCCCTCGTCGCCTAGGAAGACGACCGGCTGCTGCTCGGCCGGAAGGCCCTCGTGGACGAGCCAGAAGGCGATCTGCGAGCCGCTGCCGTTGATGGCGAACACGCGGAACTCCCGCTCGGCGTCGGTGCGCCCGTTCGCCGTCACCGAACCCGGGTCGAAGCGGTCAAGCATCTCGAAGTCGATCTCGCCGAAACCGGGCGCGTCCTGGTAGGCGTTCAACGCTTGCAGGGCCGGGGGGAACGGCTCGTTGACATCCGGCTCCGGCCAGTCCGGGATCGTCCGGACCGGGAAGGTGACACGCACCTGTTCGGCTGCTCGCAGGAGCTCGGGGTCGTCCTCGTCCAGTTCGTTGAGCCTCAGGCTGAACCAGATGAAGCGCCCGTCGCCGTGATAGCGCGCCTCGAGCATGGTGCGCTCGTCGCGCTCCAGCACGTGGACGATGTTGCCGTATTCGGCGACCCTGCTCTCCAGCGCCCGGGCACGCGCCTCCGGCTCGGACAACTCGATGGTGATCCCCTCACGGAGCGGCGGTGTGTAGCCGTCCACGATGTCGATCTGCGTGAGGTAGCCGAGCAACTTACCCCGGCCGCGCACCCGAGGCGGGGGGTAACTGCCGGGAATTCGCGCGGTGGCCTTGTAGACGAGCGACCATCCGCACTCGTCCACGCCCTCGGCGTCCACGCCGTACCGGTCGGAGAACGTTGCGGGCGCGTCGAGACCGTAGGCCTGATGCAGCTCGACCAGCCGGGGGTCGTCGGTGCGGCAGCCGAGCAGGTCCTCGAGGACGGCGAAGGGCGGCGAATCGGTCATGACCGGCGACAGTAGCGTCACCGGCCAGGCCCTGGCGGGATCCGCGCGATCGAGATGATCATGTGATGGACGGTCCGCCTGTCAGGCGCGAGTAGCGTTCGGCGAGCCGGTGAAGATGGTCGCGCATTTCCGGCGGTTCGAGCACGGTGAACGAGACGTCCAGGCTGCCCAGGAACGCGGGCTCATCCGGCCGCGTCCCGGGTCCGCTCCAACACCCGGTAGACCGTCGCCCGGCCGACCGAGAACACCTCCATCAGCTCGGCGATGGTGTACTCGCCGGTGGAGTGCATGCGCACCAGCTCGGCCTGCTGGCGCGTGGTGAGTTTGGGCTGGCGTCCTTTGAGCTTGCCGCGGGAGCACGGTCCCGACGCTCATCCCACCGGTGGGGGTGGCGCGGAACCGGCAGAGCAACAGCGGGAGGTCGGCGGCCGCAGTGGCCATGGCGGTTGCCTGCCGCTCGATCTCGTCGTTGATGATGCGCTACCGCTAGGACCTCTGAGCAGGTGCTGTGCAAGGCTCGAAGGTCTGATGTTGTTGAGAACCGTCTGAGAGGCGTCGACCAGGGTCCGCAGCGCGTTGACCGGGTGGCGCCGATCGCGATGTCGGTGGCGATCTGCGGGGTCAGGTAGCGGCGCCGTACATGGCGGATGTCGTCCTCGTTGTGGGCATGGCCACCGGCGGCCACGGCCCGGATCCCGGTGTTGGTGCCGTACCCGTAGATGGCGAGCGCAGGGCCGACCCGCCGCACCTGGAAGATCAGCGAGGCCGTGAACCCACGGCCCAGGCCATCTGGCCTCAGCCTTCGATTCCTCCGTCGCGCGGTCAGCCGTCGTACCGCCAGCCAAGACCTTCGTCCCCTCAAGGAGCTGCGATGCGAATTGCCCTCATCCTCCTGCTCGCGACCACCCTGGCCGGCGGCGCCGCCACTCCCCCGGCGGCCCCCACCCCCACTGCGGCGGCCGTAAGCCCGGCCCCCGCTCCCGTCGCCCCCGACCGGCTACGCCCCATCACCGGGGCCCAGGTCTGCGCGGCCGTCCCCAAGTCGCTCCGGGTGTCCTTGCTCCCCGAAGACATGTTCAGCAACGATTTGAACTGGAGCAACAATGTCGCGACCGCCACTGTGGCCTGGGGGATGTGCAACTGGTACCCCGGCGCCCCTCGTTCGCTGAGCGTGATCGTCCAGGCGTACGGCACGGTCACCCAGACCGCGACAGAGCACGCCAAGCAGTTGTTCGACAAGAGCAAGGCGGAGGCCGCGAAACAGGCCGAAAAGCCGGACTGGAGAGCGTACACCCCACCCGTGACAGCGGATCACGGCGACGCCGCGTACAGCCGGACGGTGACCAAGACCGGTCAGTCCGGCTCTCGCAACGCCGAAATGGTCATCCGGCAGGGGCCCTGGCTGATCACGATCACATATCGAGGCAAAGAGCGTGACGGCGCATTACCCACCGAAGCCGAGCTTCGCCGCGGCGCGGACCGGTTCGCCGAGGTTTTCACCGCGGAAATGGCCAAGGACCCCAGCACCGTTGCCCCCGATGACGGCCAGCCGTGCGGAGCCATCTCCACCACCGACGTCACCTCGGCCTTCTTCCCCTCCGTCACGGAAGTGGGCGGCGACGGCGACGCCGGCCAGACCGCCTGCACCTGGAAAATCCGCGACGGGGTCGTGCAGGCAGACAGGCCCTGCGGCCGCGGAGTGATCCAACTTGGGGACATCGCCTCCCGCTGCGGCCAACTGCTCGTCCGCGTCAGCGACGCCAGGCGCCTCTACCACCGGGATCTTAAGGCCGGGTTCGACATCGAGGCCGGCTACTACGCCAAGGAGGCGCCCATCAAGCGCCTCACCGGCCTCGGGGACAGGGCGTTCGCCGTCGCCGAGGAGGTCCGGGTCCTGGCCGGCGACCGCCTCATCACGTTCACCTACGACGGCACGAACGTCGGCGGCGGCCCCCGTGACGCCCCCGGCTATCAGAAACCGAACCTCGACGAAGCCGCCCTCCGTAAGTCCCTCATCCGGACTGCCCGGAGCTTCGTGTCCGGCTTGTCCGCCCACGATTGACCACACCCGGCAAGCCGCCCACGCCGGGTGCGCCGAGCCGGATCATTCATGTACGTGATAATGGCCTTTTATCCCGTGCAGGGCCTTGTGCTCGGTGGCCAGATCGGTATGCCGGGCGTGGGCGACGAGGTTCTCAGCGCGGCTGACCACCTCGAGCTCGGCCAGGGCCCGCTGTTGAGCGTCGGCGCGGTCGAGCCACTGATCGATCTCCGGTCGGCCCGTCCGGCCCTCGGGTGTCTCCACGCTCGCCCCGTCCTTGTTATCCGCTGAGTTCCGCCCCGGCCCCCACCAGCTCGGCGACGGCATTATCCACTCCAGATGCTAGCCATCGGCGGTAAACACCTGCTGGGCCCCGGCTGGCACAGCGCCGCCACCACCGACCCCGACGCGCTATCCAGGACCTGGTGCGCCGGTGACAACATCGGCGTCGGCTGCTGGCGTTCGAACATGCTCGGCGTCGACCTGGACGTCAAAGGCGCCGTCGACGGCACCGCCGCCTGCGCGGAGCATGTCGGGCCGTGGCCGGACACGCTCGCCTGTGGCCGAACATAGCCGCCTGTGAGTCGATGGCGGGCTTGCCTCTTCGCCGGCAGGGTGCGCACACTGAGCGGTGACCCCTTCCCGAAAAGAGACGAGATCAGCAGTGAAAGCATGGATCCTGCTCGTCGTCGGTGTGCTGTTCGCCCTGCTGGGAGCGGTGTGGACGCTGCAAGGGCTGGGCGTTCTCGGCGGCAGCGTGATGAGCGGCGTCACCGCTTGGGCGGTCATCGGCCCGGTAGTGGTCATCGTCGCCCTGATTGTCGCCGTCATTGGGGGACGGGGCTTGGCCAAGCGGCAGCCTCGCAACTGATCTACACCACGTCAAAAGAGGCTCGCCCCCTGCGGCGCCAGCATGGCCGACGCTCACTGGCCATCCATCCGGGTCGACAGCGACTTGGCCCCGCTGGCGCGCGACGCCATCCCCCTTGAGTTGATGGCTGGCAGGCACGCGGAGCCTCCGGACGGCTACGGCCGGGTCGGGGCTCACAGACCCCTCGCCGCATGGACGGGGCCCCACGACCTCGTCCCACGCCGGGTAGGCCCACAGCCCAAGTACGGCTGGAAGGGGCAGCCGGTTGACATAAAGCCTGTTAGCGAGCAACGCGACCTGCGGAAACGCTCGATCCAGCGTTATCGCGCCGCAGGGCGCCTGACTCATCCCCGAACGCCGCGGTGATGGACCGCTGGAAGACCGCGGCCGCCGCCACCTGGAACCGGCACCTATCTGCCCTGTGCTCCTCCACCACCTGGGCCCAGCGCCAGGACATCCTCGCCACCAACCCCGCCCGCCGCCTGCAGCGCCGCAAACCCGCCCGCCGCGGCGACCGCTCCATCCCGCGCACCCGACTGGAGACGCTCTTCACCGACACCGGCCATGCTCTGCGTGAACGACTGCTGTGGCGGCTCCTGTACGACACGGCCGCCCGTGCCGAGGAAGTCCTCACCCTCAACGTCGAGGACCTCGACCTGGAATTCCGGCGCGCCCATGTCGTTTTCAAGGGCGGCGCCATCGACCTGGTGGTAAGAATCGCGTCGCCCGGCCCAAACGAGTGGGGAGGCGCCCTTGGTCTTACAGGGTCGAGGAGCCTGAGGGCACCCGTTGGCGCTGAGATGGATCTTGGTTCGCTTGGTTGACATAAAGGCAATACAGGGCAATTCCGGCGATTCGCCGGAAACGTCAACCCCTCACCCCCCGAGCGCGGTGAAACAATCTCCGCATGAGCACTCTCGCTGAACGCCTCCGCGCCGGAGCACGCGACGCCGCCCCATATCGGATCGCCGCCGTCGAACTCCTCATCGCCGACCCTCAGAGCGCGTGGCTCGACAACGATGAGTTCCTCGAAGCCTGCGTGACAGACAGCATCGATCAGGACATGGCACTCATCGACTGGGAGAACGCCCGAGACTCGTTCGACAGCGGCGCATTCGACGCACCGGTCGGCGACGGCCGTGCCGTCGCCAATCAGGCCCTCCTCGACTTCGCCATCACGCTCGCAGAAGAACGCTTCAACCTCGTCTTCATGAACGACCAGCAGCGCCGCCTGATCGTCACCGCACTAGCCCAGGCCACCCAGGATCAGGGTTGAGGAACACGTAATAGGGAGGAACATGTAACCAGGCGTTGAACTGCGACTCGATCCCGGTCTACCCGCCGGGCGCGCCGGTGCTTGACGCTCGCGCCCGACGTCGCAGAGGGGGCAGACCAAGTATGGGAGAAAGGGACAGTCGTGCCTCTGACCTCGGCACAGTAGGCAGCGGGGGCATGACCTTTCTCCTCGATTCCCCGTGGTCTGGAGGGCCGGTCGGCGAGGTTGTCTGCGAAGACATAGCGCCTGGTTAGAGCGGGAGACGAGGAACTTGTGGAAGGCGTAGCGTCGCCGACGTGACAGCTGACAGCATGCTCATCGTCGCAGAACATGCCGCCAAGGCGCCCATGCCGCGTCGCTCATCGAGTCGCCCGAGCACACATGCCTGCGCCGCGCTGAGCGACAGCTCGGCCGCGGCCGCCTCGTAGGCGCGGTCGTATACGTCGACCATCGCCATCGCTGGACCCTAGCAGGATCTAACCTCGATGAACGTGGTGCTGCCGTCGTTGCTGCTCGACGTCGTCTTCCACGGGCCTGACGTTAGCGACTTCCCTGACGTCAATTGTCAGCGATGTGCCGAAGAGGAAGTAAGCAGAAATTAGCGGTAGCGACGGCGACCGCAACGTCCAGGCCCTGCCACGAGGTCACGGACCTTGTGGCAGATGGCCTGCTGCCAGTCGGAGCCCGGCCCAGTCCGGAGGGCGCACCGGGCACCTGGGCGACCGTCTCAGTAGCGCTGTCCGGCCAGACCACGAGTACCTCGCCGGACCAGTTCGCCGATGAGCACCTTGCTCTCCCTATCTCCTTCACTCGACGGATTTCCAGAAGTCGCAGCGGTGCTCGCGGTCGAGGTTCACCTCTTTGATGCCGTCCTGGCCAGGGGCGAGCGCCAGCACCTGTCCGTCGGCCGGCCGGTACTTCGCCCAGGCGGGCGCTTGGTCGCCGTTGGGGTTGCCGGCGTGGGCGAAGCGCGTCCAGTAGCTGATCATCTGGTCGGACAGTTGCCGCTGCTCGGGCGAGAGGGCGTGGCCCGCGTACGCGCCGGAGAACAGGTACTGGAGCGCCGGCGTGATAGACGCCGGTCGGATAGTCCTGCGGGTGTCCCGCTCGAAAACACAGTTTCGCACTGCGAACTGGGGTTTTGCGGCGCGATCAGGGCGGCGGCTGCGGCCATTGCGGGGTGTTGTTGTCGCTTGTCTACCGGTTGGTGAAGGGCTTGTGTAGTCGAGACAGTGCTGCTCAAACGGCTGTATGTGCTGGTCGTCATCGAGCACGGCACTCGGCGACTGCACCTGGCCGGAGTGACCGCGTGCCCGACCGGGGTATGGACGGTCCAGCAGGCCCGCAACCTGGTCATGAATCTGGGTGGCCGCGTTGCCGGGCTGCGGTTCTTGATCCACGATCGGGACCCGCTCTTCACCTCTGCCTTTCGTGAGGTCTTCACAGCTGAAGGGCTACGGACCATCACCACGCTGCCGCAGACGCCGAGGATGAACGCCATCTGCGAGCGGGTCATCGGCACTCTGCGCCGTGAGCTCCTGGACCGGATCCTGATCCTCAACGAACCCCACCTGGCCCTCGTGCTCCACGAGTACCTGATCCACTACAACCGGCGTCGGCCGCACCAGTCCCGGCAACAACGACCTCCGGACACTGCAATGCAGCCCGAGCGCGACGTGACCGACCTCGACGACCTGCGATCCATTCGCCGAAAACCCGTCGTTGCAGGCATGATCAGCGAATACCAGCACGCCGCATAACCGCAGTTCAAGCCACGTAACTCAATACTCGAGCGGCACACGGTAATCGCTGGCGGGGGCGTCGGGCAGGGCGGCGACCTGGCGGATGACGAGGTCGAGGGCTTGGCGCCCGAGCGGCTCGATCATGGCGGGGGTCAGGTCAAGGGGGACGGAAGCGGGTTCAGTCATGCCGACACGGTAGGGATGCGGCCTGCGATGTGGATTGAACGCAATTGCACGTTAAGTCAACGGCGTGCGCATCCCTCCTTGGTCACCGCGACGCGGCCAGATCGAGCGCGCCGAGGTGCGGCCGGGCAACGACTTCCGCAGGTGGTATTCGCGCGGTATGTATGAAGTCCGGGGATCTTCCCGGCTTGCTCGCCGAACTGCGGGAGGTAGGGGACCGTCATGAGCGACGCGGCAGCGGACATGATCGAGCATGAAACGCACTGGTACGGCGGTGATGTGACGCCATACCAAAACAAGGCGCTGGAGCTCGACAATATCGTCAAAGCACAGCAGGACACGGCCGTAAAGCTGCTGAAAGCGATGTGGGCTGCCGGTCAGGCGCGTGGGCTCGTCGCCGACGACTTCGATACTTCGGAGATCAGGGGCCTGTCGGGGCGGCCACACCCTCTCGTCACCGCCATATTCAATGGGCAGGTCAACACCTCCATGGCAGGACGCCCTTGTGCCCCGAACCTTGGGGCGATGCCGGCGTATACCGATGAGAGCGCCGCTCCGGCCAGCGACAAGGCGCGCGATGTGATCGCCCAGGCCACGGCATCCTCGCCCCTTGACTCCCTTTACGACGACGAACGGGATCCCCCTTTCGTGGTGTACACCGAGAGCGCCAAGTTCGCCGCCGTGCAGATGCTGGATATGTTGTGGGCCGTCGGTGAATCCTTTGGCCTCAGCGCTGACGACTTCTTGGACCCGCTCGAGCCTTCCCGCGACAGCGCTGGACCGCTCGCCCGAGCGGCAGTGGCCGCGCACGTGAACGCTTACGGCCGGGCGTCGGACCTGGTCACCGACGACCCGCGCCAGAAGATGCTGGACACTCTCTCCCGTGCCCCCCGCGACCTTCACCTGCGTTCCGCATAATTCGCTCGGGCTGGAGCGAAAATGTGTGTGTTGACCTGGGGAAACACGTAGAGACACGCTGGTGAGGCGTGTCTCTAGGCGGTGGCGTTCGTGCAGGTCAGCGGCGTGCGGGGGCGAGCTCGATGATCTGCTTGGGCGGGTCGATGGCGAGCTTGGCG